>JAOAHE010000017.1:32990-33330 GCA_026415415.1 Thermodesulfovibrionales bacterium | reverse complement strand
GACAAGATATTTTGCATGTTTTGCTCTTTCTTTGAGTTCTGCTATGGGAATTGCCTTCGCTGCTAATCTCTTCACTATGTTTATCTTTTATGAGGCTTTAACGATAGTAACCTACCCTCTTGTTGCCCATCATGAAGATGAGGAAGGACTTGAGGGTGGAAGACAGTACAGTATCTATCTTTTAGGAACAGCTAAGGTTTTTCTCTTTGCTGCCATTGTGACAACGTATATTCTTACAGGAACTCTTGATTTTAGAAAAGGTGGAATTTTCACTCCTGAAGTAGTTGAAAACAATAAGCTTATTCTTCAGATAATGCTCATACTTTTCATATATGGTTTT
>JAOAHE010000017.1:0-32972 GCA_026415415.1 Thermodesulfovibrionales bacterium | reverse complement strand
AAGAGACAGTCTTCATGCAGTTGCAGTCGTAAAGGCAGGAGTTTTTACAGTTTCAAGAGTTTTACTTAATGTTTATGGTGAAAGCACAATAAAGGCAATAGGAATGCAGGAACTAATATTTTTCCTTACAGGTTTTACCATAATTGTTGGCTCACTGATTGCTCTTACAAGAGATGACTTTAAAGCAAGACTTGCTTTCTCAACAGTGGCAAATCTTTCTTATATAATCATCGGTGTTGCAATGTTTTCTCCCTCTGGTATAGTTGGCGGACTTATTCATATAAGCATGCACGCCTTTTCAAAGATAACCATGTTCTTTGTAGCTGGCTCCGTTTACGTATCAACTCATATAAAGAAGATTAGTGAGCTTGATGGCATTGGAAAGGCTATCCCAATTACTATGTTTTCCTTTTTCCTTGCCACCCTAAGTATGATAGGCATCCCTCTCTTTGCTGGGTTCATTAGTAAATATAATCTCGCTTTAGGAGCACTTGAGATTGGAAGACCTGAGCTTTTAGGTGTGTTCGTCCTTAGCTCCTTTCTCAATGCAGCTTATTTTCTTCCTATCTCATACAGGGCTTTTTTTAAACAGCCAGATCACCATCTTAAATGGGATGGGGTTAAAGAGAATTATTTCTGCGCCATCCCTCTTCTGGTTACTGCTTTATTTACAATTATTCTTGGAATTTATCCAGATTTCCTTAAAGAGATTATCAAAAGCATGGTTAGTGTATGAACAAGAAACTGCTATATATAGTTTGTGTTGTTACTGTAATTTTAGAGGTGGTTGTTCTTAAGATAATGCATCTTGGGCATGGATATTTTGAGTTTGAAGAAATTCCAGCCTTTGGCGCTTTAATAGGTTTCTTTGGTGCATTGCTGATTGTAATTGTCGCTAAATCTTTAAGCAAAATAATCACAAAGAGGGAGGATTACTATGATTGATTTTATCCACCCCGGGCTCCTTCTTATTGTCTTTTCATTACTACTGCCGGCTTTTCCCAAAAAACTTAGAGGACCATACAGCGTTTTTTTAGCTGCTTCAGGCTTTCTCCTTACCCTTATTGCTGAACCAGGGTTGTATGGCTATATAAATTTATTTGGGTTAAAGATATCTCCTCTTGTCAGAGTTGACAAACTAAGCCTTCTTTTTGCCTATATCTTTAGTTTCATTGGACTTATTGGGATAATTTATTGTTATCACATAGATGACTGGATCCAGCAGATGGCTGGATTAATATACACTGGGGCATCAATAGGAGTCAGTTTTGCAGCAGATATACTAAGTTTTTATCTTTTCTGGGAGATGCTATCCTTCTGCGCTGTCCTCCTTATTTGGGCTCAAAGAACAAAGGAGGCAACAGAGGCTGGATATAGATATATTCTTGTCCATATAGCGGGAGGGTTATCCCTCTTTGCTGGGATAATTATTTTAATACATCAGACAGGAAGTTATGAGTTTTCCTCCTTTATGAATAACTCTAATGAGCTTTACTGGTGGCTTATTTTAATAGGTTTCGTTCTTTGTGCTGCTGCACCTCCACTACATGCATGGCTGCCTGATGCCTATCCCTCTGCTACTATTTATGGCAGCGTCTTTCTAAATCCTTTTACCACAAAAGCTGCCGTCTATGCCCTAATTAGAGGCTTCCCAGGGGCAGAAGTCTTGATTTACTTAGGATCTGTAATGGCTGTATATGGAGTTATCTATGCATTGCTTGAAAATAATCTCAGAAGACTCCTTTCTTATCACATAGTAAGCCAGGTGGGATATATGGTAGCTGGGGTTGGACTTGGCGTTGTAACCTTAGGGCTTAATGGATCAGCCTCCCATGCTTTTAATCATATACTTTATAAATGTCTTCTATTTATGTCAGCAGGGGCAGTTATTTATACAACAGGCAAAGAGAAGATGACAGAGCTCGGAGATGTTGGAAGGTTTGCACCTCTTACCGCGATCTGTTTCTTCATAGGCGCCTTCTCTATTGCAGGATTTCCATTAACTAACGGCTTTATAGGCAAATCACCTATTATCTCAGCTGCTGGTGAGATTCAAAATATCTTCGCTTACATTATGCTTAATATAGCTACCTGTGGGACGATAATTAGCATTATATGCAAGATGGGATATTACACCTTTTTCTCTGACCGGAAGTCAGACTACTCTGTAAAGGATATACCCTCTAATATGAAGATATCTATGATAGTGACATCAGCTCTCTGTCTTTTCATAGGTATATTACCCAAACTCTTTTATCAATACCTTCCCTATCCTATGGATTATGAACCCTACACAGCACAACATATACTTGATACCTTTGGGATCTTTAGTTTTACAGCTTTAGTTTTTATCTTATTTTTAAAGAGATTGAAACCTAAAGCATACATAAATCTTGACATAGATTGGTTTTATAGAATGGGCTGCAGGCTTTCAGTAAAAACCTTAGATAGAACTATTGTACCTCTTGAGTATGACTTTATAAATATGCTTTGGAAGAGACTAATGGATAAAGTTACAATCCCTCTTGGGAGATTAGTTAATATTTTTGAGACGGAGAGTATGGGGAGGATACCCCTTTTTGCATCTAAAATGGCTAAAACCTTATCTGATAGCTTCTCTCAGATACAGAGCGGAAGGCTTCAAGATTATGCACTCTATATGATTATCTCTGTCTCGGTAGCATTAATTTTATACATTACCTTATAGGGGCGAGGTTTAATATGTTAGAGAAGACCTATCTGTTAGTGATTATTCCAATCTTAGGAGCTCTTTTACTAAGGTTAACGGAGAGGCGTAATCTTTTGTTAATTATTGCCCTTTTATCCTCCTTAGCCACTTTATTATTCAGTATCTTTCAGTATCTAAGCCTAAACAGAGCCTCAAAAGGTTTTCAGTTTGTCTGGGACTACATGTGGATCTCTTCTTGGGATGTAAATATATCTTTTGGGCTTGATATAATTAATGCACCCTTTGTAGTTTTAAGTTGCTTTATAACATTAATAAGCATACTTTTGTCTTTTAAAACTATTGAAAAAAGATTATCTCTTTATCTTTCACTGCTTCTGTCTCTATCTGCTACAGTGAATGCTTACTTTCTTTCAAATAATCTTCTTTTGTTTTTTTTCTTTTATGAAGCAATGCTTATTCCGTCTATCTTCTTGATAAAATTATGGGGCGCAGAAAACTCATCGCGGGCATCAATGAAATTCATGCTATATACTTTTGGCTTCAGTATCTTTCTTTTTATAGCGATTATCGCTGTCTATAGTTATGGTGGCAGCTTCAGCTTTGATAAATTGTTAAATCTTAAGCTTACATTAGAAGGAAAGGTTTTAATTTTTATAAGCTTCTTCTTAGCCTTTGCTGTAAAGATACCCGTCGTGCCCTTTCATGGATGGCTGAGAGATGCTTACTATGAAGCTCCCATGCCTGTGACTATTTTTATGTCAGCTATTCTTGGAAAGATGGGTATTTATGGCTTATTAAGAGTGGCACCAGCTTTTACAGAGGTATTAGATAGACTGGGTGAGTGGTTCATAGCTATATGTCTATTGTCCTTTGTTTATGCTGCCTTTGTTGCCCTTACTGAGAAGGATATTAAGGCTATGTTAGCCTACATGAGTCTAAGTCATGTGGGGATTATTACAGCAGGAGTCTTTACAGGAAATATCTATGGCTATCAAGGAAGCTTGCTGCAAAGCATTAATCATGGCATTCTTGCAGCTGCCTTTTTCTATGTTGCCGATTTACTTTATAGAAATACCTACTCTTTTGATTCAGATAAATTTGGTGCACTGTCTAAGAAAATTCCAGCTATTACCTTTTTCAGTTTTGCCTATATAATGGCTATGGGGGGATTTCCAGGTTTGAACTATTTTAATGGTGAGTTTTTATTACTAAGCAGTATATTTAGTGAAAATCTTCTGTTAGGGTTCTTTGGTGTTTTGGGTATTGCAGTAGGAGTTATTTATCTATCTTGGTTTTTCTATAAAATCTTCTTAAGGAAACCTCAAAGGGAGTTAAGTCTCCTTGTTAGAGATGTTCAGTCATGGGAATTAATAATTCTATCCATAATTTTTGCTTTAACTATATACCTTGGTCTAAACCCTGATTTAGTACTTGAAGGGCTAAAAGGAATAGAAATAACCGGAGGAAGAGGATGAATCAATACATAACGCTTATCCCTGAGATCTTCCTTATCTCCTTTGGGACTTTAACCTTTCTCTATGGAGTTGTCAAACGGCATAGTAACCTAATCTATCTCTTAGGTGCAATAAATCTGTTTTTCTCCATAGGACTTGTAATTGCATTCAGTAAGGAGTTCTCAGGGGGATTGATAAAAACAGATATTTTTGCAAACCTTTTCAGAATCATAATATTAATAATTGGCATCCTAATAATCGCTTTATCTTATGAAGAAATGAAAAGGTCAATCGAGAAAGGAGCAGAATATATCTATTTATTAACCCTTGCCATATTTGGGATGAACATGATGGTACTTGCTAATGATATTTTATTACTCTACTTAGCCCTTGAAGCTTTCTCCCTGCCAATGTATATACTTGCTGGTTTTTACAAAAGTGACAAAAGGAGTGTAGAGGCAGGGATAAAATATTTTATTCTTGGCACCTTAGCTTCTATTTTGCTTATAGCCTCCATGGTATTTTTTTATGCTAATACGGGTAGCACCTCCTATGAGGCTTTCAAGTTAATGAGCTCTAAGAGTCTTTCAAGCTATCTTAGCTTAATTTTTCTTATCTCCACTTTTGCCTTTAAACTCTCCCTTGTACCTTTTCATGCTTGGTCTCCAGATGTTTATCAAGGGTCACCTACTCCAGTGACTGCTTTCTTCTCTACAGCACCTAAGGTAGCTGTACTTGGAGCTTTAATTAAGATATTGCTTCTTGCTCATCATGATATAAAGCCTCATTATATGATCATTGCTTTATCTGCATTATCAATGATAGTAGGAAATATCCTTGCCCTAAGGCAGTCTGACCTTAAAAGGCTCTTTGCTTACTCCTCTGTAGCCCATGCGGGATACATCTCAATGGCTCTTTTACTGAAAAAGGAGGCTATATTGACCTCTGCTTTACCTTATATCATCGTCTATGTGCTTATGAACGTAGGTGTCTTTGCCGTTATTTTAAGTATGGCAGAAGGAGAAAAGATCAATAATTATAAAGGATTAAATAAAGTTTCCCCACTTACAGCCCTCTCAATGACTGTTATATTAATCTCTCTTACTGGTTTACCTCCTACAGCTGGCTTTATCGTCAAGTTTAATCTATTTAAAAATGTTTTCTTAGCTGGTTATGAGTGGCTTGTCCTGCTTGGGCTATGTATGAGTATACTGTCAGCTTTTTACTATCTAAGAATAGTTTTTTTTATCTATGAAGACTTCTCTACTTCTTTAGCAACCCAAAACAAATTTATAAGTAGAAGTATCTCTTTATTTTCTGCATCCCTTTTGATAATAGCAGGTCTTATACCACAATTGATAATGATTTACTGAAACGATCAAAGTATTCATAAACTTTTCTTATTTTGCTCTGGTCAATGAATAGATTTTCTTACAAAATAGAAAAAATCTTATAAAATAAAAGTAGATTTCTTTAAGACTTAGTTTTTATTCTTCTTCTATTTGTGGCAATAAGCCATGGTTTTTCATCTTGGTCCGAAGTTGCTTTCTTGAAATACCCATTATCTCAGCTGCCTTGGTCTGATTCCATCCTGTTGAGTTTAAAGCTTTTAAAATAATGGATTTCTCAATCTCTAATAGATTTAGTGATTTTTGATCTGGTATTAGCCAACCTGTCTTTTCTTGAATTTTCTTGGGAAGATATTTAACCGATATTAACCCTGAAGGTGACAACACAACGGCTCTTTCAATAACATTTGCCAGTTCTCTAATATTTCCAGGCCAGTCATAGTTCATGAAGGATTCCATAACCTCTGGCTCAAGTTGAGGAATAGTCTTGTTATTCTCTTTTGAGAATTTATTTAAGAAATAATTAACTAAAAGAGGAATATCCTCTTTTCTTTCTTTAAGAGGGGGTAGATTTATCCTTACTACATTAAGTCTCCAATAAAGATCCTCTCTGAAGTTCCCTTCTTTTATGGCACCTTCTAAATCTCTATTAGTTGCAGAGATTACCCTTACATCTACCTTAGTTCTAAGGGTACCGCCGATTCTCTGAATCTCCTTTTCCTGAAGAAATCTCAAAAGCTTCTTCTGTAAGGAAGGTGGTAGCTCCCCAATTTCATCGAGGAAAACTGTACCTTCATTGGCAAGTTCGATCAACCCTGTCTTTCTATCAGTGGCACCTGTAAAAGAACCCTTTTCGTGTCCAAAGAGTTCACTTTCAAGGAGATTATCTGGTATAGTAGTGCAATCAACTATCACAAAGGGTTTCGTCTTTCTAAGTGATTTTCTATGAATAGCCCTTGCAACGAGCTCCTTACCTGTTCCAGAGTCACCAGTGATCAATACATTGGCATTGCTTTCTGCAACCATCCCCATAACATAGAAGACTTCCTTCATTACTTTACTTTTGCCAATAATTTCAGGAAAAGGACTCTCTAACTTATCTATCTTCTTAATTCCTTTTGCTTTAGCTATAGCTTCTTTCAGCACATTTAAAAGTAATTCTGTATCCACTGGTTTTATAAGATAGTGATGGGCGCCAAGTTTCATAGCCTCAACGGCTTTCTCTATAGTTCCGTAAGCAGTAAGCATAACCGTTGGAATTGATATCTCTCCAAGCCTCATCCACCTAAGTAGATCTATCCCGTTCATTCCTGGTAATCTGTAATCAAGAAGCAGACAGTCAACAGAGACATTTTTTAGAATATCTAACCCTTCTTCTGCAGTTGTTGCTGTATAAGTGTTGTATCCATTTTTTTTTAGGATAGCAGATATAGCTTTCAAAGCACTTATTTCATCATCAATATATAGGATATTTGCCATTTAATATTCCTTAATAGGCAGTTTTATTATAAACTCTGCTCCTTCATTTTTTTTGCTCTTAACACTTATATTTCCTTCATGATCTTTAATTATCCGCTCAACGCACGCCAAACCAAGTCCTGAGCCTGTTGTTTTTGTAGTAAAAAAAGGCTCAAATATTTTATCTATTAAATCTTCGGGCACTCCAGATCCTGTATCTTTTATTGTTATCTTTACATTTCCATTACTTTTTTCAGTTTTTATTGATATAGTGTCACCACTTTTCGTTGCATCAGTGGCATTTACTAAAAGATTAAGCACCGCTTGTTTAAGTTGATGATGGTCAAAGTAGAAATGAGGTATAGTTGTATCAAAAGAGATCTCAAGAGTTTTTTCTCCTTCTTTAATCTCGGTCTCAACAAGTTTTATTACATCCTTTATAACATGATTTATATTCCCCTTTTCATATTTAAGAGGAACTGGTCGTGCATAAGATAAAAAGCTTGTGATTAACTCATTTAGTCTCTCTGTTTCTTTGTCTATTATCGTTAAGAACTCTCTTAAAACTTCACCTTGAAAATTTGCTTTCAAATAAGAGGTAGAAGCTTTTATTGCATTCAAAGGATTTTTTATCTCGTGAGCTACTGTCATAGCCATCTCTGCCATAGCAGAAGATTTTTCAAGTCTTAGTTTTTCCTTTGTTGCTCTATCAAGCTCTTCAAGAGACCTTTTTAGTTTTATAATCATCTCGTTAAAAGTCTCTATTAGATATCCTATCTCATCCCCACAAGAAAATTTATAAACATAACAATCTTTGCAATTACTATGATAAAATTCAGAACAGTTTTCTTTTGCTTCTTTTATAATCCAACACCTCTCTTTTCCATAAGCTACACAATATGTTTTTTCACACTGGAAAACATCTTTACAAAGAACATTTGTTGGGTTCTCACAAAGCTCAAGTTTATCAGTCTGAATACTTGACATCTTATTCTTAAGTCTCTGTAAAGGTTTGATAAGAGTTCTTGAGAGCATAAACGACAAGATTATGGTCATAAAAAATGCGAAAGAACTAATAATAAATATATAGTTTTTTAAATCTTTTATAGACTCATCTATATGCAAAGAGATCTTATTTTCAGATATACCTGCTCTCAAGATTCCAAAATAGCTGTCTCCATAAACAATAGGTATATTAATATGAAGAATTTCTTCCTGATCAATTCTTTGCCATTTATTATAGTCTAATTCTATAAATCTACCAAGCTTATTTTTATTATTGTGTCCTACAACTCTACCATTTCTATCTATTAGCATTATGTAAGCCATGCCAGGGTTATTCATAGCTAAGGTGATTTTTTCATCAATTGCTAAAGGGTCAAAAAAAATAAGATTGTCAATTACTTCTTTTGAGAGATTCTCAAGAGCTACTGAGACATTTGAATTTATTTGATTTCTTAAAGATTTTTTTTGATAATTTAAGATCAAAAAATTGATGGAAAGCACAATAACTAAAAAAATAAGAAGAAATGAGATGAAAATCTTCCAACCTATACTTAGCCTTTGGATATTTTTCAATACCTTACTAATAACTGAGTCTTTTAAGTAATGCCACATCACTATCTGTAGCTTCTTTGAAGGCTTTTACTTTAGCACTTTTTAGAATTTCAGGGTTATCAATTTTAGTTACAAGCTTCTTAACTCTCTCAACTAATTCTTTGTTAGAATTGTTAACCAAAGCAAAGGGCCAATTAGGTAAATACTCCCCATAGGCAAGAATCTTTATTTTAGATAAGTCAACTTCATCAGCCCATACACTTAAAGCAGCTTCCCTTATGAAACCAGCATCTGCCTCTCCTCTATATACCCCTATAATAACTTTTTCTTGTCTTTTTGCATCAATTAATTTAAAATCATTTCTCAAATTAAATCCTTTTTTTTCAAGATACAGCTTCTGAGATAGATAACCACCAGCCGAGGTGGGAGATACTATCATTATCTTCTTTCCCTTAAGATCTTCAAGAGTGTTTATTTTCCCATCATTTCTCGTTATTATTAAGCCTCTGAACTTTTCATCCCCACATATCCCCTCTTCAGTAGTGCAATCCTCACCAACAGTTATTGCAAGCGGTTTTATTGGGTATTTTTTAGATATTATTGAAAAGACATAAGGATTCTGGTAGGAAAAATCAACCTTGCCATCCATGATTAACTGAATAAACTCTTCAAAGTTTTTTGGGATAACCAATTTAAACTCATAACCAGTTTTCTCAGAAAGGTACCTCATGAGAGGGTCGTATCTTTTATAAATAGTAAGAGGGCTATACAGAGGTAATATGGCAACTTTTATTGTTTTAGGCCCATATTCTGTATAATCCTTATCTTTTAAATTTCTAATCAACACTCTTATATAATCAAAATCTCTATCTTCTGCTAATGAGAATCTTTCTACCCCCATCGATTTACTTAGTTCTTTATCAGACCTGAAAATAATAGATTCTTTTATTTTATCTACGTATTCGCTTTTTAAAGCGCTTGTATAGGCAATTAAAAACAGTGGAGTAGGCTCTGAGTATCTGATTATCTTAAGTCCCTCTCTAATATACTTAGCAGCGGTCATCTCACTCATTGCTCCTATATCATAATCACCGATCAATATAGATAGGGCAATCCTTTGTTCTTTTTGTAGCATTTCAACAGATTTAAAATCCTTTATAGAAATATCAACATCTCTCAACATAGAAAGAGGTATCAAATAGCTAAATGATGACTTTTCTTCACCCAGAGCAAGTTTTTTTCCAAAAGAATCAAATATTTTTTCTATACCTATGCCTTCTTTTGTGACAAAAACACTCCTTGTCTCAGCTACCCCACCCTCAGGTTTAACAATTGGATATATTTTATTTCTAAAATTCCATTTAAGTTCACAATAAGTAGCAGGGTCTACGATTATAAGATGAATCTTGTCATCCTTAATCTTATTTTCTAAGTCTTGAAAATCCTTTGCTATTTCAATTACTACATGCCTCTGGATTTGATCAGAAATAAATTTTTTTAAAGGATATAGTTTTTCGTATATTATTCGTGGAGAGTCTTCAGCCACAACACCAATAACTATAAATTCACCCTTATTTTCATTAAATTTAATTTGATTATCAACGATTTCTGGGGATTTTTCACAAGAATATAAAAAAATAAACAGTAAAACAAAAAAAATAGATTTATATATTTTCATAGCTGGCAACTTTGTTTTTTCCAAAATTATATCTATACAAACTCTTTTAGCCTATCATCTTAAATATAAGCGAGTCTTCCATATTTCGTCAAATATTGAAAATCTTTGGCATTTTCTCTAAAAATTGACAATGATTAAAGCAATATTTAAATTGCCAAATGACATTATAAAAACTATATTTATTGATTTGTGCAAATAATTTAGTGATAGCTCAGATATTTTTAATAAAATTCTAAAACTAAAATAATAAACTATACTTAACTTTATTTTATGATTTTAAAAGATAACAATTACTGATAAATATTGTTGTACCTTTACTTAACTAAACTAAAACATAATGACACTGAATACCTTATTTCTCATTAACTTAGTTTTAAAAGATAATAGGCAGATATTATTGAAAAATCCTGTATTGATTAAAGGTTAAATGGGTTTTAAAATAATATAAAAAATGAAATTTAAAAATTATCTTGGTCTACCATAGTAATGGCAAGTTTGAGTAATATCAAAAAGAGAATAAATACTTACATGATGACTTAATGTCATATGGTAAATTCAACACTGAAGTATCAAAAAGAATTCAAGTATTTAATAAGCTTTCTCAATATAGAATAATTAAATCACCTAACTACTAAATACATTTTATTAGGAAATTTTAAAACCTTTATAATTATTGATATCAAGACAACATCAAATACTCTTTATCAACTTTTAAATACCCTTAAACCACAAAGGATATACAAGAAGAATAATCTATAACCAAACAAAAGAAAATTTATTCTCAAGAAAATACCAGTTAAGCTAAAGAAGAATAAACATATCCACACTTTGTTGAGAATCCTTAAAGATGCTACTTTTTATTACTACAGCAAGAAGAAGATAATCAACTCATTGTTGGAATTTTTGGCAACCTAAGATCTTTGATAATCCTTTTCCATTTTAATTATAAGATTCAAGACAACAGGGAATATTATATTTATTAAAACATTTTGATATCTTCTAATATATCAAAAAGCTGGAAGCCTAAGAACTTTTTCTGCATTTGTTAAAATTGAATCTATAAAACCATGAGCTCTCTTTATCCTAACATCTCTATCCAGAGGATTTTTAGTTTTGACAATGTAAAGGTATTCCTGCGGAGTTATATCAAAAGTAACCCAAGGCAGATGTGCCCAACCATCAATGGGAATTGGAAAATCTGAGCCATGAATAAGCCAATTTTGAGGGATAATCTCAAGTATTTGAGGCAATAAAGGTGTTCTCGTTGAAAGAGACAGTGCAGAGGTATCTCCCCATAAATTGATCTTTCCACCGCCGTTTGCTTCTTTCATAAATATATAAAACTCCTTTAAGTAATTCTTATCAATCAGAGGGAAAACAGGTGTTGCACAATGGGCAGCTATTACAGTTACCCCTTCTTTAAGAGGTTTTTCAAGAAATCTAAAATCATCAAGTCTTCTATTCCTTATCCCTTCAGCAAATGAGTACTCAGGTCCTACATGACAGAGAAGAGGTATATTATATCTTGTAAGGGTTCTATAAAACTCCCTGTGCCGTTCATCCATTAAGTGAATATGTTGTGCTGAAGGAATTAATTTAATTAAGACAGCCTCCAACTGATTAATTGCAAACTCAAGCTCAAATTGCCAATCTTTCCTGTTAGGATTTATTGATGCACCTAAGAAAAACCTTTTCTCAGTTTTTCCCTCTTTTCTTAATCTCTCATTTAATTCTTTGATTTTCCTGTAAAGAAATCTATTTGAAACCCAAAGATCTGTCCTTTTTTCATCAAGAACCCCAGTTCGTGGTGAATAAACTCCATCAAGGGCTAACAATACTATAGCATCCAATTCTTCAGAATCTCTAAGTAATCTATAAGTAAGTTCAAAGTATTCTAATGTTGATATTTTTCCATCATTATTTAGGTCAGCCTCAAGCTTAATAAGATCCTCCTCCACAAGATTATAGAGTATCCTTGTAAACCAATGATTATTATCAGTTGCTCGGAAAAATATATCTGTCTCTACACTTTCAATGTCTGAGCCATTGCCAAGGGCGTGAAAATGAACATCAATCTTCATAATCTTCTCCTTATTATTCTATATTTATACTTGATAAGGTCCCGTTGTCATCAAAAAAGAATATCTCTGCGCTTTTGCCTTTTTCATCAAGCCATCCACCAGTATTGTATAGATATAGCTTTCCATCTTTTAAGACTGATACAGCTACCTCCATAGGATCATTATAAGAGCGAGGCTCATGAGTATGCCCAAAGATGATCTTATTAGGGAAGCCTATGCCAAGCTCTTCCGCCTGAGAGAAACTTGCAACAAGAAATCTCATAAACCTACTTTTGATTGAGTCTTTCAAATAAAACTGTTTATCATACCTTGCATCACTTATATCACCTGCTATAGATAGCGCAAACTGTCGAATTGCCATAAGAAGTGCATTATCAAGTAATTCAGCATACCAAGGTAGTTCAAGCAAATTATCAAGCTTTGGCAAAATATTATCAAGAAGCTTTTTTAACCTATCAGTCCTGCCAACTTTTGCCTCTCTTTGAATTTTATAAAAAAGTCTTGACACTGCACCTGCCTGCCCTACTGCAGTGCATATCATAGATGTAAGAGGGATATTATACTCCTCAAGTTCTCTAACACCTTTTTTACCGACAAGCTCGGGTTCACTGCAAAGAATTTCTGACAATAGCACCCAGGCAAGCTCAAGCATATGCCCATGGGTTATAAGATAAACATCTTCCTTCGTTTTTATATAAAGATTTGGATAAACAATATTTATGGGCAAAGTCTTGTTCAGTTCAAAGAGTCCTTCAAGGTATAACGTTCCATAATGATCTGTTCCTGTAACACGGGAAACTCCTTGCAAGACAAGAGGCGTGTTAATAACATAATCGATATACCCTGGTTGAGTCCTTCTAAAGGGGCGCGGGTCTTTATGTTCTTTAAGCCTTCTTATAACATTAGTCTCCCACTCCACAGCGTCCCAAATATGCTTGTCATGATTTCCTGGAATATAGATAAGCTCTTTAGTGAGTTTATCTCTCTGAAGAGCCTGAAAAAAAGGTTTCGCTGAAATACATGACTCTTCAAACGAGTTAATAGAAAAATCTAATATATCACCGTTAAGCACAAGATAATCAAGGGAGTCACCCTTAGTAAACCGAAATACTGTATTTTTAAACTCATTATACTTTAAAGTGACCTTACCATCTTTAATGAGTTTGCAATTAGAATCACCTAAATGAACATCTGAAATTATACCAATCTTCATATAAACCTCCCTCCCCTCCCCTCCCCTGCCTTATCCTTTTTAGTTTTTTGCTATTTTCATAAAGCTTCAGACAATCTGAAGTTATTTTTTAAAAAATAAAGTAGCGTATAATTTTAAAAATCCTAAAAGAAGATTTTATCCTTTTTAATCAATGAGCTTAAGCATTAAATCATATTTCTTTGGTTAAACTGAAATGAAAACATCAATTTTAGCTATCTTAATCTTTGTCTTATCTAAAATAGTTAAAAAGATCATCAGAGTTTGCCTCTTTAAAATTAAAATTCATTTACTAACGCTTTGCTGTTTAAACTTCTTATTTATTGTAGAGAAATTACCACTTACCCTGATAACGATATAAAGACTAAGACAAGAATATTATATAAATATCAATTATTAGTCCTAATTGCAACTCTTTCATTAAATCAAAAAAGGCAAAATAGTGTAAGTTGTCAATTAATCAACAATAGAAGGCATACTTAATAATAGGATTTCAAAAAAAAGTGACTTTTTTGGGCTTTAGGGGTGATTTGACTTCAACTTAAAAGGTTTTCTTATAATTAGAAAGATTGATTATTATTTCTTAATTGTCTTAACTTCTTTATTGTCAGTTTGTTAATTTAATTTTATACAGTCTATCCATATTTCATCAAACAAGTTTGGATATCCCAACTCAGATAAATTTAGCTCAAAAGGCTCGTTCAACTCAATAATATGATGATGATACACATAGGGAAATACGATAAAAATCTCACTTATTGGAGTAGCACCCATTACAGCTATTGCGTTTTCCTCTTCTGCCTCAACTACAGATTTAGCTATTGCCTTTGTAACAATAACTATCATATCTGGTTGCTCTTCCTTAGCTATTTCTTTTATACCACTAAGGAAAACGTTCTTGGGAAGTGTTTTAGAAGCAGTATAACTCCCTTTTCTTAAGAAAACCCTTGTTTCTTCTGGTATCTCGTTTTTACCCTTTATTTCATTTATAGTTTGGGCAATTATCTCAGCCATAAAAACCTCTAATTCTGGTTCAGTTTTATACATTAATTCAAACTTCTCCTTTTCTAATTTTAAAATAACTGTGCTTTTTTTATTCTGATTATCATCAAACTTTACTAATGATATAACAATTAAAATAAATAATTATAACTTTCATATAGATATCTCAATGTTATGAGTATAACTCAAGAAATCCTATAAATATTAAAAACAGCTTTCTTCTTTTTATTTAATAACTAAAAACTCTACCATCTAAAATCTAACTCCCAAAGCTATAATGTAAAGTATAAAATCCTTAATTTACCAAACCAGTATATCAAATAGTAAAAAGGTATTTATATAAATTATACCACATAGAAAAAATCCTGATATTTTATAAATATTTATATAAATAATTGTAAAAAATTACATAGATAAAGATTTACATTGAATTCAACTTTGAATAGGAGAAAAATTTTGATAGTTGATATTCCTTTTCTTTAAAGGGTAAACTAAGGCAATTGCTATCCTTTAAGATATGAGTATTCTATGTGATAAGATGTAAAAAACATATTTTAAGATAAAAAAAGATCATTTTAGATAAGCAAGATTAATTTCTCTTATACAATTTTTTTACCCTATTTATTAAGGAGGCAAAATATGAATCATCAAAAAGATAAAATATCAGCATATTTCCCTGTCTTATACAAAGAATTAGAGTTTATAGATAAAACTGCCAAAATCCTCCAGCCCTTTGGGTTCAATAAAAACAATACTATAGCCGCTGTATGTATATGCAGGGATGAGATTTCCCAGACCTTTATAGAGGCTGCAAAACAACTCTGGGGCGATGTGTTTAATCTCGCAGGACTTGGAGGTATGTTTATAGCAGGTAAAATGGCACTCACAGCTGCCATACACCATGCCCCTGAAAACTCAGAAAAACCAAGATACATTTTTTATGCCCTCCCCCATATAGCCATTAATAAAAACAGTGAGCTTGGCATCTGTAGTAGAAAAGGGATTGAAAGATCTACAGCATGTGGAGCTTTAATAAACTTCTATGAGGAACTAAAAGAAGGAAAATTAACACCTATACTTCGTGAAGATGATGTTGAGATGAGTATATTAAAATGCAAAATGTTACAGGCTTTAACATATGGTGATTGTCCTGATCTGCTTAGTTTTACAAAAATTGCAAGAACTGTAATTCAAAAGGACTTAGAATCAGCTATTTCTAATGTAATAGATCCAGAAAGAGCAGATTATGCCCTTTTCACTGGTATCCAAGTTCATGGTGGAGACGGCATAAATTATGTAGCCCCTGAGGAATCTTATATAGTACTAAATAATACAAAAAAACCTATAACGATATAATCTTCGTAACTAAGACAACAAACAAAAAAACATCTTGATTGTTCATAAAAAAAAGAATGAATTAAGAAAGCTGTTATCTTTTTATGAGTATCCCTTTTCATATGTTGGGATACCTGTATGCCAATAAAAAGAATCCCAACTACCTCCCGTTAATCCAATTATGATATAAACATTCATTAGGACAGAGACCTAACACTTAAACTAAGATTATTATTTAGCAGATATTTATAATGCCTACTATTAAAATTTACTGACAAATACAGAATAAATAGGCGCAAACCATCGGTTAAATATAGTGCAATAAACAGAAGGATAACTCAGTTTTAGGAAAAGCATCAGTGAAGTAAATCTCATTTGTAGGCTCAACCTATCAGATTACAATAATAAATATAAGAGATGGCATCCTAAATCTAACCATGTCCCCCTTTAAACTGTAATTATAATGTCAGAGTTAATAGATATCCAGTTTACTTAAGGTTTTGTTGTAGCCAGACTAAACATCCATACTTAACACTGGGATCTCAATTTTTTGATTTCTTTTTTCTTTTTCTTTTTTGTTTAAAACCGCACCATGCTGAAGAATATCTCTGCCAAACTTTACTTTTAACTTATCAACAGCATCATAAAGTCTTTCTATTTTTTCTGCTTTGAGTGGATTCCTAAAAAGAGAGTACTGCAGCATCTCCACAGAAGTAAGTTCAAGCAAGAACACCCCTGTTTGTCTATAAAGTTTGTTCACATCATAAATGTGATCAAAAGCCTCTCTTAGGAAAGGAATTACGTCCTCTGAATATAATGTGTAATCGGTAAGACTTATCTCACAACCTCTATCTTGATATTCTTGAGTCTTAAGAAAAATTACAAGTTTCTTTGTGCATAATCCATATCTCCTTGCTTTAAAAAAAGCACCATCAAGATTTTCCAATAGCTGACCATACACTACTTCTTTTTCCTTAGTAGCTTCAAAAGTCTTTGCTTTGCTTATTGATTTATAATTTCTCTTTGGTTCAGGGTTTACAGGATATACGCTTCTACCATTTAACTCATGCCATATCTTATAAAAGGGCTTTGAAAAACATTTCTTTATAAAATCTTCTGTTTTTTTTGCAAAATCAAGAGCAGTATGAATACCAAGTTTTGCACAATATGCTGAGGTATTTAGACCAATCCCCCATACCTTCTCAAGAGGAAGGTCCTTCAGATATAGATGCACCTCTTTGCCAGGTATCACAGTCAGACCATCAGGTTTTCTATGTCCTGATGCTACTTTAGCAAGCACTTTCGTAAGACTTATTCCTACTGATACTGTTATCCCCAGTTCTTTCTTTATTGTCTCTTTTATCTTCATCCCTATGTCGCCATAAGAACAATGGTATACCCTTCTTAGGCCCGTAAGGTCAACAAAGGCTTCATCTATAGAATATTCTTCTACTTGAGGAGAGAATCTCCTTAGAATATCAAACATCCTTATTGAAAATAAGGAGTATTTTTCATAATCAGATGGAACTAAAATAGCATCAGGACATAGTTTTTTTATTTCCTGCAAAAGCATCCCTCTTTTTATTCCTCTTGCTTTTGCTTCATAACTTATAGCTGTAGCGATTCCTCTTTCTTTTCCTACTACGACAGGCTTACCTTTTAGGACTGGATTTACTGCTTGTTCTACAGAGGCGAAAAAGCCATCTGCATCAATATGAAGTATAGCTAAGCTAAAGCTGTTTATTAAAAGAGGCTGTTCACTCATCTTAGTTTCCTTATTACAGAGATTACTACTCCGGTAATGTTAAGTTCACTTTTAGGTTTAATAGGTTGATACTTAGGGTTTGCAGGATGAAGGGTCACTTCCTTTCCTTTTTTGCTGAAATATTTCATCGTCCACTCTCCATCTACTTGCGCGATGACTATATCCCCATTTTTAGGAGTAAAAGACCTATCTACTAACACCATATCCCCTGGAAGTATCCCTGCTTCTATCATTGAGTCTCCTGTAACTTTAAGCATAAAGGTTGAAGAAGGGTTGTTTATTAACCATCTGTCAAGAGATAAGGTATCAAGAAGTTCTTCTTCTGCAGGGGAAGGAAACCCTGCCTCAACAACGCCAAGCACTTTAATATAGTTAGCAATTTTCTTAGGTATTAACCTTCCTCTTGAATCCTTCTCAACAAGATTAAGCCCTATGAGCTTTTCTACAAACTTAAACGATGCATTTTTAGATCTAAACCCTATAATATCTGCAATCTCTGAATAAGAAGGCATCCTGCCTTTTTGGTGATAAAAGTAAATAATCCGATTCACTCTTTCTTTAAAAACCTCTTCTTTCATGATATATATTATAATTGAACTATCGTTCACTGTCAAGTGACTATCTCTAAGGCTATCAATAAAAAAGCAAATTCTGCTATTAAAATTGCTTTATCAGTTTCTTTGTAATTAAAAAACTCACTTAAACTCTTAAGTGTGATAAGACCTCAAAGAAAGTTAAAACTTCTTAGAAAAATGAGCAAAATTGATGCCGTTGTATAATAAATTTCTATCTTTATCCTTAAACTAACTTCAAGATTAGAAAATCATTTAATTGTAAACTGCGTTAAATGCTTTCATCCTAAAAGGATACTCAACTTAGGATTTATAACAGAAATTAGCGGTCGCTGTTTCATATATTCATATAACAATTGATGTTAATTTTTATGTAAATTTTATGATTTACTATAAAGTTTTGCTAAAATAAAATTATGAAAATAAGCTCCTTTATACTGCTAATAGGATTGATCTTGTTGTTGACATATTTCTCAGTAACCGCCCAAGAACCAGTGGAAATTACAATGCCTCAAGGTGAAAGAGTAAAGGTTGAGATATGGATAGAAAATCTTGAGATACCTTGGTCTCTCATATTCATTTCAGATGAACGAGCTTTAGTAAGCGAAAGACCAGGCAGAATAAGGCTAATCAAAAAAGGGGTTTTACAAAAAGATCCCTATGCTGTAATAGATGTTGCCCACACTGGTGAAGGTGGACTAATGGGACTCGCAAGACATCCTGATTTCTCTGAAAAACCTTATATCTACGTGATGCATACCTATAGAAAAGGATCCTCTCTACTTAATAGGATAATAAGATTAAGAGATTTTGGAAGTTACGGCAAATTTGATAAAGTAATACTTGACAACATACCTGGTGCAAAATTCCACAACGGTGGCCGAATTGCCTTTGGTCCAGATAAAATGCTATACATAACTACTGGTGAGATATACGAAGCAGACCTCGCTCAAAATCTAAATTCTCTTGCAGGCAAAATTCTTAGGATAACCCCTGAGGGTGAAATACCTGATGACAATCCTTTCAAAGGCTCTCCTATATACTCTTATGGACATAGAAACCCTCAAGGAATCAGTTGGCATCCTGAGACAGGAGATCTTTTTTCCTCGGAACATGGTCCCTCAGGAGAGTATCTTAGATTTGGTAATGATGAGATCAACATTATCAAAAAAGGTGGAAATTATGGATGGCCAATAATAATAGGCAAAAAAAATAAAACACCTTACATTGATCCTATAGTATTATGGGAAAAAACAACACCTCCATCAGGTATTACTTTTTATAAAAGAGAAAAAATTAGTCATCTACAAGGAGATTTATTTGTTGCAACTTTAAAAAGCCAATCCTTAATAAGGATTAAACTTCAAAAAACAGAAAAGGGGTTTAAAGTCACACGAATAGAGAGATGGTTTGAAAATAGATATGGGAGAATTAGAGATGTCATTGAAGGTCCCGATGGCTATTTATATTTTTTAACTAACAACAGAGATGGACGAGGAAAACCTAAACAAGGAGATGATAAGATCTATAGAATATTGCCCAAAAATTAATAAACACTTCTTTATTACTTAACTATATACAACATTGAGCTATCAATAGCAAAAAGAAAAAAACTAAAATAGATTTAACATTTTAAATTAAAAGATTTTCTTTTACTGACATTCTTTTTCTTCTTCCCTTAGCATATCTAAATATTTTTAAGCTAATTTTTTTCTGTACTATACCTATTTTTTAAAATACTTCTCTTAATAACTTGTTAGTTAGTAATCTTATGGAAAATATTGGAAGTATTTATTGAAAACAAATTTAATATTACTTAAGAATCATTAGATATATTAAAAAAATTATAAACAGAAAAAGAGCTAAGACCTCACTTAAAACTATAATTAATGCTATCCTCTTACCTGAAGGACTCATTTTAAGCCATACTTTATCAAGAAACCATTTCCAGACCTTTGAAAATAAAGTTTTCTTTTCATTAATAATGATGTAATTCGCAATACTTCTTAACCAAAAGATGATCTCTCTCTTTTCCTCTGCCAGTGGTTCACCTCCATTGGACTCTCTATAATTTATAATGGATTCATTTCCCTCGCCATAAATAGTAAAAGAAAAAAATCTTGTCATCTCAACTGCAGTCAGTCTAATCCCGATAAGTTCTCCTTCTTTATATTCTTCAACCTTCCCTAAATACCTAATCTCTTTATCAGAACGGTCATATTTTAAGTAGGCAGTAAATTCAGAGCCTTTTTCGGCTTTTAGATGACCCTCCATAGCTATTACAGCCCACTGGGGATTAAGGCGCAGAAGCCTTTCTATATCACGAAAAAAGTGAAACACCCTATCCTTCTCAAAAGGAACTTTAACAAAGCAAGAATAATCCAAAAAAACCCCTTACCTCTTATAAAACTAATAGGGAAAATTAAAAAAGCAAGTTATGCAATGAAATTTTTTTGTCTTTTCCACTTCATATAAGATTTGCCCTGCTGGTGAGTTTTGAAATATATCACAAAAGAAGCAAGGCTTCTCTCCAAAAACAAGATAAAAATTATCTATTTATCACCTAAAATAACAAGGTCAATATTATAACTATAGATCCTTTTCTACTTCCTTTTTTATTATTGTTAATAGAATTTTTAAGTTAGCTCGCAATCTCTCTTTTATTACCTCAACCTTATTAGTATATTCAATATTCGGAAAGGGTTTAGCAAAATATAAGATCTTTCTCCAAAGAGGGATCTCCTCTTCCCCTAATTCATCTCTAAAGACTATATCAAAAGGAATTTCAAACTCTTCTTTGTGTGTTAGTATAGTTCCTGTAGAGGTCTCACTTAACGTTAATGTAAGCTTTGTTTGAGTAATAGATTCATAGGAAACTATTTTTTTATTTTCTTCATATTCAATCCATTCTACAATACAGTCACGCCTTCTGTTGTTGCAACTTGTTACAATCCAGAACCTGCTACCTAATTTGGGTTCCCCTTCGGTAAGTTTCTGGATCCAAATTATCTTTAAAAAAGGATTGAGCCTAAGACGTCTATCAATATCCTTTAACAAAGCAAAAACTTTTTTTGCTGATGCTTTTATTTCAATAGATTCTTGAATCTTATGCAAACTAACCTCTATCAAACAAAAGACCCTTCCACCATTATGATGGAAGGGTTATAAGAAGGAGGGTCAAAAAAAATATCTATCTTACAATTAGAATAGGCAACGGAGATTTCCTTAAAACCCTTTCTGAAAGATTGAAAGACTCAAACCTCTCCTTCCAACCTTTAAGGATCTTTCCCCCCATCACCACAATATCATAATTGACATCCCTCATTTCATTCAATATCTCTTCCTCAGGATCGCCATAACGCATCTTGATAACCACAGGAATACCTTCTTCTTTACTTTTGTTTGAGAAGTTAATTAACGCTATTTCTCCCTCTTCTTTAAGACTCCTATCTAAATGGTCTCTACACTCATCTCTATTTATAGCGTATATCTCATGTGTAAATTTTTTTAAAAAAGGATTTACCACATGTAATCCAACTAACTCGGCGTTGAATTTTTTCGCAATAGTAATAGCATACTCTTCAGCTTTAAAGGTATGTTCTTCCCCATCAACACACACCAATATCTTAGATAAATTAACCATTGATATAAATCTGCTTATCCTCTACTCTATTATTTGCCACTGCCTATTACTTCACCCTAAATGCCTCTGCTCCTATTGCCATAACAGCTATAGCTCCAAGAACTGCCTTTAATGTCGCTGATGCAAATCCAATTACGAATGCCTTACCTCCAGCTTTTTTAAGATCCTCAAAGGCTATATTTAGGCCAACACCCGCAAACCCTATAGCAAAAAATATTCTTAGCAAGTCTCTACCAAGCATATCCTTTTGAACAGGGGTAAAAACACCCAACTGGTTGAGCGTAACCATTGCAAAAAAGCCAAGAACGAATATAGGAAATTTCTCTTTTATTACTTCTATAGCACTTACTTTCTGACCAGAGTCAACACCTGCCTGTTTTGCAGGTCTTACTATGAAATACCATATTGCCCAGATAACACAAATTGGTATAAACCCAACTCTAACTATATTAATGATATTTGCAGTCAGAAGTGCGCCATGTCCATACCATGTAGCAGCTGCAACTAACTGTGCAGTATTAAGAATAGCTGTACCAACCCATGCACCAAAAACAGGCTCTTCCATGCCAAGAGCTTTCCCGATATATGGGAAAGTAAAAAGACAAAGAGTTCCAAAAAGAAGTATAGTCCCGATAGCATAGAAGAAATCTCTCGGCTTCGCATTTACGACAGGCGCAACAGCAACCGCGGCAGAGACACCACAAACACCTACACCTGAGCCCATTACTCCATTTAAACCATCATCCACTTTTGCTCGCTTACCCCAAATAGAAATAAGGATTTGTGTTCCCATAACAAAAGCTACTACTAAAACAAGCCCTATAGCACCAACTCTCAAAACATCAGACCACATATAGTAAGCACCAAGTATTATAATACCAGGTTTGATAATGGGTCTTGCCGCTATTGTTCCGGGTTGAAAGATTTTTGGTACGCCAACTGTATTTCTAATTAGCATACCACCAAGCAATAGTAAAGCTACATAGGTTAACTGAAACTGAACTGTCCTTTCAGCAAAGCTGTATTTAAAAGCAGGAGATTTATCTTGAATGAGCTTTTCATAATCTTCCTTTGGCAAGATATAAGGTTTGCTTGGTTTTACTTTTTCTATGCCAAGTTGATAAAGTGTTAAAGCTCCTTTATAAGTATCTTCTTTTGCCTTTACATAATCTTCATAAGGTATTATTGGTTTGCCAAGCTCTAAATGAGGTTTAAGGATCGCCTCTGATTCTCTGTACCCCTTTCTTAGCTCTCCCATTGATGCATCCCATTGAAGAGCAAGCCATCCGAGCACTACACACAGGATTAAACCTGGGAGAATCTTCGGAAGGTCCTTAAGGGAGTAACTTACTCCTATTCCACCACCTGCCATATTTACCTCCTTAGCTTATTATTTAAAAAATAGTGAGTTATAAAACTTAGGTCCTATAACTCCTGTCACGACAAGAATTACTACAATAGCAGCAATTACAAGCACAACAATGTCTTCTTTTCTTTCAGCAGAAAATGTTGCTTTTGCCTTTGCTTCCAACTCCTTGTTTATTTCAGCCATTATTTACCTCCTTAATTGACAGAAATAGAGAGGTTTTGTCCTCTCTATTTCTAAAAACAGCACTTGATTTTCTTACTCAGTTGGATATTTCATCTTCTTCCAATCTGGTAACCCATCTCTATACCAATATACATTCTTAAATCCTGATTTAACCATCATCTCAACAACTGCTGGTGATCTCCAGCAAAGTACACCGTTACAATAATTGACTATAACATCATCTTTTTTAAATTGATCAAGTAACTTAGGATCAGCTAATAGATGGTCTGCTAATAACCATTTTGCACCTTTAATTCTTTCAGCATCATACTGTTCTTTTACCCTGTTATCAAGAAGAATAAATTTTTTGCCTTGATCCATCCATTTTTTTAGCTCAGCAGTTGAGATAATCTTTGCACCCTTTAGCTCTTTTGGCATTTCTTGCTTTGCTGCTGCCATTTCTTTCCACTCTGCACATTTTTTAATAGTATCAGCATCCCAAGCTGCGTATGTGTTAATAGCCATCCCAAACACAAATATAATGGCTAAAGCTAAAAGAAAAAACTTTTTCATTTTGTAACCCTCCAAACAATTTTATTATTTTTTTCTAATATTTTGACAACATAGATCAAAAACTTTTTTATATGCTAATCATTTAACAACAACTACAGGACACTTAGCCCATTCAAGCACTCTTGCTGCAACACTTCCCATTAGAAGCTTTTTTACACCATGTCTTCCTCGAGATGCAACAATAATCTCATCAACCTTTTCCCTGTCAGCAACCTCTACAATCGTCTCAGCAGGAGAGCCGAACTCTATCACCTCCTTTATATTTTTGATACCTGCCTCCTTGAGCTTACTTACAGCAGTCTGCATTATCCCCTTTGACTCTTTCAAAACAAGTTCCCGAATAGTGTCACAATCAACCTCAACAAGACCTACCGGGCAAAAATCTTCTGCAACATTTACAACTACTACTTCCGTATCACTACTTTTTGCTATTTTCACTGCTCTGTCAATTGCTTTCATAGATTCATCAGAACCGTCTGTAGCTACAAGAACCTTTTTCATCACATCCTCCATAGCATAAAATATTAGTCTCAGCCTACCCTATTTTTAATCTTTTGTTTTTAATCTATATGGTTGGCTTAAGATGCCTTTAGTCGCATAACTTATTTTTTAGTATCAATAAAAATGCCAAATTAAAAAAACTTTAAAAATCAATAGGTTAGAAGGCAAGGCAGGAATTTATGTTCCATTTTAGAAACGTCTTGAGGCATGTAATGTTCCCTGGAGGGAACTTACTCAATATTATACTCTTTAAGCTTTTTCCACAAAACCTTTCTGCTTATACCAAGCTTTTTTGCTGCTTCTATCTTTCTTCCATCTGATTCAAGAAGGGCATTTATTATCTTCTGTTTTTCAAAACATCTAAGGCTTTCATCTAAGGTCATATCATTTTTTCTACAAGGTGAATCAGCTACAATAGAAGTAATCTCTTCAGGGAGATGTTTAGGTTGAATAATCCCATTTTCTGCTAATATAACAGCCCTTTCAATCGCATGCTTTAACTCTCTAACATTGCCAGGATAGTCATAGGCAAGAAGAGCATTATAAGATGTACCAGAAACTGTTATGTTTGGTTTACCATACTTTTCTGAAAAAAAAGTTAAAAATCTCTTTATAAAATAAGGGATATCCTCTTTCCTCTCCCTTAAAGGAGGAAGTAGTATTGGCACAATATTAATCCTGTAATAGAGGTCTTCTCTAAATAAACCTGAAGCTACTAATTCCTTAAGATTTTTGCTGGTTGCATAAATACATCTAACATCAACTGTTATTGGCTCATTACTTCCTAATCTTGTTATAGTTTGTTCTTCAAGAACTCTTAATAGCTTTGGTTGTAATGATAAGGGTATCTCAGCTATTTCATCAAAGAATATAGTCCCACCATTTGCAAACTCAAACTTACCCTTTCTTTTTT
The DNA here is from genome assembly GCA_026415415.1 of Thermodesulfovibrionales bacterium. GTDB lineage: Bacteria > Nitrospirota > Thermodesulfovibrionia > Thermodesulfovibrionales > Dissulfurispiraceae > DYHD01. The sequence goes on along the minus strand of JAOAHE010000017.1, from coordinate 7,661 downwards.
CGGTAGCACCTGTAAAAGCACCTTTTTCGTGACCAAACAGTTCAGACTCAAATAATGTTTCCGGTATCGCTGCACAATTAATCTTAATAAAAGGTTTATCCCATCTATTACTCATACCATGAACGGCATTTGCCACAAGCTCTTTTCCCGTGCCACTTTCACCCAAGATTAACACTGGCACATCTGTTGCGGCCACAGCAGTTATGCGATCAAAGACGTTCATCATAACAGGACTTACACCAACAAAATTTTTAAGCCCGTCTTTCTCTTTAAGGGTCTGTTTTAACTGAAAAAGCTCATTTTCAAGGTTCTGAAATTTAAAAAATCTCTCTATCGTAATAAGTAGCTCTTCATTTGAGAAAGGCTTAGCAAGATAATCATAGGCTCCCTCCTTTATTGCTTGAACAGCACTTTTTATCTCAGCATAGGCAGTAATAATTATCAAACCGATATCCTTTGAAAGTTCTTTTGCCTTTTTAAGCACTTCCATTCCATCAAGCTCTGGAAGTTTAAGATCCGTGATTATTAAATCAAATCGTTGTTTTTCAATAGCTTGGATAGCTTCTCTGCCATCATTGCACTGAAAAACTAAGTATCCCTGGGATTTAAGAAAATGACTCATCCCCAACCTCATTATAGGATCGTCTTCAACAATTAAAATACTTTTTTTCATAAAGATAGAGGTAATTTCACAATAAAAGTAGAGCCTTTTTCTGATGTTTTTACGTTTATCTCACCTTTGTGTTGCTCAACGATTGCTTTACTAACAGTCAAACCCAGTCCAGTTCCTTCGCCTACAGGTTTAGTTGTAAAAAAAGGTGTAAAAATTTTAGATAAAATCTCAGGAGGTATTCCAGGACCTGTATCTGAAATGGCAAGACAACAGAAATTGTCCTCAATATAAGTTTTTATACTTAAAATACCACCTTTATCCATAGCTTGAGCAGCATTAATCAACAGATTAAGGAAAACTTGCTCTAACTTATTTGCATCAAGAAGCATCTCTGGAATATCATTGCTTAAGTCCTTTTCAATTTTGATTCCTTTTTTCAAGATGGTATACTCAGAAAGAATAAGAACATTTTCTATCAAATTATTTATAGAAGCCTTCTCCAGAATGAGAGGTGTGTTCTTTGAGAAGTCCAAGAGCTGTTTAACTATATTTTGTATCCTCTTAAACCCTGCATTAATAACTTTTATATGTTCTTCTCTTTCTTTTTCATCCATTCTGGTGTTCAGCAAGTTATTAAAACAAAGTTGCATCCCACCAAGAGGGTTATTTATCTCATGTGCTACACCCGCTGAGATCTGACCAATAACAGCTAACTTCTCTGTCTCTATCATCTGTTTCTCTATCTCAACAGTTTTCTTTAACTTTTCCTGGGCTTCCAATAAATGCCTTGCTAATATGTTAAATGACTCTGTAAGGTCACCAATTTCATCATGTCGTTCAATAGGTATTGTCTTGCCAAGAGGCTCTTTGCCCTGCGATATACCCCTGAAAATCTTAGAAAGGTTATCAATAGGCTTTGTTACAATCTGCCTAAAGGTAGTAAATAAAGCTATAAACAAAACTGACAGAGAAACAAAACCGAACAAAAAAGCTCTAAAAGCAGTTTCTTTTGCCTGAGCAAAGGCTAAATCAAGAGAGACTGAAACAGAGTTTATACCAACTACATCCCCAACTTTCCAATGAAAACCGCCATCGGTGCCATAAATTTTTATAAGTTGAACTGGTGCATCTGCTGGTTTACCATGACATTGCAAACAAGGTTTATCCATCACAACTGGATTAAGCCTATAGAGGTACTGTCTACCATCTATTACTACTATCCCTTTCCATGCCTTTTGGTGTGGATTTGAGCGAAAATAATTTAACATCTCAAGATGAAAGGGATCTGCCAAATTATTTTGATTCATAGGGTTGTCAGATAGTCTTTTAAAAACATAATCTTTTTGATCATTATTGAATCTTTTCATCACTTGCATGCTTACATGAGTAGTAGACATAGCTTCAATAATAAATTCATCTTTAGCATGAAGCCTTCTTAAGGCATCAAAAATTGCTGGTCTTAAGGTTTCCCTAACATAATCTCCTGTAGCTTTAACATGAGCCATTATAATAGCTGTCTTCTCTTCAGCGTCTTTTACACCCTGAGACCTTAAATAGTAAAAAAGAACTATTGACATAATAGTGCTGAAAACAAGTAATATTATGCCAACAGCGAGACTAAATTTTAAGTTTAAACTAAACCTGTTAGGTTGCATTTTTATTCTATTAATAGGAACTTATGGCAACTTAAAAATTGAGATATTTAATAAAATGATAATAAAAATAGTACTTAGCTTTCTTGTAAAATCTTAAAAAAGTTTCATCAATGATCTCTTAAAATACTAACAATACCATTATAAACCTATATTAAGCTAAATAAGATAGCTGAGTAAAGATATCACTTCAAAGGGTTATAAAACGAAAAAACTTTTAGCCCTTCGTTTACAATTTTAAATCTTTGACTATTTAGAAAAGTAAATTTAAAGAAACAACTATAGATCTTCTATAAAAAAGTAGCCACAATTTTTATGATTAAAAATAAACATTAACATCAAATAAAGTAGGGTTGCTCAGAGCAAAGGGAAGATAGGCAGGCATATAATAAATTTCTTTATCTTATAATACCTATTTTTCTTTCATTAAAACTAAAATATTTATCTAACTATAATAAAAAGACAAACAGATAAAATGCTAATCATGCTTTTATTATTGAAAATCAAAAAGATCAAACCTCAATCTCATTTGCCCTTAATATTTAGTTCCTTGAAAAGCATTTTTCTTATCAAACCATCTTTGAATATCTCTCATGACCTGATGCTTCGTTTTGCCCCATTTAGGTGCGATTAATATATTTTCAGGGGAAGATGCAAAAAATCTTTGTATTACTATATGAGACGATAACCTTTCTATAAAATCTACTAAGAAATCAAGGTATTCATCATACTGAAAGGTATGAAAAGGATTTTTATAGTAATAATCAGCAAGAGGGGTATTTTTTACTATCTGCAACTGATGGATTTTGACAAACTCCACAGGCAGTTTAGAGATCTCAGTTGCCATCATCAACATTTCTTCTTTTGTTTCTGTAGGGAACCCAACTATTAGATGAACACCAATATGTATTCCTTTTCCAAGAGTTAGATCAACTGCCTCTAAAAACTTATTGTAATCATGACCACGGTGGATAAACTTTAAGGTTTTATCATATATTGACTGTAAACCATACTCGATTAATATAAAATGTTTTTTAGCAAGGGTCTTTATAAAGTTTATTTTATCTTCATCTACGCAATCAGGTCTTGTTCCTATAGCAAGTCCTATAACAGAAGGATAAGATAATGCCTCCGAATATAGTCTCTGAAGGTCTTCTAAATCACCATATGTATTTGTGAAAGGTTGAAAATACACAAGAAATCTTGTTGCCCCATACCTCAATGAGATATAATTAATACCATTCCTTATCTGCTCTTTAATTGTCAGCTGTGGCTTACACTCAGCTGGTCTAAAACTATCATTGTTACAATAGATACAGCCTGTAACATCTAAAGTTCCGTCTCTGTTTGGACAAGTAAATCCAGCATCAACATTAACTTTATGCACATGAGTTCTGTATAAATCTTTTAAATACCTACCAAAAGTATTAAATCTCTTATCCATATAAAAATATTAAAGTATTTTAGTAATATAATGTCAAATATACTTATTTTTTTTGATATAATAATTAAAAAATTCAGGAGGTTGATTTATGTCCAACAATTACTCAGATTTGAAAAGTTTAGTAGAGTATAAAGAAGGGAATTTAGTAATAAAAGATAAAAACATTCTAAGGAAATCTATGGACTCTTTAATATACTCTGCAGTATTTGAAAGCGAAGACGACAAAAGAACAAACCTCTTTCTTTTCATCAAAGAATTAGCTAAGGAATGCGGTGCTATACCATCTTCAATCCAAGGACTCTATGAGCAGATGGGAAAACACTATCCAGGCTTTACCGTGCCAGCAATTAATATTCGTGGCTTAACCTATGATGTAGCAAAGGCTATCTTTAGGAAAGCTATAGAAATGAATGTAGGAGCCTTAATTTTTGAGATAGCTCGATCTGAAATAGGCTATACAAAACAGAGACCTCTTGAATATTCTACTGTAATAGCAGCAGCAGCAGTTGCTGAGGGATTTGAACAACCTATATTTATTCAGGGAGATCATTTTCAGTTAGTAAGAAAACATTACCTTAAAGAACCAGATGGTGAGTTTAATTATGTAAAAAATCTGATCAGTGAAGCTATAGAAGCGGAATTTTACAATATAGATATTGATGCCTCTACTGTTGTTGATTTAAGTAAAGATTCTATAAAAGAACAACAAAGGCCAAATTTTGAAAATACTGCAACCCTGGCAGAGTATATCAGAAAAATTCAACCCACAGGTATAGAAATATCTATTGGAGGTGAGATAGGAGAGATTGGCAGTAAAAACAGCACCCCTGAAGAAGCAAAAGCCTTCCTTGACGGGTTTAATGAGACCTTTAAAGGCTCAAAAGGGTTGAGCAAACTTAGTATCCAAACAGGCACCTCTCATGGCGGTGTTTGCTTGCCTGATGGTACACTGGCAGACGTTAAGATTGATTTTGAAGCTCTAAGAATCATATCAGATTTAGTCCGCAATCAGTATGGGCTATCAGGATGTGTCCAACATGGAGCATCTACCCTCCCTGAAGATGCCTTTGATATGTTCCCTAAGACAGGGACATCAGAGGTTCACTTAGCGACAGGTTTTCAAAACATTATTTATGACAGTATACACTTACCAGAAGAATTTAGATGGCAAGTATATAGCTTTATAAAAGAAGAGTATGCCAACGAAAGAAAGGAAAATCAATCAGATGAGCAATTTATTTATTCAATAAGGAAAAAAGGGTTTGGACCCCTAAAGAAAAAATGGTGGGACCTACCCGATTCTATAAAAAACCCTATAATGAAAGAGTTAGAGGCAAAGTTTGCACTTCTTTTTGAAAAACTTAATGTAATTAATACAAAAGATATAGTGAAACAAACGGTGAAACCAGTATTAGTAAAAAAGACTTTTGATGCAAACAAGTTGGGGTTATAATAATATGGCAAAAGGTAAAAAAGAGACAGTAGGAATTATAGTAGGCGGTGGACCAGCTCCCGGGATAAACGGGGTAATTAGTTCTGCAACTATAGAGGCTATCAATGAAGGTAAGCAAGTTGTAGGTATCATGGATGGCTTTAAAAGACTCTGCGAAGGAGATAAAAATTGTGCCATTCCCTTTAACATTGACGATGTCTCAAGAATTCATACTCAAGGAGGTTCAATCCTCAGAACATCAAGAGAAAAACCTGAGAGAATTAGGGAAAGATTTAAGATTATCATGTCTACCCTAAAAGCTATGGGTATAAAGTACTTAATAACTATTGGTGGTGAAGGGACCTTATTTGTTGCAAACAAAATTGAAAAAGAATCTCGAGGATCATTAAATGTTGTTCATGTACCTAAAACCATTGATAATGACATCCCTTTGCCAGGTGGTGCTCCAACTTTTGGGTATGAAACCGCAAGGCACTGGGGAGTTGAGATAGTCAAAAATGTTATGGAAGACGCTAAAACTACTGGTAGGTGGTATTTTATCACTACAATGGGAAGGCTCTCAGGTTATCTTGCCCTTGGCATTGGTAAAGCAGCAGGTGCAACTGTAACCTTAATATCTGAGGAGTTTAAAGAGAGCAAAATCTCACTGAAAAAACTCTCTGATATACTCACAGGGTCAATAATCAAAAGGCTTTCAATGAACAGAGATCACGGAGTTGCCATTCTTGCTGAAGGCATAGCTGACCGCCTTGACTTAGATGAACTGTCTCAACATGAAAGCTATGTTAAAGATGAAACTGGAAGTAGAATAAGGCTCTCAGAGATCCAACTTGGCAGAATATTAAAAAACCTTGTAAAAAATACCCTTGAAACTATGAACTTAAATGTTACCATTGTAGACAAAAACATTGGTTATGAGTTAAGAGCTGCAGATCCAATCCCTTTTGATGTAGAATATACTCGTAACTTAGGTTATGGTGCGATCAGGTATCTCTTAAAAGGCGGAACAGGTGCTATGATAGTCTATGATGAAGGATATTTAAAACCAATACCATTTGTTGAGATGATAGATTATGAAACAGGTCTTATGAAAGTAAGAAAAGTAAATACAGAATCAGAAATTTATGAAGTTGGAAGAAAATATATGATTAGACTGGAGAAAGAGGATTTTAATGGTAATAACCTTAAACTAATTGCAAAAACAGCCAATATGGATCCTATCTCTTTCAAGCAAAGATTTGCCTATATTGTTGGATTGCAATAAGAATTAATGATACCATAAATAGTTAAAACAATAAGCTATTTTTAAAATTCTTAAGAGTTTAAAGTTTTTATATTGCATCCAACATATAAAAATTTTTATTCATGCTAAAACTTAATCTACAGCCAAAATCTTATAAGTTGGTTACATAAATGGAACTAAGATTAACATCAGATGAAGTTATAAAACTTCAAAAAGAGGAAGAAATTTACTCTGCTCTTAAAAGAGCAGGTGTTTATATCATTGCTCCTTGTGGTGGGAAAGGGATCTGTAGTAAATGCAAGATCAAAATAATTAAAGGTGATTATAAAGTTAAAAGCTACGGAAAACTTACAAAATATGAAAGAGAAGCAAATATCTCGTTAGCCTGCCAGACATATCCACAAAGTGATATAGTGATCGAGATACCAAAGGAATCTCAACTAATTATAGGAGATAAAATTGCTATCGCCAAATCAAAAAACCTTCTTGAAAATCTTAAATCATATAAAGTAAGTATCTCTCCCATAACAAAAAGAATTTTTCTTGATCTTCCTACACCTACGATTAGTGATAGCATCAGTGATCTTGAGAGATTAAAAAGAGCACTTGAAGACAGAGGGATTAAAAACATACATTTTTCCCATGGCTTTGCCACCAATATGCACAAAATACTTAGGGTTTCAAACTGGATGGTACTATTAACCTATGTAGATAGAGACAGTACAACCGCTGAAGCCCTCTTTCTATCTTCAGCAGAAAGCTGTAATAGAAGATATGGCATAGCCGTTGATATTGGAACTACTACTGTAGTTGTATATTTAGTAAACTTAATAAATGGTGAAGTTATTGATATCGGCTCAACTTACAACTCACAGATCAGGTATGGGGACGATGTAATAACAAGAATAATTTATGCAGCAGAAGAGCAAGGACTTAAAGATTTGCAAGAAGCGGTAGTAACAGACATTAACACTATAGTAAACTCAATGATGCAAAAGCACAGCATCGAAGCATGTGAAATTGACTCAGCTACAATCTCAGCCAATACAACTATGACCCATATCTTCTGGGGGCTTGATCCATCACCAATAAGGGAAGAGCCTTATATCCCGCCTATTAACTATTTTCCAATGTGGAAAGCTGGTACAGCAAAACTATCAATTAACCCACAAGCCCCTGTCTATACCTTGCCATGTGTTGCAAGCTATGTAGGTGGTGATATTACAGCTGGTGTTTTGGCTACTATGCTGGCTCTG
>JAOAHE010000016.1 GCA_026415415.1 Thermodesulfovibrionales bacterium | reverse complement strand
CTTGTATATTCTGTCCCGTTTTAAGATAACATTCATAGATAAGCTCACTCATAACAACCTCCCTTTTGTAAAAAACATCTTTATAAATATACCATATCGCAACTCTTATTCTAAGAACTTTTAAGATCCTTAATTTATTTATAGTATCATCAATGTTGTGTTAAAATTAGGTGTATTTATAATTAGGGAGTGACATTATGCAAACAAAGATCATACACTTATATCGGAGACCCGCATTAACTGATTTTGAGACAGAAAAATTAAGCAAAAAGATTAAAGAAAAAACTGGTATTGAAAATCTTTTAATCCTTTCTGAACTATGTTTTAATATAGAGATTCAAGGCACTTTAAGTGATGATGAGATGAAAAAACTGAAATGGTTACTTGCTGAGACCTTTGAACCTGATAACTTTTCAGAAAAAACCTTTCTAAATCCTTATGAAGCCTTAGAATTTGGACCCAGACTTAATTTTACTACTGCTTGGTCTACTAATGCTGTCTCTATATGCAATTCCTGTGGTCTTGATAAGATTAAAAGAATTGAACGATCAAGAAGATATCAATTAATCCCAAACATATCCAATAAATTAACAGACTTACACACTATATTTTATGACCGAATGACAGAATGTCAATACATAAAACAGTTAGAAACTTTTAATACTAATATTATTCCTAAGGGCATTAGAATAATACCCCTGATTGAAGAAGGCAAAGAAGCACTTATTAGACTTAACAAAGAACTTGGGCTTGGGTTAGATGAATGGGATATAGATTACTATTACCAACTTTTTGTCTATGATCTTAAAAGAAACCCTACTGAAGTTGAGTGTTTTGATCTAAGCCAGTCAAACAGTGAACACTCACGTCATTGGTTCTTTAAAGGTAAATTAATCATAAACAATGATGAATCTCCAGAGACGCTTATGGAGATTATTAAAGAACCATATAAAGTTAATCCCAATAATAGTCTAATTGCTTTTAAAGATAATTCCAGTGCTATCAAAGGATTCTTTATAAATACTTTAATACCCGAAAAGACTTTTTACCCTTCAAGATTTTCCCAAAAAAATTTGCTTTATCACCTTATTTTCACTGCCGAGACTCATAATTTCCCATCTGGCGTTGCCCCGTTTCCTGGTGCTGAGACAGGTACAGGTGGAAGGATCAGAGACATCCACGCAACAGGACGAGGAGGCTTAGTGATAGCTGGCACTGCTGCCTATTGCGTAGGGAACTTACAAATACCCGATTATCCTTTACCATGGGAAGACAGCTCTTTAATATACCCAAAAAATCTTGCTACACCATTACAAATAGAGATAGAAGCAAGCAATGGTGCTTCAGATTATGGTAATAAATTTGGAGAGCCTTTAATACAAGGTTTTACCAGATCTTTTGGCTTGATAATGCCAAATGGCGAGAGAAGAGAATGGATTAAACCTATCATGTTCACAGGTGGCATAGGGCAAATTGACTCAAGACATTTAGAAAAAATTACCCCTCAAAAAAATATGTTAGTTGTTAAAATTGGAGGACCTGCTTACAGAATCGGCATTGGTGGCGGCTCAGCATCAAGCATGATACAAGGAGACAATGTAGAAGAATTGGACTTCAATGCAGTACAAAGGGGAGATGCTGAGATGGAGCAGAAGCTAAATAGAGTAATTAGAGCTTGCATTGAGATGGGTGAGGAAAACCCCATCTTAAGCATTCATGATCAAGGTGCAGGTGGCAACTGCAATGTAGTTAAAGAGATAATATACCCTGCAGGAGCTAAAATAGATATTCGTAAAATAATATTAGGAGATAATACCTTATCTGTATTAGAGATTTGGGGCGCAGAGTATCAAGAACAAGACGCTATCTTGATAAATCCTGATAAACTCCAACTATTAAAAGTAATATGCGAAAGAGAAAGACTGCCGTTTTCTATCATTGGAGAGATTAGCGGCGATGGTTACATTACCCTTTATGACAGCTTTGATAACTCAATTATTGAACACTTAGAACTTCAAAAGGTCTTAGGAGAGATGCCCCAGAAAGCTTTCTATCTTACCAGAGAACCTTTAGAAACCAAACCAATTAATATCCCTTCCGATATAACCCTTAAAGATGCATTAAACAGAGTTTTAAGGCTACTTTCAGTAAGTTCTAAAAGATTTCTTACCAATAAAGTGGACAGATCAGTTACAGGTTTAATTGCTCAGCAACAATGCGTAGGTCCTTTACAACTTACTCTTTCAAATGTAGCAGTTATAGCTCAAAGTCATTTTCCTGATGACAAAAACCTATACTCTGGCGCAGCCATAGCTATAGGAGAACAACCAATTAAAGGACTAATAAACCCCCAAGCAATGGCAAGAATGACTGTAGCTGAGGCTTTAACAAATTTAGTATGGGCTAAAATAACCTCTCTTGAAGACATTAAATGTTCCGCTAACTGGATGTGGGCACCAAAACTACCAGGAGAAGGGGCTCGGCTATATGATGCCGCTTTAGCTTTAAGAGATATAATGTTAAAACTTGGCATAGCAATAGATGGTGGTAAAGACAGTTTATCAATGGCAGCAAGGGTTTTACAACCTTCAGGCAAAATTGAAACAGTTAAATCCCCCGGCACACTTGTAATATCTGCCTACGCACCATGTAGGGATATTACAAAAAAGATAACACCTGATCTGAAAGCACCAAATAAAAGCATCCTTCTCTTTATTGATGTCTCCAATGGCAAAAATCGATTAGGTGGTTCCGCTTTTGCCCAGTGTTACAGTCAACTGGGAAATGAGTCTCCAGATATAGACAACCCTGAGCTTCTTAAAAATGCCTTTAATGCTATTCAAGAGCTAATAGATGAAAAATTAATCCTTTCTGGGCATGACAGAAGCGATGGAGGACTAATTAGTTGCTTACTTGAGATGGCTTTTGCTGGGAATTGCGGATTAGACATTATTGTAAAAACACCAGACTTTACAAAAGAAAGTATTTTTTCGGTCCTTTTCTCTGAAGAAGCTGGATTAATTATTGAGTATTTATCCCATGATGAAAAAAAGGTATTATCAATCTTAAATAAGTACAACGTGCCTTCTCATGTTATTGGCAGACCTAAAACTGATAAAACCATTACCATTAACATGATTGATTCAAAAGGTGAAGTTTTAAATATTTTAAAAGAAGACATGAGAGATTTAAAAGACATTTGGGAAGAAACGAGCTACCATTTAGACATGCTACAAGCAAACCCAAAATGCGTGATAGAAGAAAAAAAGATTAACTTCGACAGAAAAGGTGCTTCCTATCAGATAAGTTTTGTGCCGATAGAGACACCAGAAATATTTATTAAAAAACAACATAAGCCTACAGTAGCTATTGTTAGAGAAGAAGGCAGCAATGGTGATCGTGAGATGGCTTCAGCTTTTTATCAAGCAGGGTTTGATGTTTGGGACGTTACAATGAGTGATATCTTAAATAGAAGGATAACTCTTGAAAAATTTAATGGGGTCGCTTTTGTTGGAGGGTTTAGTTTCGCTGATGTATTAGATTCTGCTAAAGGTTGGGCAGGAACTATAAAATTTAACGAGTTCGTAAATGATCAGTTTGAAAAATTTTATCACCGTAATGACACTTTTAGTCTTGGAGTATGCAACGGTTGTCAGCTAATGTCTCTCTTAGGATGGGTCCCATGGAAAGGTATACCTTTTGAAAAACAGCCTCGCTTTATAAAAAATAGTTCAGGTAGATTTGAGTCAAGATTTTCAACAGTAAAAATATTAAAAAGTAACTCTATCATGCTTCAAGAAATGGAAGACTCAATACTCGGCATATGGATAGCACATGGTGAAGGACGCTTTTTTACAACTGACGAAGGTATTATACAACAGATAATAAGTAAGCAGTTAGCTCCTATAAGATATGTAGATGATGAGGGAAATATCACTGAACAATATCCTTTTAACCCTAACGGATCACCTTTGGGCATAACTGCCCTTATCTCTTTTGATGGAAGGCACTTAGCTATGATGCCACATCCTGAAAGATCATTTCTTAAATGGCAGTGGGCATGGCTACCTGATAATCTAAAAGAAAGTCTTAAGGTTTCACCTTGGCTTAAAATGTTCCAAAATGCAAGAAAGTGGTGCGATGAGACTTAAAAAAACATCTCCCGTAATTTATTACATAACCAAAAACGGTTATTCATTAGCTAAAAAGATAAAATCATTATATGTAGATGCAAAAATAACTAAATTTAAAACTCCCGCCCTTCTTAAGGATTGGAAAAAGAAGAGACTTCTCATCTTCATAATGGCAACTGGTATAGTGGTGAGAGTGATAGCCCCTTTACTTAAAGATAAAAAAACAGATCCTGCCATTTTAGTAATTGATGAAAAAGGTGATCATGTAATAAGCTTACTCAGCGGTCATTTAGGATCTGCAAATGAATTCTCAAAAGAGATTGCAAACTTTTTAAACTCACAAGCAGTGATAACCACATCCTCAGATCTGAACAATCTTCCAGCAATCGACCTTTGGGCCAAAGGAAAAAATCTATTTATTGAAAACTGGGACTCCTTACCTAAAATCTCAAGAAAACTGATAAACCAAAGACATTTAAAAATCTACAGTGAAATTAATATAGAACTTCCTAAGGAATTTAAAAAGGTTAAAAGTCCTAAAAATGCTGATTTAATTATTACTAATAAGAATTACCCTAAAGGGCTTTTTGCTAATGGAAAAATTTTTTTAAGACCTAAAAATTTGGTTTTAGGCATCGGTTGTAACTCAAATACATCCTTAGATGAGATAGAGGAAGCAGTAAAAGAAGTTCTAAAAAATAATCTTCTATCCTTTGAAAGCCTTTCATCAGTAGCTACTGTAAATAAAAAGGCCCATGAAAAGGGTCTTATTGATTTTATAAAAAAATATAATCTTGAACTTAAGACATATACTGTAGATGAGATCAACACAGTTGAAGATATTGAAAAATCAGACATAGTTTATAAATCAATAGGTGCAAAAGCAGTAGCAGAACCATGTGCCTTGCTTGCATCAGATAAAGGTATGTTAATCATAAAAAAACAGAAAAGAGGTAATGTAACAGTGGCTATAGCAGAAAAAACTTTGACCAATAATAATGCATTTACAACAATAGGAAAGATTTTTATTGTTGGCACAGGACCTGGCAATATTAAACACATTACAGATGCAGCAAAAGACGCATTAAGAAATTCTGAGTATATTATAGGCTATGAGACCTATTTAAACCTTATACCAGATTTAACAAAGAATAAAAACATCATCTCAACAGGTATGACAGAAGAGGTACAAAGATGCAAAAAAGCAATAGAACTTGCTAAAGAAGGTAAAACAGTTTCAATAATAAGTGGTGGTGACCCAGGAATATATGCAATGGCTGGACTTGTGTTAGAACTTCTTCATAGAAGTGAAGAAAATGACGACTCAAAAAGTATTAATGAAATAACCATAGAAGTTATACCCGGAATTTCAGCTTTAAATGCTTGTGCTGCAAGACTTGGTGCACCGCTTATGCATGATTTTGCATCCATTAGCTTATCTGATAGACTTACAAGCTGGAAAGTAATCGAAGAAAGATTAATAGCTGCCTCTGCTGCTGATTTTGTGATTGTCCTCTATAACCCAAAAAGCAAAGGACGAGTAGAACATATAAATAAAGCAGTAGAAATTATAAAAAAACATAGAAAGCCTCACACCCCTGTCGGCATAGTGAGACAAGCAATGCGAGAAGGAGAAACTATCAAGATTACTGACTTAGATCACCTCTTAGAACATGAGATAGATATGCAAACTACAATAATAATAGGTAACTCTCAAACTTATGTATGGAAAAATTGGATTATTACGCCAAGAGGTTATGGTGTAAAATTTAATGAAAAAATCTAAAAATTTCATTTATCTTTCAGTCGTTATAATTATTGTTCTTAACTTTTTAACATACTTCACTGAACTTAATTGGCCTTACTATCTCTTACCTCTTCTGTTAATAATGATACCTTTAATTTATAATGAGAACTTAAATATCTGTCTTTCAAAAAAAGACCTTTTTCTTGGACTTATAAGTTCTTTTTTATTCATTACCCCTTTTATGATATATAAGATTTACTCCAATTCAAAGAAAACTTTCATTTTGCCAGACGAGGCTCAAATATACAAAATTTTGTTAAATAGCATCACAGAAGAATTTTTCTTTAGAGGCTTTATCCAGGAAAATATAGGCAATAACTTTAAAGGTAATATCATCACGAGCTTTATATTTTCTTTTTCACACTTACCTGCATTAATATTTTATAATGATCCCTTTGCAATACTGACGTTTTTCCCTTCTTTAATTATGGGGTGGCTTTACATTAAAACTAAAAACCTTATCCCTTGTATCCTGTTCCATTTTTTAGCAAATACTGCTTGGTCAGCTGTCAGATGAAAAATAAAATTACAGCCCTCTTTCTATTACTATAACATTTTATGTTCTACAGATATTAAACCTTTAAACATACCCAAATATCTAAAATATTAGTGCCCTTAAGCAAAATAAGGTTATTAAAAAATGATATAGAAAAAAATCCCTCTTCAATGTAGAATTATCATAAATAAATTAATATAGATATCAAAAAGGAGAGAACAGATGAAAACAATCAAGATAATGCCATGCCTTGACATGAAGGATGGTAGAGTCGTAAAAGGAGTTAATTTTATAAACCTTAAAGATGCAGGTGATCCAGTAGACAATGCTGTCTTTTATGAAAAAGAAGGAGCTGATGAACTTGCAATGCTTGATATAACAGCAACTCTTGAAAACCGTAAAACAATGCTTAAATGGGTTAAAGATGTCGCATCAGTTATCAACATACCTCTAACTGTAGGAGGGGGGATTTCTACCTTAGAAGATATTGAACAAGTTATAGAAGCTGGAGCAAACAAGATATCTATGAACAGTGCTGCTGTTAGAAACCCAAAACTAATTGAAGAGGCTGCAAAAAGATATGGTAGTGAAAGAGTTACTATAGCTATTGATGGAAAAAGAAATAGAGCGTTGCCGTCAGGTTTTGAAGTAGTAGTATCAGGTGGTACAAAGCCAGTTGGCAAAGATGCAATTCAATGGGCTAAACAATGCGAAAATCTTGGAGCTGGTACTATACTGCCCACCAGTATGGATGGTGACGGAACAAGAGAAGGGTATGATATAGAGTTTACAAGAGCGATCACAGAAGCAGTGAAAGTTCCTGTTATTGCCTCTGGTGGAGCTGGCAGACTTGAGCATTTTTATGAGGCAGTAGCAAAAGGTGGAGCTCAAATACTTCTTGCAGCATCTGTATTCCATTTTAGGATACTCAGCATTAAAGAAGTAAAAGAATTTCTCAAAGCCAAAGGATTAAAGGTAAATATTTAATAATCACTTTTAATGTGAAAGTTATATAAAATACACCTAACTATTTAATCATAAGAAAGACCGATTTTTGGTGAGAATGATAAAGTTTTTATTATTTTCAAGTTTTTCTTATCACTTTATAAACATAGTAAAGAGTTCAATATTTTTCTTAAAAATGCAGGTACAATAGAAATCCCTCTTACCATCACTTAAAAATGAAAAATTATAATTCTAAAAATAAAAGAAAAAGGCTTTAAAACTATTTAAATTCTTTTAAATTTAATAAATCAACTTTAAAAAACAAGATTAATTATTTTAAATTTAAACATTACGATAAGCAGTGGCACTCTATATTAATATCATATTAAGCAAATACAGTTTATAAACTAAGATTAACAAATCTTACTAATAAAATTCTGACGTTAAAAAGGTCAAAATTACACCTTAATCTATAGTCTTCTATCGTAAGAGATGGATAGACAATCTTTTTATTCTCTATTTTTTTCTTTCTAAAATTTCTTAGAGATATTTAATTAAAGAAAAATTTTTGATAAAATATTTTTTACTAAATAAATTTTTTAAATTATTTTTTGTTTATATACAATGAGGAGGTCCCGTGGATGACTATATAAGAGGATTAGACATGGCATCAATTATGGCTCAAAGGGTGAATACAGATCAGCTAATAGAACTCATAAATAAAAAAGAGGCGATATTATTAGATGTAAGATATCCCTTTGAAAATAATATATGGGACTTTAAAATATCAAAATTAATTCCTCTAAATGAGTTACCAGATAGGCTTGATGAGATCCCAATGGATAAAATAATAGTTTGTGCTTGTCCAATTGAAGTAAGGTCAAATATAGCCTGTCAATACCTTATACAAAAAGGCTTTAATGCTAAATATCTTATAGGCGGTTTTCTTGCCCTGGTAGACAGGCTAAAAGGTGCGCAAGCAATGGACTTAAATATACCTTAATTTTTATTTTTCAGGAGATTTATAGTGGATTTCGCAGTTGTAGATTATGATCAATTTATGACACAAGAAATTCTTTTTGATAAAAGTATCGTTCCTTTAGCAATTGTTGATAGCCATAGAGTAATAAGAAAAGTTAACAAAAGATTTTTAGATATCTTTGGATACAATGAAGATGAAGTAATTGGTAAACAGACCTCCATCATAACACCTTCCTATGAAAAATTTTATGAATACAAAAAATATTTTGATAGGACTAAGAGTGGAGAAATAAAAACCAGAGAGCTGCAATACAAAAAAAAGGATGGAACATTATTTTGGGTTAAGTTGACAGGCGTCCCTATAATACTAAATGAAGAAGAGCATATCTTGTGGTCCTTTGAAGATGTTAATTACGAAGTTGAAGTAAGAGAAAAAATAGAAGAACAAAAAAGAGAGCTTGAAGCCATATTTGATAAAGTAAAAACTGGCCTTGTTTATATAGTAGAAGGAAAGATTAAGAAAGCCAATTCTTTCTTTACAAAAATAATAGATAAAAGCAAAGAAGAGATACTTAATAAGAAGATTGAGGATATTTTACCTTCTTTCTCTTTAGAGATGCATAAATATAACATCACATTTGAAAAATCTGACCAAATAGTTCTACATATAGAGATAGAAATTACACAAGTAGGAAAAGAGAGCTATATCATAATATTTGACGATATCTCAGAACACATTAATGAAAAAAAGCAGTTACAATATTTATCTGAAACTGATGAACTTACAGGCTTATACAATAGAAGGGCTTTTATAAAAGTATTGCAAAAAATGATATCAAATCACAATAGGAATTTTCTTTCTCTTGCAATATTAGATATTGACCACTTCAAGAAAATAAACGATAATTTCGGTCATAACATAGGAGACGAGGTACTCATTGAATTTGCTAAATTTCTAAGAAATCAATTAAGAGAAAACGAGATAATTGGAAGATTAGGTGGAGAAGAATTCGGAATTGTTTTACCTGTAAAAAAAGATTTAGCTTATAAGATCTGTGAGAGGCTAAGAACAAAATTAAATAATCAATTATTTTCATCCAAAGGTTTAAAAATTTCAGCAAGTATAGGTTTAGTTGATAATCAAAGGATAAATAAATTTGAAGATCTATATAAGATTGCTGATCAATGCTTATATAATGCCAAAAAACAAGGTAGGAATAGAACCGTCTTTAAAGACTAATACATGCCTTATTAACCTCTCATCATTATTACCTATGCAAAAATAATTTTAAATTAACTAATTAGAAATTTAGCTAAATATTAAAAAACATTTTAAGTAAATCAATGATAAGATATTAAATTTTTTTATTTTTCACAACGCCATCTTAATCATAAACAGAAAGAATATTTAACCTATGGATAAAAAAGGCGAAAACCTTTAAGACTTAATTCTTTTTTGATGATTAAAAAGATTATAAAGACAGGTTGTATTGTATTTTAGTTTGATAACTATCTGTTGAAAGTTAGTTAATATACTCTATATATTTTATATTAAATAATTAAGACTTTTGCATAACTGATCTTCTCCAGAGAAAAGAGTATAACTATGAAAAGGCAAAATTAAGTTACTTCAAAGACTAAAGCTGTTAAAGGTAAGTATGCTATAATAATTGAATTGATATTACTAAATGTAATGGCTTTAAAGATGAACCTTAACTGCTATGTGTTAAAGCCTATAGAGTATACAACAAACATAGATTTCCCGAGCCTCAAAAACTAAGCCAGCCCCATTGTTAAGAAAACCCTATGAAGACTGCTCTGACAAAAGAGATAAAACTGATACTTTAACTCAATATAACTGGATTTTTGTTCAAAAATTAGACATTAATGGTAGCGAAATCAATACTCCAATAAGATGTACGCTCTGTAGATTAACTGACCGACCCAAACAGACTTAAAACATAAAAAGAAACTTTAATCGTATTATTTTCTAAACACAACTACAGTATAGCTCAATACATAAACATCTCATTTATTTTTTTTGCAAGCTCAGCTATATTAAAAGGCTTTTGAATAAAGGGAGTGTCAGGATCAAGCACCCCATGATGAACGATTGCATTATCTGTGTAACCCGACATAAAAAGAACCTTTAAGTCTGGTTGAATCTTCCTTAAACGTTCAGCCAGTACAGCTCCGCTCATGATAGGCATAATCACATCCGTAATCACTAAGTCTGGTCTCAAACCCTTTTCTTCCACCAAAAGTAAAGCCTCACCCCCATTTGCAGCAAGGGTTACTTTATAGCCAAGACTTGTAAGAAAGACTTCAAAGAGACCTCTCAGTGCTGGTTCATCTTCAACTACTAAAATGTGTCCACCCCCAACTTTTTCCCCAATCTTTTCAGTTTGTTTATCCTCAAGCTCAGTTTCAGGTTTAGTTAGCGTTACAGGAAGGTAAATCTTGAAGGTCGTTCCTTTTCCCAGTTCAGAATATACCCAGATATGACCGCCTGATTGCTTTACTATCCCATAGACAGTTGAAAGTCCCAATCCCGTACCTTTTTCTTTGGTTGTAAAAAAGGGCTCAAAAATATGGGCAAGCGTCTCTTTGTCCATGCCATGTCCTGTATCAGTAACTGAAATCATTACATAATCCCCAGGGATAACACCCGCATGACTCTGGATATAATTTTCATCTAAAACCACATTTGCTGTCTCTATAATTAGCTTACCCCCAAAGGGCATGGCATCACGGGCATTTACTGAAAGATTCATAATGACCTGCTCAATCTGTGCTGGGTCAGCCTCAACATTAGATAAGTCTTCTTTTAATTCCATAATGACTTCTATATCTTCACCAATTAAACGCTGAAGCATATCCTTCATTGATTTAAGGATTTCGTTAATATTTAAAACCTTTGGCTTAAGAATCTGTTTTCTACTGAAGGCTAATAACTGGTTTGTAAGTGCCATTGAGCGTTCTGCAGCTTTAACTATTTCATCTACATCTTTATACAGAGGGTCTCTCTGATTAAGTTTATTAAGAATGATCTCGCCATAGCCTAAGATTATATTCAGCATATTATTGAAATCATGGGCTATTCCTCCTGCAAGTCTACCGATGGATTCAAGCTTCTGGGATTGAAAAAGCTGGGCTTCAAGTTCCTTCTCTTTTGTAATATCGTGAACTGTAGAATGAATATAATCCTTCCCTTTAAATGGAATCTTACTGCTATAGACGCGAACATCCTTGATGGAGCCATTTGAAAGCCTATGACGACCCTCATAAGAAGTCTTCTTTAATGTCTTTTCAATATACTCTTCAAAATTAAGTTCATCAAAGGGTGAAACGGTTATCTCCTGTATTTTCATCCTCTTTAGTTCCTCACGACTCCAGCCGTAAAAATTAGATGCCGCTTTATTAGCATCTATAATTTCGCCTGTATCGGGGTCAATGAGTAATTTTGCAGCTATATGGTCATCAAAGAGTTTTCTATAGGTTTCTAAGCTTTCATTTAATGCTTGTTCAGCCTTTTTGCGAGCTGTAATATCTAAAGCAGTAAAGACAACCCCTTTTGACATATCATACATCTCAAGAGGTGTAGAAGCTAATAAAATATCAATTATTTGCCCATCTTTCCTTTTCCATTTAGTCTCTACAGTGCCTATTCCTTCTTCTCTTATCATTCTGTATTTTTCAGTGCCTACGAAGTTAAATTCTTCATCAGATGGATATAGTATTCTTGCACTTTTATTTAATAATTCCTCTCTACTGTAGCCTGTTATTCTACAAATCATATCGTTAACTTCTAATAACACTCTATCTTTTGTAATACCTATACCTATTGGCGCTACTCTTAAGATACCTTTAAGTTTATCCTCATTATCTTTTAAAGTTTTTTCAATCAGTTTAAGTTCAGTGATATCTTGATTAATACCAAATGTTTTAACGGTTTTACCTTGTTCATCTTTTAGCACAAAATACCTAACAGCCATATAGCCAATGTTACCATCTGCATAGATGATACGATGCTCTAATTGTCTACTAAAATTCGGATCCTTAGTCTCAATAGCTTTGCTAATTTCAGCAGCAACAATACCCCTGTCTTCATGATGAATGAACCTATTAGCATATTCTGACAAGGACATAGTATAGCCTCCAACTTGTGCTGCTGTAGTCCTAAAAAGTGCATAAAAGTTATCGTTAAATGTAAAAATATCATTCACAACATCGTATTCCCAATAACCAAGTGAGGCTATTTTCATTGCATGAGACAATAAAGATTCAATTCTTCTAAGAGATTCCTCTGAAAACTTCTTCTCCTCTAATATCCGTCTGGCTGTTACAAGCTGTCCAATGGTATTTAATAGTGGCTGTAAGAAATTAATCTCTTCTTCAGTATAACCACCTGGTCTGTTAGCTATTCCAAGCATGGCGACCATCTTATCTCCATACACTATGGGAAGACCGAGATAAGCTTTCAGTGGTGGATGCCCATCAGGAAGCCCGCCACTACGCGGATCATTTAGTGGGTCCTCTGAGATAACTGGCTCTCCTGTCAAAAGGGTATAGCCATAGAGAGTATTGAGATTATAAAATTCAAAACCTCTTTGGGCATATTCATTATATAGCTTCAATGTTTTTTCATCCCATGAGATGTTGGTAATAGCATAAATTTTAAGATAAGGCTTTCCCTCTTGGGTATAAAGCACTTCACCAATAAAGCCATATTCACTATTTGTTATCTCTAATATGTCTGAAAGCAAAGATTCAAAGGCAGTATTCTTATCCTCTTCAGCAATAAAATTCTGCTGTCCTCTATTAATCGCCATGAGCAGTTTTTGCTGAAGATATAGATTTTTCTCGGTTTCTTTAAGCTCTCTGATATCAGTAGCAATGTGAATTATTTGCTTAATACTCTTGCTATCATCAAAGTCATCAAAAACAGGGATACATGAGACATGAAATATGCCTCCAAATGCTTCAACCTCTATTTCACTTTGTTCAAAACTTCCAGATAGAAGTAACTTCTGAAGGGGACAGCCTTCTGATGATTCAGTTGTATTATGGAATATTTCATAGCACTTTTTGCCAATCAAATCCTTTTCAGAACTAACTCCTACTGCCTTTATAGTGGCTCTATTAGCTGAAATGATATTATGCTCTGTATCAAGTACTATAGTGGGACTACCTATTGCCTGGAAAATACTTTTCCACTCAAGTTGAGATTGCAGAAGCATCCTATTCTTGTTTTCAAGCTCTCGAACCTTTTTGTCCAATTTTCTTGTGAGGGCTTCTATCTGCATTCTGTCAAGTTCTGCTAAATCTACAAGAGGTCCTTCTGGCACAGGAAGTTTATTCGTCATATATTCCTCTAAGACCTCTTCAATGATGTTCAAGAAGATATCTGGTTCCATCAGCTTTATGAGAAACCGAGAGGCGCCAAGGGACAAAGCAAGTCTTTCATCCTTTCTGTCAACAAAGGTAGCAGTATAGAAAACAAATGGAATTTTGGAAAGATTTTGATCAGTCTTTACCCTCCTGCATAGCTCAAAGCCATCCATCTCTGGCATTAAGATATCTGAGATAATAAGATCTGGCATGTATAAGCTAATTTTCTCCAAAGCCTCAACTCCATTTGAGGCACTAAGGACATCATATCCCCTACTTTTTAACAACTTTTCAAGTAAAACCCTTGAATCAGTATTATCATCCACTATCAGTATTTTCATAAGCTTCACCTATTAATTACCTGATTTGTGATATAATCTGCTTAGAATCTATGGGTTTTTCAATATAACCATTACAGCCTATGGACAAAAGCCTTTGCCTACCACCTGCTATTGCATAGGATATTACAGCAATGTGCTCTTGGTATCTCTTTAGTTCCTCTTGAGTCCTTTTAAGCTCTGTAAGGTCTGTTCCTACACTGAAGATCCCTTTAATATTGCTGTGAATCTAAAACTGCTTTATTTGTCCAGGCAATCCACACACGGCTCCCATCTGGCTTAATATTTTCATTTATATTATGTTCAAATGCCTTTGGGTCTGCACAGATTTTTTTCATCAATGGTCTTAAGTCCCTGCCAGTTGCCTGCATCTCTGGAACGATTGTGCCTACCACATGTCTTGCAATAATCTTCTCTTCAGAATATCCAAAAAAGGTCTGCCCAAATTCGTTCATGAAGGTAATCTTACTTCTCCATCCCAACGTAAAATGATACTGCTAGCATTCTCAACAAGTTCACGGTATTTTTTCTCACTTTTTAAAAGTCTATCTTGAATTTTTTTATAATCTGTAATGTCCTCATACATAACCACAATGCCTTTTTCTAACATCTCTTCACATATCACTGAGGCACTGATTCTACTGAGGATTTCATTACCATCTTTTCTTATACAAGGGAAATCATCAATATGAGTTTTTCTTCTCTCAAGGATAGGATAAAACCGCCTTCCTATTTCCTCATAGCCTTCGTCACTATGGTAAAAGAGCCTCGTCTTTTTACCAATTACATCATCAGGGTTCCATCCAAAGACTTGCTCTACTGCTTCATTTGCAAAGAAAATCGTGCAGTCTTTCAACCCTACAACTGCATGAGCTATAGCACTTAGGATGGAGAGATGAAGTTTTTTAAGATCCTCAAAATAAAAGGTAAAGGAACAAGTATTTATTTTGGAGAGGAGTTGATCTTCTATGTAAAAAAAAATTTCATTTTTTTCTTTTTGCATGTTTTCTTAAATCTACATAAAAGTAAATGTATGTAAATGGCTAATTCTAAAAAAGGTTTAAATAACTATTTTTAAATAAAAAATCTTTTTTACAACAGTATATTATAAAAAAATCCTTCTACATTTGTACTATAACTTTAATAACCCATTCTATTTAAACTCAAGCTGAGTTTACTTTTTAAAAATATTAAAGTCAATTACCAATGTTTTTTAGGATTAACTCAAAAGCCTTTGTTGATGTTTCTAAAATGATCAATAAAGCTTTTAGATCTTTTAAATCTGCCAATACAAAAAATGCTATAGTATTATAGAATAAAAATAGCTCTAAGTGGATGTTGCATAATAAAAAATTAGCTCAAATAAAAAGGATTGACTGATATCTTATTAAGATACACAATTTTTTTCTTTAACCAAAGCATTTGATTTTTTCAATGAAAATTATCCGATTATTCTTATTCTATCTGATTTTTTAATTCTTACAGAAATATTCAAAAATCAACTTAAACTTCCACTAAAATACAGATTATAAATTTATAAGTAAAACTTGCTTAGATGTCTTAATAAGGTTACCTTTTATGTATTCTTAATAATATTAGTAAAAATATTTAACTTTGCTCTAATTTATATGTGTGACTATAAATAATGTGATAGAATTACTGAAATGGCTATATAATCTTAAATTAACTTAAAATAAAAGAAATGGAACGCTTTACAAATACAATTTTTTTTTGAGGTGACAGATGAAAGTTGAAGAAATAATGGTTAGAAAAATTGAGTTTATAGACTCAACAGCGTCATTATTTGATGCAATTGAAAAAATGATTGACAAGAGGTTAAGGTCTCTTGTTGTTACTCCCAAAGAGGAATCAGATGTCTATGGAGTAATAACAGTGAGGGACATAGTTTTTAAAGCTATTAAACAGAACTTAGATTTAAACAAAACTAAGGTTTACGAGGTTGCAAACAAGCCAGTAGTTTGTGTAAATAGAGTTATGGATATTAAACACGCAATCAACTTAATGGATAAATTTAATATCGCAAGGGTTTTTGTTTGCGACAACATGCAAATCATTGGCATTGTCTCCTTGATGGACATTTTGAATGCCTTTTTGATAATGAGAGCAAGAGGAGATTATGGTGCTTGAAAGATTTTTTTCAACAAGCAAAAAAGAACAAGAAGTTATTCTTAACATTAAGAAACACATAAAAACATTGATAACCGCCTCCCAAGTATTTAAAAATGGTTTTGAAAAAGAAAATCAAGACATTATGCTAAATATCTCTGAATTAGAAAGAGAGGCAGATAGCATAAGGAGAGGCTTGATCTCAAGAATATATGAAGGTGCCTTTCTACCTTACCTAAGACCAAATATTTTCAGATTTGTGGAGATCATTGATGAAGCCTTTGATGTGCTGAAAGACGCCGCCTCAGAGTACAAATATATTAAGATCAAAAGTGAGGAGCTCAAATCCGATTGCGCAGAGATAATTAATATAAACTGCCAGATTTGCGAGATGCTGCTGCAAGCAGTGGACTCAATGTTCTTTGGAGAAGATTTAAGAGAAAAAAGCCTCGCCATAAGAATTTATGAAAAAAAGATTGACGAAATCAAGCTTGAAATTACTGAAAAACTGCAGAATATAGACGTTGAAAGTTTTTGGGAAGGCAAGATGCTATCTGACTTCATTAGCCATCTTAGTAAAGTCAGTGACATAATTGAAGATGCAAGCGATTATCTAAACATTATAAAAATCAGTTTAAAATAGTTTTACCCTTTCAAAAACACTTTAAATGGCAGAAATTATACCAATAGCGGCTTTTTTATTAATCACTATAGCGATAGGATCAAACGATACCTCTAACGCCCTTGGGATATGTATTGGTTGCGGTATATTGAAATTTCATAAAGCTATTATTCTTTTTGGAATCGTTGTCTTCTTAGGTGTTTATCTCCACGGACAAAAGGTAATAAATACAGTTGGTAAAGATATCTTAGAGATTAATCTTAATATTTTAAGTATCTCATATGTAGTATCAGCAATAATTATCATATTTTCAAACCTAAAGAAAATGCCTCTTTCTATTCATCAAGTCCTAATAGGAAGTCTTGCTGGCACAGCTACAGCTTCTGAAGCATCCGTAGACTATTTAAAATTAGCTGAGATAATAATTTCCTGGATTATCTCACCATTTATTGCTCTCCTCTTAGCCTTTTTATCTTACCTTTTTATGGAAAAAACCCTTTCTAAACTTTCTTTTGTACAGATTGAACATATCCTCAGAGTTTTATTGATAATAAGCGGTTTTTTAATCGCTTACAATACTGGAGCTAATGAACTTGCTACAGTCCTTGGCCCCGTCTTATATGCAGGACTTATAATTGAAAATCTTGGCTTTTTTATAGGAGCAGTTTTTATCTTCCTTGGTGCCTTTTTTCTAAGCTATAGAGTCATTGAAACCATTGGCAAAGGAATTATAGCCTTAGACCCATACTCAGGATTTGCAGCTCAATTTGGCGCTGGCTGTACTGTAATGCTTTTTACTCTTTTGGGAATGCCCATATCTACTACTTACTGTATAATAGGCGGTATAACTGGAGTTGGTTTATTCAAAGGAGTAGGAACAGTTGATATTAAATTTGTTCGAAAAATCCTAAGAAATTGGTTTTTAGCACCTACAGCAGCATTCATAATAGGACTTGTAATATCCTCAATCCTACATTCTTTACAAACCAATTTAGTATTTGTAATCATCATTGCTTAATATTAAGAACTCTTTTTGTATCCATATCACCCTAAGCTAAACAATATGATATAATTTCTTAATATCCAATTTTAACTTACTCCCTTTAAAGGAAAATAGAAATCTTTACTTATCGAATTTGAGGAGGTTTATAACACAATATGAAGGAGGTTTTATCTCCAAACAATTTTATAAAAGACATTATCATAGATGATATAAAATCAAATAAATATGGTGGTAAAGTTATTACAAGATTTCCTCCTGAACCTAATGGGTATCTTCACATCGGACATGCAAAATCAATCTGTATTAATTTTGGCTTAGCAAAAGAATTTAACGGAAAGTGTAATCTAAGATTTGATGATACAAATCCAAGTAAAGAAGAACAAGAATATGTTGATGCAATTATAGAGGATGTTAAATGGCTTGGATTTGATTGGGGTGAAAAGATTTATTATGCCTCTGATTACTTTGAGCAACTTTATGAATGGGCTATACAGCTAATCAAAGATGGAAAAGCTTATGTCTGTGACTTAAGTCCAGAAGAAATAAAGCAATACAGAGGAACCCTTACTGAACCAGGTAAAGAAAGTCCTTATCGTAACCGCTCAGTAGAAGAAAACCTTGACCTCTTTCAAAGAATGAGAAAAGGTGAGTTTCCCGACGGCAGTAAAGTTTTAAGAGCTAAGATTGATATGTCTTCTGGCAATATAAATCTTAGAGACCCTGTCATGTATAGAATAAAGCATGAAGCTCATCAAAGAACAGCAAATAAGTGGTGTATATACCCTATGTATGATTGGGCACACGGTCAATCTGACTCTATTGAGGGAATAACTCACTCAATTTGCACTATGGAATACGAAGATCACAGACCTCTTTATGACTGGTTCATAGAACAACTTAATATCTTCCATCCAAGACAAATCGAGTTTGCCAGATTAAACCTAAGCCACACAGTATTAAGCAAAAGAAAACTTCTCCGTTTAGTCCAAGAAAATTATGTCTCAGGGTGGGATGATCCACGAATGCCTACCTTAGCAGGTATGCGAAGAAGGGGCTATACTCCCGAAGCCATCCGTGAGTTTATTGAAAGGATAGGAGTAGGGAAAAAAGAAAGTTTGGTAGATATAGCCTTACTTGAGTATTGTGTAAGAAAAGACCTCAATAAAAGGGCAAAAAGAGTAATGGCTGTCCTTAAGCCTCTTAAAGTAGTGATTTTAAACTATCCTGAAGATAAAGTTGAGTATTTAGAAGCAATAAATAATCCTGAAGATGAAAGCATGGGTAGCAGGTTAGTTCCTTTCTCAAGGGTAATTTATATAGAAAAAGATGATTTTATGGAAGAACCACATAAAAAATTTTACCGCTTATCCTTAGGTAGAGAGGTAAGATTAAGATATGCTTATTATATTAAATGTGTGGACTTTAAAAAAGACAAAGATGGTGATATATCTGAGATATACTGCACTTATGATCCAAGCACAAAAGGGGGATGGGCACCAGATGGGAGACAAGTGAAAGCGACTTTACATTGGGTATCTGCCTCTCATGCCTTTGAAGCTGAAGTTAGACTTTACGACCATCTTTTTACAAAAGAAAATCCAGATGATACAGAAGAAGGTAAAGATTTCACCGATTATATTAATCCTAATTCTATTGAGATATTAAAAAATTGTTACTTGGAGCCGTCTCTACAAGATGCAAAAGTGGGTGACAGATTTCAATTTGAAAGATTAGGATATTTCTGTGTTGATTCAAAGGACTCAAAGCCTCAAAAGCCCATATTTAACAGAATAGTAACTTTAAAGGATGAATGGAAAAAAATACAGAAAATAGGGCAACCCTAAAACTAAACTATGAATAATGACCAGAGCAAAAACAAGATCTTAATAATTGATGATGATAAATATATAAGAGACTTTCTAACAGTGCTACTGACTAATGAAGGTTATATCTGCTTTAAAGCAGCAAGCGGTAAAGAGGCCTTAGAAAGAGTAAAAGAGGTCAAACCCGATCTTATATATCTTGACCTTTTCCTTACCGATATGCACGGCTTAGATGTTTGTGAAAAACTTAAAAAAAATTCTTTAACATGCCTCACTCCAATTGTAATTATAACTGCATCAGTAAACTATCAACTTAAAATTAAATGCTTTGAAGCAGGGGCATCCGATTTCATTACAAAACCCTTAAACCCAATAGAGATTGCAACTAAAACTCGTAACCTTCTTTATATAAAAAAACATCAAGAACTACAAGTAAAAAATTTAATCCTCTCCCAAACATTTACGCTCGTTGAGAATGCCAAAAAAGAATGGGAAACAGCTGTAGACTGCATAAACGACATTATTATATTGATAGATGGAAATAATGTAATCCTTAGAGCTAACAAAAAATTAGCTGAACTTGCAAACCTCCCTATACCTGATTTAATAGGAAAAAATTGGGAAGAGATTATTAAATTTTGTGGATTCAATCACATCCTTTTTAATTCAGGCGAGATAGAGTTATATCATACAAAGACCGAACGCCATTTTAATTTTAATATATACTATATAAATAACTTTAAAAATACTAATCAATCAGCTGCAACCATCATCTTACAAGACATAACAGGAATTAAAAAACTAACTAAGCAGTTAGAAGAAAATCAAAAACTCTTAGAGAGGAAAAATCAGGAATTAGAATCAGCATACTCAGAGCTCAAATCTGCTCAGTCACAAATTTTGCAGCAAGAAAAAATGGCATCAATAGGTCAATTAGCTGCCGGGATTGCCCATGAGATTAATAACCCAACAGGTTTTATACTAAGCAACTTAAATACTTTATTAAAATACACAGAAAGAATAAAAAACTTCTTATCTATACAGGATGACGCTATTGAGTCTCTTCACATAGAAAACCCCTCTTTAAGTGAAAAACTTGATAAGGTTAAAGAAGCAAGAAAAACTTCTAAATTAGATTACATATTGGCAGATTTAATAAACTTAGTAAACGAATCTATCGAAGGAACAATAAGGATAAAAAATATAGTAAAGGACTTAAAAAGCTTCTCAAGAGTTGATGAGGCAGAGTACAAATTGGCTGATATAAACTCTGGAATAGAAAGTACGATAAATATAATATGGAATGAACTAAAGTATAAAGCTATAGTTATAAAAGAGCTAGGTGACATTCCTCCTACAAGATGTAATCTTGCTCAACTTAACCAAGTTTTTATGAATCTTTTAATGAACGCCGTTCAAGCTTTAAAAGAAAAAGGCGAGATAAGAATAAAGACATGGTCAGAGTCTGACAAAATTTATGTTTCTATATCTGATACAGGCATTGGTATACCCAAAGAACATATTGATAAGATCTTTAACCCTTTCTTTACTACTAAACCAGTAGGTGAAGGTACAGGCTTAGGGCTTAGTATAGCCTATGATATTGTCCGCAAACATGACGGCAACATAACTGTAAAAAGTGAGTTAGGAGTAGGCTCTACTTTTACAGTATCAATCCCTGTAATGAAAAACTAAGGATTATCAATGAAAGATATCAAAATTCTTTTTGTAGATGATGAAGATT
This sequence comes from Thermodesulfovibrionales bacterium, assembly GCA_026415415.1. Lineage (GTDB taxonomy): Bacteria > Nitrospirota > Thermodesulfovibrionia > Thermodesulfovibrionales > Dissulfurispiraceae > DYHD01. The sequence goes on along the minus strand of JAOAHE010000016.1, from coordinate 12,467 downwards.
TTATCTTAAAAGCTATTAAAAGGCTTTTTTGGGATGAACAATATACCCTTTTATTTGCTAATTCTGCAGAAGAAGGCTTAGAAATGTTAAAGAAAGAAGACCCTCAAATAATAGTTTCTGATTATCGGATGCCAGGTATGAACGGCATAGACTTCTTAAAGAAAGCCTTTCTTTTGAACCCAGACTCTGTCAGGATAGTTTTGTCAGGATATGCCGATACAGCTGTAGTAATTGAAGCTATTAATGAAGGACAGATCTATAAACTCATCCCAAAACCTTGGAACGATGAAGAGTTAAAAATAGCCATCTGTAATGCTGTTGATAGATATCTTCTGCACAAAAGAAATATTGAACTAACCCAAGAAATTATTAATCGCAATGAAGAATTAATAAACATTAATAAAGAATTGCAACAATTGCTTAAGGATAAATCTGAGCTCCTTGATTTTAAAAATAGAGCAATAACAATATTCCAAAATATTATTGATGCAATACCTATAGGTATAATTGGAGTAGATTTTGATGGGGTGATGGTTCAATGTAATCAATACTGGCTAAAAAATTTAGGCATCAGCTGGAATAATTTAGGAGCAAATGTTAGATCTTTTCTACCTATGGAAGTTGTAGAGTTTATTGAAAATGTAAAGAATAATAGAGAAAAAGAGAGACAATATATCCTTAATAATATCTCTGGAAAGCTTATAGGAACACTTATAAAAGATGAATTATGTCAGCAAAAAGGCATCATATTAACCTTTATCCCTTTCTCTTTAATAAAATAAATGAACATTAATAAAAATATCCTATTTGTTGATGATGAGGTAAATATTCTCAAATCTCTCAAAAGATTATTTATGGATGAAGATTTCAATGTCTATACTGCTTCATCTGCAAAAGAAGGTTTTGAGATATTAAGTGAAGATGAGTTCGCAGTGGTAGTTTCAGACCAGAGGATGCCCGAGATAACTGGAACAGAATTTCTAATGAAGGTCAGAGAGCTATATCCTGATACAGTAAGAATAATACTTACAGGTTACGCAGATATAAATGCTGTAATAAATGCAATTAACGAGGCAGGTGCCTACAGATATATAACAAAACCATGGAATGATATCGAAATAGTCCAAAGCATAAAAGAAGCTGCTTATAGATACCACCTTACAAAAGAAAATAAATATCTCAATGAGCTTACAAAAAAACAAAACGAGGAACTTCAAAAATGGAGCAAAGAACTTGAGTATTATGTGCAGATTCATACTATTGATATTGCAAAAAGAGACAAAGAGATAAAAAAATTAAAAGATAAACTCAATACGATTTCAACTAATTTATTAGCAAGTTTTGAAAAATTAATCTTTCTGCGGTCCACAAATATTGCAGCTCACTCTGAAAGAGTCGCTTTCATTTCCTCAGAAATGGCAAAAAAAAACTCGCTTTCAGAAGAAGACATAGAATCTATAAGAGTAGCAGGGTTATTACATGACATAGGTAAAATTGGCTTATCGGACATAATCTTATTCAAAGATTTAGAAGAGTTATCTACAGAAGAGAAAAACCAATATAAAACTCATCCAACCAACGGCCAGTTGATTATTGGACAAATCGAAGACTTAAATAAAGTTTCTATACTAATAAGACATCACCACGAGAATTTTGATGGTAGTGGCTTTCCAGATAAACTAAAAGGAGACGCTATACCAATAGGTGCAAGGATAATTTCCTTAGCAGATAGATTTGAAAGGTATAGCAGATACAATGAGATAGATGACTCTATGAAAAAAATATGGTTATCTGTAGGAAAGGATTTTGACAAAGAACTCTTTCAAGTTTTAGAAAAGGTTATATTTGAACATAAACACCATCTTTTCTCTTCTGAAGATCTCATAGAAGCTGCTTTACCGATAAAAGATCTTATGCCTGGGTTTGTTATATCTCGTGATGTAATTAGTAGTTCTGGCTTAATAATAATCAAAAAAGACACCACTCTTACTGAAAAACATATTGAACTTTTAAGCAACAGTTTTTATGATGATGCAAGTAAAATCTCTATTCATGTTTATAAAAAAAGAGCTAAATGGCAATGAAAAAAATCAGATTTCTTACATCAGGTGAGTCCCATGGCAAAGCCTTAATAGGCGTCTTAGAAGGTATCCCATCTGGTCTTAAGATAACAAAAGAGGATATTAACCATGAACTTAAAAGGAGACAATTAGGTTATGGCCGTGGCGGTAGAATGAAGATAGAAAACGACAAGGCTGAGATTATCTCTGGTGTTAGATGGGGTAAAACCTTAGGGTCACCAATAGCTATTTTAATTAAAAATAAAGATTGGGAAAACTGGAAAGAAGGAATGTCCATAGAAAGTGATCAAGAAGGAAGTATAGAGCCTGTAACAAGACCTCGACCAGGGCATGCTGATTTAGCCGGTGCCTTAAAATACAACCAAAAAGACCTAAGAAATATATTAGAACGTTCAAGTGCCCGGGAAACCGCAGTTAGAGTTGCTTTAGGAGCAGTTGCAAAAAAGTTTCTTTTCCACTTTGGCATAATAATTGGTAGCTATGTTACCCAGATTGGTCATATCAGACTTGATATTGCTAAGCATAAGTATGCAGCCTTTGATTACCAAAAGCTATTCCAATTAGCAGATGAATCACCTGTTAGATGTCCCGATATTGAAACATCCCAACTAATGATAAAGTTAATTGATGAAACAAAGCAAGAAGGCGATACCTTAGGTGGTGTATTTGAAGTGATAGCGATAGGTGTTCCTGCAGGATTAGGTAGCCACATTCACTGGGATAGACGAATTGATGCTTTACTTTCCTTTGCTATTATGGGTATTCAAGCTATAAAAGGCGTTGAGATAGGAGAAGGCTTTAGGATGGCTGAAAAAAAAGGCTCCAACGTGATGGATGAGATTTATTTTGATGAAGTTGAAAAACTATTTTACCGAAAAACTAATAATGCAGGAGGTATTGAGGGTGGAATAACAAATGGAATGCCTATCCAGATAAGAGCAATAATGAAACCAATACCTACTTTAAGAAAACCTTTAAACTCAATTGATATTATAACTAAGCAATCGTTCAAAGCAACCTATGAACGATCAGATGTTTGTGCTGTTGCATCAGCATCAGTAATAGCTGAAGCTGTTACAGCCCTTACTTTATTAGATGCTTTTTTAGACAAATTCGGTGGAGACCATATCTCAGAGACTATGAAAAATTATAAATCCTATATTAACTATCTTAAAGAATTCTAAAGTTCAAAAGAGGTCCTTTTAATGAACCAAAAAAGAGGGAAAAACTCTTTTTTTATAATCATTTTTTTATCTTACTTCTTACTTTCTATTTTATATCCATCAAAAAGTTTTTCTCAAAATCTCACCACATCTACCTTGGTAATTCAATCGGAAACCAATTTTCTATACGAAGGCAAAAAAGCCCTTGATAATGGCGATTACAACAGAGCAATTGTATTTCTAAGTGTATCTATTGAAAAACTACCCATCTTAACAGATTATGCATTACTTTGGCGTGCGGAAGCACAGGAAAAAAAGGGTGAAATTGAAAAAGCCCTTGAAGACTTAAACTATCTTAATGACAATTTCAAAGATATATCCTTTAAAAAAGCAGTAAGAAAAAAAATTGTTCAACTGTACTTAAAACTTAACAGTCATGTAAGTGATATATTGCTTAAGCAGTATGTGTCAGATTATTCTGACGATATGGAGATGAAATTTATATATGCTAAATCCCTAAAAAACCAAGGCAAACTAAAGGAAGCTAAAAACCTCTTCAAAGAGGTTTTTTTATCAAACTCACCTTTATCTTATCAAGCCCGCCAAGAGTTGTCAGACTCTGAGTTGACTGTTATAGATCTTATAAGAAAAGGAGAAAACCTGAACAAGGTTTACTTATTTAAAGAATCAGAAAAGTACTTCAGAGAGGCACTAAGCAAAAAACCCGAAACCTATAGAGAAGATATCTTTAAAGGTCTTGCCGAAAGTCTCTTTAGACAAAAAAAATATAAAGAATCTGCAGAATTATACAAAAAAACAAATAGCTATTACTGGTATGCACGCTCTTTACTTAGGGCAGGAGAGATAAAAACCTTTGAGTCAGAATTAAGTAATCTAATGAAAGTCTCCGATCCAAAGATAGCTAAGGTTCTGATATCTTATGGAAATAAAAAAAGAAGAGAAGGTGATCTCAAAGGAGCAATAAAAATTTTCAACGAAACATTACAAAAATATCCAGCCGCCAAAGAAGAAGCCCTATGGGCTAAAGGTTGGACATACTACATGTCCAAAGATTACAACCGTGCCCATGAGATTTTTAGCCAATTGTACCACACCTACCATGATATTAAATATTTATACTGGCAATGTAAAGCAAAAGAATCTACTGATAAAAATGTTTTTCAGGATAAAACTATTAATGTCCAAAATCTTAATGATATTGACTATTACACCATCCTTTATATAGCAAAAAGTGGAGGTACTATTACAAAGGTAACCTCTTATCAACCAAAAAATGTTACAAATTCTGAAGCAATGCAAAAAATAGATATCTTAAAAAGATTAGGTTTTAAAAAAGAGGCAATAAATGAACTCATATATTTATCAAGAAGAATCAACGATCTAAACAGCTTACAGCAGATAAGCTATGAGTTAAAGGAACTTGGCAACTATAGGATGGCAATAAGCATACTAAGTAGGGGCTCATATAAAACTTATATTCACGAGATTTTATATCCCCTTGCTTACTGGAACGAGATATTAGAAGCTTCAATTACAAATGACCTTGACCCTTATTTAGTGCTCTCTATAATGAGAGAAGAATCAAGATTTGATGAAGAAGCCCGTTCTATAGCGGGTGCTATAGGTCTTATGCAAATCATGCCTCAAACCGCTCTAAGACTTAACAATGAAATAAATATTGCTAAAAACCCTCCTAACTTATATAATCCAAAAATCAATATACTATTAGCTACTCATTATTTAAAAAACCTTCTCAAAGAGTTTAAATCAATAGCAGCTGTAATAGCCGCTTACAATGCAGGAGAAAATGCTGTCAGGGAGTGGCTTAAAAATAATAACTACCATTCAGCAGATGAGTTTATTGAAGATATCCCTTTTGATGAAACTAAAAATTATGTTAAAAAAGTTCTTGTAAGTTATGTACAGTACAAAAGAACCATCTCTGATAACATTACCCCTTTACTACTTAAGGTTATAGAAACTAACCTCTCTTTACGATAGCGAAAAAGCTAAAATTATTGTGTTTATAATTACTTAAACATACTACCCAAACCGCCAAGCCCTGGTACTTGTAACCCAGGGGTAAGCTTAGACATCTCTTCATTAACCATCTGTTGAGCCCTTCTTAAAGCTTCATTTGAAGCTGCAACTATTAGGTCCTGTAACATCTCTATATCATCTGGGTTGACTACATCCTTTTCTATTCTAATAGATACAATCTCTCCACCACCATTTGCAACAACTGTCACCATCCCCCCTCCTGAGGAAGCTTCTACTGTTTTATTTCTTGCTTCTTGCTGAATTTTCTGCATCTGGCTTTGTATTCTTTGTACTTCACGCATTAAGTCACCTAACATCTTTTTAGACATTTTTACCTCTCCTTTTCAAGTTTAAAGGCTTAACTTCAAGGATTTTTCCGTCAAATAGCTGAAGAGCCTCTTGGACAATCGGATTTTGTAAAGCCTTTTCTTTAAGTGATTTATTATCATTAACTTCTACATTTTCAGTTTTAATCTCAATTGTTATTTCCTGCCCTACAATATCAAATAGGATCTTTCTAATAAACTCAATATTATCCTTCACAGAATCTGCAAGTATTGAAAGACCACCCTTAAATGTCAATTTAACCATTGAACCATCAAAAGAAGTTATAGCTTCTTTAAGCTTAACAGCAAGAAGATGATCTGTCTCTTCAATCTTTTTTATTGCCTGAGCCCAGATATCAGCCATATTTAGATTAGCTAATGAACCAGCAACTACTTTATGTTGTCCTTCTGCTTGATCTTCAGAAATAACTTTATCATTTACCAAAATATCCCTTTGGGGTAAAGTAGTCTTTAATTTTTTTATAACCTCATTTATAGGAGCAAATCTCTTCAAAAGGCAAAGTTTCATCAAAGAAATCTCAAAGGCAATACGGGGATAAAAAGCACTTCTTATATTTGGCTCTGCTCTTGAGATCTCAGAGAAAAGCAAAAAGAGATGCTCTTCCGATGTCTTATCTTTTAAAATATTTATTTCTGTAAGTTCTTTTTCTGTTAAATCAACAGTAGAGTCTTCTTTTGAAAAAAACTTAAATAACAATAGCTTTCTAAGAAATAATATCAAGTCTTTAATAAATATCTTAAAATCTATGCCGTAATCAGAAAGATAAGATATCTCTTTTAAAAGCCCTTTTATATCACCATCAATTACATAAGATATGATTTTAGAAAGGGTCTCTACCTCTGTGACCCCTAATAAATCTTTAACCATATCTTCAGTTATTTCATCAGAAAATGATAAAATCTGATCTAAGATTGTAAGAGAATCTCTCAAACTGCCATCAGCAGCCTGAGCAATAAGACTAATAGCAGAATTAGTAGCCTTAACCCCTTCTTTATTGCACACTATCTCTAAATGAGCTTTTATCTTACTATAAGGTATTCGTTTAAAGGTCAGATGTTGACATCTTGATAGAACAGTTACTGGGATTTTACGTGGCTCTGTAGTAGCAAGAATAAAAGTTACATGGGGTGGTGGCTCCTCCAAGGTTTTCAGTAAAGCATTAAAAGCTGAAGTAGATAGCATATGAGCTTCATCAATAATATATACTTTATAAAGCCCTGTTGATGGAGCATACTTTACTCTTTCACGTAAATCTCTAATGCTGTCAACCCCTGTATTTGAAGCACCATCAATCTCTATTACATCTAAAGACTTACCTTCGGCTATAGCTCTACATGAGAAACAATCATTACAAGGTGTTGGTGTAGGACCTTCTTTACAGTTTAAAGCCTTAGATAAAATTCGTGCTGTAGATGTTTTACCAACTCCTCTGGGACCAGAGAATATATAAGCATGAGATACTTTATTTTGGACAACAGCATTCTTAAGAATCCTACAGACATGCTCTTGTCCAGTAATTTCATCAAAGGTTTGAGGACGCCATTTCCTTGCTAAAACGAGATATGCCATATTTAAGATTTATATGGTAAAAGGACTGTTAAAAGTTTTCATCATTTTTCTCTACTCAGGGACCGGCTTACTGCGGCACCTAAATGAAATGCTTACCGTTGCTTTCTTCCGAACCTGGCGGGGTTCACACTCATTTACTGCGCAGGGCCAGCCCCTGACTAAAGAAAAATGAATGTGCATTGGATTATTTTTATTTTAACATAATTAGCATATAGAAAATCGTAAAATTTCTATAAAAACACAAATATCACTCACTATTATAACTATTTAAATATATAAAAAAATTAGTGTAATTATAAAATGATATTAAGCATTAGAATATACAATGTTTATTTTCTCTAAATTTAAAAACTTCCTTTACAACAGTAAGTAACCCAAAACTAATCCGGTAAATCATTAACTCCTTTTTTTTTGAAATTACTAATAAAGCTATTTAGAATATATAAATCTCCCTTATTTTATGAAAAAATAATAAGGACTATGCAAATTTAAAAAAAAACCTTATAATGTATAATTAAGTCTTAAGTTTCTCAGTTTTTTCTTTATAAAATGAAAAACTTAAAAAATACTCACTTTTATAACTTATCTATTTTAATTACAGCTTTATTATTATTTATCTCTTTGTCTTTTACAATAAGAGAATTAATAGTATATCACTATAAAAGTAGCAAAAAGTTTCCTCCTGTTTTGCGAACCGAGACACAAACTCAATTAAATACTAACATAAACGATTATGAAGATATAGTAAAAAATAATATCTTTGGTTTACCTGAGAGCTCACTTAAACTACTGTCTATATTTGAAAATCAAAGAACATCAATATCTGAAATCAAACTAATTGGCACTATTTCTGGAAATAGCAAATACTCTTATGCAATTTTTTTAGATAAAAATAATTCACAAGAAATTATCAAAGAAGGACAAAAAGTCCTTGATTATGGGACATTAAAAAGGGTTTATAAAGATAAAGTTATTATCCACAATGGCGCAGAAACCTTTGAAATTCCTCTACAAGATATATTTTCTGTTGAAGAAATCTCAACTTCCAAACATCCCTATTCTACTTCAAGCTTTGTAAGGGGTTTAACTAGCAGCACTTATATGTTAGATAAAAAAAAGGTCATACAAGCTATTGATAATCCTAATGAGCTGATGACCGATGCAAGGCTTCAACCAAATTTTATAGACGGCAGGCAAGAAGGTTTTATACTCAAAGAAGTAAAAAATAATGGTATATATCACAATTTAGGTCTACAAAATGGTGATATTCTACTTAGAATCAATGAATACAACATAGCTAATCCTGAAACAGCACTTCAAGCTTTTTATTCTCTAAGAGGGCTTGATAGAATACAGCTTGATATAATAAGAAACGGCAATAGAATGACCTTAACCTATCTGGTGAAATGAGGAATAAAATGAATAAAAGGATCATTACCTTTTTATCTATAATATCTTTGATCTTACTAATCATATGCTCACCTTGCTTGGCAAGTAAGTTAGAAATTCCCACTGAACAGAAAGTTGCCTTTAACTTTGTTGATGTAGATTTGCCTGTCATAACTAAGTTCATTAGTGAAGTCACAAAAAAGAACTTTGTTTACGATGAAAGACTAAAAGGTAAGGTTACTATCATAACCCCTGCAAAAATAAATGTTGATGACGCCTTTAATCTCTATACATCAGTTTTAGAACTAAAAGGCTTTAGCCTTGTCCCTACAGGTAGTGATATATATAAGATCATACCTCTTTCTGAGGCTAAGCAAAAAAGTATTGCAATAACAAAAGACAAACAGCCTATCAACGAAAGCTTTATTGTTCGCTTAATCTCTTTGACAAATATATCATCTGAAGATGCGTTGAAGTTAATACAACCTTTAATATCTAAAGAAGGTCATGCATCTTCCTTCGGTCCTGGTAACCTATTGCTCATAATTGATTCAGGCTTAAACATTGAAAAAATAATGGCTATTCTGAACGATATAGATCAATCTATAGTAAAGGAGTCACCAGAAATAGTATTTCTTCAATACTCTTCTGCTGACTCAATAGCAAAAATCATCAATGAAGGACTTAAAAAAACCCGTCCAACTGTTCAACCTCTAAGTATAGATGAACCAAGAGCCGTTGCAGATCAAAGACTTAATGCGGTAGTTCTTTTTGGCGATAGAGGAAGTAGGCAATCAATGAAATCTTTAATTAGTTTATTAGATGTAAAATCCTCAGATACCTTGGGAAGGATAAATATATACTTTTTAGAAAACGCAGATGCTACAGAACTACAAAAAGTCCTTGATAATATTCTTAAAGGCTCCCATCAACAAAGACAACAACCAACTACTGCTATACCTGTTATACCCTTTGAGTCTGTAAGCGGTATATCAATTACTGCTGATAAGGCTTCTAATTCTCTAATAATAGTAGCTTCACCTGCTGATTATCACAATATCTCTCAGATAATTAAAAAATTAGACAGAAAACCAAGGCAAGTTTATGTTGAAGCTATGATAGTTGAGGCATCAATAGATAACCTTAGAGATCTTGGTGCTAAATGGAGAGCAACAGCTAAACATAAAGGAGAGCCTGTGTTTATAGGAGGCTTTGGGTCAATCAGTTCATCATCCATACTGAATATAATTCAAGGGCTTGAGGGTGTAAGTTTTGGGGGCTTAGGAAATTTTATTAGAGACATTCCCGTTACATCCGTAGATGATAGAGGTAATGCAATAACTAATAATATCACTATCCCAGGATTTGCCGCTTTGTTTAATCTTAATGAATTTAAAGATGCTATTAATATCTTATCCATCCCACAGATCCTTACATCTGACAATAAAGAAGCTGAGATAGTAGTAGGTGAAAATGTGCCCTTCATATCAAAAAGAGAAAGAGACCTTACAACAACAAACACAGTTTTAAGCTCTATTGAAAGAAAAGACGTGGGTATAACCCTTAAGATAACACCACAAATTACAGAAGGTGATTATGTTAAACTTGACATATATCAGGAGATATCCTCTCTTAAGCAATCAACTGAAAACATACTGATCAATGTTGGACCGACGACTACAAAGAGATCAACAAAAACTTCTGTTGTCGTAAAAGATGGCCAAACTGTAGTTATTGGAGGCTTGATGCAAGAGCGGGAAGAGATTAATACAAACAAATTACCTTTATTAGGGGATATACCTCTTCTGGGTATGCTCTTCAAAAATGAGTCCATTTCGAAGAAAAAGACTAACTTACTTGTGTTTCTTACACCTCACATTGTCAAAGAAAGTGACAAAATAGCTCAGATTACAGAAAATAAAAAAAAGGAATTTGCTATGGCTGAAAACAGTTTTGCTGAAGATGAACTTCTTATAAAGTTTAAAGAATCCATAACTGAAGAAGAAGCACAAAAAATTATTGAATCACAGGGCGCAACAATAATCAAGTTTATAGAAGGAGTAAAAATTTATCATATTAAACTCTCAAGTAAAAATGCAAAAAAAGCACTTCAACATTTCAGTCAGCTACCAGAGGTTAAGTATGCTGAACCAAACTATATCATCAAGCTAAAATGAACAGCATAAATAGCATAAATTCTAACTTAATAAGTATAATTCACTCCTCTAATAAAGCTATTTCATTTAATCTTGGTGATATTATAAAGGGCCAGATATTAGACATCTTACCTTCAAATAAGGTCTTAATAAAAGTTAAAGACAATATCTTTACTGCTACTTCTCAAATTTCTCTACAGAAAGGAAAAGTTGCACTTTTCAAGGTTATTACTTTAGCATCAGAACACAGTAATATTAAACTTCAATTCTTAACTTATGAAAAATTAATACCCAATCTTAAAGAAAAACATGCTTTAGACAATGAAGATGTCATTATACTTAGAAAATTGATCAATCAGCTCTCTAAGGTAATAAATCAATATTTAAAGACAGATAACCTTAAAGACGAGATAAACGGTAAGATTTTATCAATTAACAGAGAGATCCTAAAAGCTTTTCCATCAGATATAAACTCAATACCGCAAGAAATTCGCATACAACTGCAAAACTTGATCCATAAAAAATTACAATCAGCAGAACAAGGAATATCTCAAAGTCTATACGATTTAGTACAACAGATACCCGATGGGATTGAAGAACTTGATTATCTTAAAAATGCTCTATTCTTAAACATGGATAGACTAAAACATAATTATCTTAAAAACACCATTCTAAATACAGGCATTTTATACGAAACTAAACTTAAATTAATAGCAAATCTTTTAACTAAAATATCACAGATACAAAATCAACAACAAACCTTGTCAGAACCAGAAAAGCTTAGAGAAATTATAAAAAATAGCTCCAATCAAGAAACTCTATTATTCTTAGAGAAAAACTTAGTAAACATAAAAAAAGATATTAAACCAATCTTACTTAAACTAAAAAATCTTCTCTCAGATACAGCAAAAGCTGAATATGCCCTATCACTAATTCACAAGACCTCTGATGACCTACGTGATGAGCTAATTAAGAAAATAAACTTTTTAATTAAAGATATTGAGCTATATCAAACACTTTCCAAAATAACTGAATCTTTTTATACTTTCTTACCTCTCACTTGGCAAAACCTCAAACATAGCGAACTTCATTTTTCAAAAAGTAAAAAAACCACTAAAAATCCCTCCTATTCTTGTAAAATTAATCTTCAATTAGAGGGCATTGGAAGAGTTAGCACCTTAATTAGTATGTCAAATTATGAGTTTGCAGTATTCTTTAAAACAGAAAATAATACTTTTCTTTCATTGCTCAATACTAACTCTGCGGAACTTTACAATGCCTTTACAGTTGCAGGGCTAAAACTAAAGAGTGTAAATTTTTTAGATGCTGAGCAAACTATTGAGCAAATTGAGCAGATACAAGACAAAGGAATAATAGACATAAAAGCTTAGTTATTTTGTCTGCTAAAGATATCACATAAAAATGATTTAGTCTATTTTAAAGTAGTGTAAGACTGTAAGTTTTTGTTATATTATGTCTTCAATTTCAATTATTAAGTTTAAATTAAAACCTTTTGGTTTTTTTATTCAATCACTACTATTCATAACTTTATACTATTCATAACAATAAATTCTTGAATTGACCAACCTCTACTTAAAGTCTAAAGGTTCTGAAAAAGATAAGATACATATGCGACATTAGGGATTAATGGATCATTTTGCAAAAGCATACCCAATATTAAGTAGAATACGAGGCTGGAG
>JAOAHE010000015.1 GCA_026415415.1 Thermodesulfovibrionales bacterium | reverse complement strand
AATCACTTAACAAAAAGACACCCATAGATTTTATAATTGAAAAGGGAGAAATGTCGCATATGTCTGTAGCTTATACACTCTATTTAATTTTTTTTAGATTTTTATTATTATATTAAGCTATGATAGAGACAACTACAATCTATCAAGCTATTGCTAACTGGCTTCAAGAGACAACCGATTTTGGCATACTTGCAACTGATGATAAGCTCATTATTCAGTATTGCAATAAATGGTTTGAAAAGCACTTAAATTTAAAAAGACATGATACAATAGGTAAAAAAATTCCAGATTTATTCCCTGAAATAATTGAAGAAAATTTAATCAACTATTTTGAAGAAGTTTTAAAAACAAAACAGACCCTTTCCATACCCTCAGACCATAACTATTTAATCAAAATTCCTTATATCAATAAAAAGATATCAGAGTTCATGCACCAAAAAGTTTCTATATACCCTTTTATCTATGACAATTTTGTTGGGACCATAACCCAAATAAATGATATCACCTTAGATAAATTTGCTACGCAAAAAGCTAATGAATGTGCTAAGGCTAATGAAGAATGGGAAATGACATTTAATGCAGTACCTGACCTCATAGCCATTTTAGATACTCAGCATACAATAGTAAAAATTAATAAAGCTATGTTAGAAAGACTTGGCATAAAAAGTGAGGACGCAATCGGTAAGCATTGCTATGAGTTAGTCCATAGCTCTAAGGCACCTCCAATAATATGTCCCCACAGTAAGCTTCTTAAGGATGGTAAGTCTCACACAGCTGATGTTTATGAACAAAACTTAAAAGGATATTTTCACGTTTCTGTTGTGCCTATCTTAAATAAAGAGAAAAATATAGCTGGTTCGGTTCATGTAGCCCATGATATTTCAGAAAGAATAGCGACAGAACAACTGCTTAAAAATCTTTCCCTTATAGATGATCTTACAGGTATATATAATCGTAGAGGTTTTATCGCCCTTACAGAACAATTAATGAAGACTGCTGATAGACTTAAAGCAAAGATGTTACTACTTTTCATTGACTTAAATGATATGAAATACATTAACGACACCTATGGTCATATTGAAGGGGATCAAGCCTTAAAAAATACAGCTACAATTTTGCAAAATACTTTTAGAGAATCAGATATAATTGCCAGATATGGCGGTGATGAGTTTGTAGTATCTGCTTTACAAACGGGTTATATTAACCACCAAACCATCACAAAAAGACTAAACGAAAATGTTGAAGCCTTTAACCTTGAGGCAAAAAAGGACTATCAAATTTCCTTAAGTGTGGGCATCTCAATTTATGACCCTGATATGCCTGTATCTTTAGAAGACCTAATAGCTAAGGCTGACTCTACGATGTATGAAAATAAATACAAGAAAAAAAGAAAAATTAACAATCACTGAACCCTTCCTTCTTATAACTTCCAACAATGACTAATTCTAAAGCCTTATATCTTTATATACACATACCTTTTTGCAGAAAAAAATGTTTTTACTGTGACTTTTATTCTATAGAGTTTAATGAAAAAGCTGCTCAAGACTATATCAGTGCTGTTATAGAGGAAATTTCTCTTAAGAAAAAAATGTTAGATGCTCTCAAAGCTATTTATATAGGGGGAGGTACTCCAACCATATTGAGATTAGATTTACTAAAAAAACTATTTAAGTCTATAAAGGAAAATCTTACAATTCAAAGAGATGTAGAAATCACGATAGAGGCAAACCCAGAGAGCTTAAATAAAGATAAAATATTAGGTATCAGATCATTAGATATAAACAGAATAAGTGTAGGTATTCAATCCTTGGTTGATAGACAGTTAAAAATCTTAGGGCGTAGCCATACCGCAGAAAAAGCTTTAGAGACCATTGACTTGCTTAAAAAAGCTGGATTTAAAAATATCTCTGTTGATCTTATATATGGTATCCCTCAAAATATCAACCAAAAAGATAACAAAGATGAACTACTACATTGGCAAGATACCCTTATGAAGATTATTAATACAGAACCTCAGCATATCTCAATATATGAATTAATTATTGAGACAGATACCCCAATTTATAAAAAGATTAAATCAAAAAAGTTAGTACTACCTGATGAAGACTTAGTAATAGATATGTATCACTTAGGAAAAAGCATATTAGAAAAAAATGGGTTTAAACATTATGAGATCTCAAACTTTTCAAAAGTAGGTTTTTACTGTAGACATAACCTAAATTATTGGGATAGCGGAAACTACGTAGGAATAGGTGCAGGGGCACACTCTTATATAGGGGGGTTAAGATATTGCAATGTTAAAGATATTAATGACTACATTAAATCTATTTCTAAGGGGGTTATTCCCTTAACTGAGTCTATCAAATTAAGCCATGCAGACAAGATAAAAGAATTAATATTTCTTGGTTTAAGAAAAACACAAGGTATAAACTTAAAAAAATTACCTCCCAACATACTTGCTCAGATGAAACCAAAAATAGAAAGTCTTATAAACCAAAACTTATTAAAACGACAAAAAAACAAAGTTATGCTCACTAAAAGAGGTTTACTATTAAGTAATGAGGTAATTATAAATCTTATTGATACAATTAAATAATCCCAACAGATGGGGATTAAGATCAATCCCTATCTGTTGGGATTAAAAAAATGTCTAATCAATTAGAAGTTGAAGGTATCACTGTAAATAGTGAAGAGCCTTCTCTAATTATAGTGAATAAAACTTCTTTTTCTGGAGCTATTTTAGATACTATAGCATTAAATTCTTTAGAATTTGAAATAGCTTGTCTGTTCACCTCTATTATAATGTCTCCTTCGTTCAATCTCCCCCAAGCTGGGCTATCATCAGCAATATTTACAACTACCACTCCTTTTATCTTCTTTGTTATACCTTCTTTCTTAAAGAACTCTTCTGTTAGATCTTGAATAGTAATGCCCCTAAAAGTATTTTGGGTTTGCTGTCCTAAGGCTATGTTAAAATCAGCGGGTAACTCACCTATAATTACTTTCAAAGTAAGCGGCCTTCCATCTCTTATTATCTTAATATCCACCGATTTGCCAGGTGCTGTAGCTGCAACCATATTTCTTAGTTGAAAAGGATTCTCTACCTTTTTACCATCATATTCTACTATCACATCCCCTTTTTTAAGAGCGGCTTTCTCTGCTGGTCCTCCTTCAACTATATCAGATAATAAAACACCTTTTTCATCTTTGAGTTTAAACTGCTTAACGAGATCTGGTGTAAGAGGTTGGATATTTACTCCCAGCCATCCCCTTACAACCTTACCGCGACTAATTATGCTTTCCATTATGCTTTTAGCCATATTTGAGGGTATGGCAAACCCTATTCCTTGATAGCCACCTGTTGTAGAAAAAATAGCAGTATTAATCCCTACTAATTCCCCCTTTAAGTTAACAAGAGCACCTCCTGAATTGCCTGGGTTAATAGCTGCATCTGTCTGAATAAAGTCTTCGTAGTCAGTTATACCGATCCCTGACCTTCCTAAAGCACTGATTATACCCATTGTTATGGTTTGATTTAACCCATAAGGATTGCCAATAGCGAGGACAAGCTCTCCTGCCCTTAACTTGTCAGAGTCCCCCCATCTTAATGTAGGAAGATTTCTCTCTTCTATCTTAATTACAGCAAGATCTGTTCTTTTATCTGAACCTACTACCTTACCCTTATATTCTTTGTTATTTGCAAGCTTAACTAAAATATCCTCCGCGCCCTCTATAACATGGTTATTTGTCAGGATATAACCATCAGAGGTCGCTATTACTCCCGATCCAAGATTAGTAACTTTCCTCTTTTGCTGTCTTTGTAGTTCATCTCCAAAGAATCTACGGAAAAAAGGATCATCAAAGAAAGGATGTCGCTGAGCTTTAATAACCCTTGTAGTTGATATATTCACTATAGACGGTTTAACATGATCAACTACATCTGCCATAGCATCCCCAAGCTGCTCTAAAACCCTTGGTGAATAACCCCCCTGAGCCTCTAACAAAGCTGAAAAAGTAAATAGAAAGGTAACGATAGTCAGACAAATAATTAAGCTTTTAGTTTTAGTTAAATATATCTTTCTTCTCATCTCTCTCCTCCTTAAACTAATGAACCCTAAAATCTTATGATTAGAATTTAATAATTACTACTCTTAAAGTCTGGAACTGATTAATAATCTATAGTGCATTTTAGTACCCTTTTAGTATCTTTATTAATTTTATATCTATCATCTATCCTATAGCCTGACACCCATAAAATATCTCCATTGTCATTTATCAATAAAGGCACTATATCTCTTTCATCGCGTGGAATTTTTTCATCAACAAAAAAATCTTGAAGTTTTTTCCTCTTGCCCAAACCAAAGGGATAGAAATAATCTCCTTCTTTTCTACTTCTTATCTTAAGAGGAAAATTAATTTTATCAGCATCTAAGTAGGCAACCTTTTTTGAAGCTACTTCCTTATCTATCCCTTTAATATCAATCACCTTACAACTTAAAGTTAATGAAGCCTCTTTAAGATAGATACTCTTAGGTTCATATAAAGTATAGGTGTCTAATTTATTAGGCTGCTGGCAAGTAATAGTTAAAATTGAATAGCCCTTAATTACTCTTATATTATTAGGCAGATAAAGTCTGTCTCCTGCCTTACCCTTCTTTATCAAAGATATAATATCTTCAATATGTATAAAATTTATTCCTCTTAAACCTCTTGTTGCATCAATAGCTCTACGAAGAACTCTTCTCATTAATACAGTATCTATTACCTCAAAAGGGGTTAAAAAGAGTTCTATATGGTTATCTGTTTTTCTACTTATCATCTTCATCATAGTTTTAGTAACCATAACCTCAAAATATCTCTCTTCATCTCTAAAAATCTCTGAAGTTTTTTGTAAAGTATTAACGATAGAAGGGTTTATCTTTTTTATCTCTGGTATAAGGAAATTTCTCACTTTATTGCGAATATATCTATCTAACAAATTTGACGAATCAACAACGAAAGCTATGTTATTTTCATCTAAAAACGCTTCGATATCCTTTCTTTCAATCTCTATTAATGGTCTAATTATCTTTTGTCTTACTGGTGGTATGCCAGCTAATCCCAAAGATCCTGATCCTCTAATCAATCTTAAAAGTAGCGTTTCAGCCTGATCATCAGCAGTATGCCCCAAAGCGATCTTATCAGCTTTTATTTCAAAGGCAACTTCATTAAAGACCATATATCTTAATTCCCTTGCTGCCTGTTGCTTAGTCATCTTTTCACCTTTTGAGTAACCCAAAACATCTACCTTTCTAATCATAAAAGGGATCTTTAAGGATTCAGAGAGTCTACTACAGAATTCTATCTCAAGTGGTATTTCATCAGGTCTTAATCCATGGTCAATATAAAGAGAGTTAAGCTTTAACTCAAACTCGTCTTTAAGTTCAGATAAAACTTTCAAAAGACATACAGAGTCAGCACCTCCTGATAAAGCTATCAGGATTATATCATTTCTAAAAATCATATTGAATTTAGATATTGTATCTCTGACTTTTTGTATTAGATCCATGGTAAAAAGCCTATTTATAAAGCCCTTCTGCCTTCAAGAGATTTCGAGAGGGTAACCTCGTCAGCAAACTCTATATCACTACCTATAGGTAACCCATAAGCAATTCTGCTTACCTTAATATTATATGCCTTTAAGACATCCTTGAGATAACTTGCTGTTAACTCCCCTTTTGTATTTGGGTTTGTAGCTATAATCACCTCTTGAATTTCTCCTTCTGTAACCCTTGATAGAAGTTCTTTAATCTTCAATCTCTCTGGAGTAATACCTTCTGAAGGAGACAAAGCCCCTAAAAGCACATGATACAACCCTTTGAAGATCTTAGTTCTTTCAATAGCTACAATATTACTTGGTTCTTCTACTACACAAATAGTTTTTCTATCTCTCAAGTTATCAGAGCATATATGACAAGGGTCTTTATCAGTTATATTAAAGCAAATAGAACAAAATAGAGCTTTTTCTTTTAAATTTATAATCGCCTCTGCTAACCTTTTTGCCTCAGTATCAGACATGCTTAATATAAAAAAAGATAGCCTCTGGGCTGTTTTTCGGCCGATACCAGGTAACTTTGTTAAATTATCTACTAACTCATCTATTATATTTATAGCCATATCTTTTAAAAAACGATGTCAACTATTATGTGTCTAAATCTCTACCAAGATAAGCTCTTTGAACATCTCTATTGGCAAGAAGGTCTTCTGCAGAGCCTTGCAGTAAAACTCTTCCTGTCTCCAAAACATAACCTTTATCAGCAATCTGTAATGCGCTACGAGCATTTTGTTCAACCAAAAGAACAGTCAAGCCATGATTATCCCTCAGCCTTTTTATATAAGCCAAAATCTCTTTAACTATTAAAGGGGCTAATCCCATGCTTGGTTCATCAAGAAGCAACAACTTTGGTTTAGCCATCAAAGCTCTGGCAATAGCAAGCATCTGTTGTTCACCACCAGATAGGGTACCTGCAAGTTGTTTTCTCCTTTCTTCAAGCACAGGGAACATCTTATATACCTGAAGAAGATCTTTTTTATATTCGTTTCTATTAGCAAAAGAGTAGAGATGATAAGCTCCTAATAATAAGTTATCCTCAACAGTTAAGGGCTTAAAAACAAGCCCCCTCTCAGGGACGTGAGAGATGCCTTTCTTTACAATCTCCTCTGCTGGGAGGTTATTAATCATTATATTATTATATTTTATCTCTCCAGATGTAACCCTTAGCAACCCTGAAATAGCTGATAAAAGGGTTGTTTTCCCAGCGCCATTACCCCCTATCAAAGCAACTATTTCGCCTCTGTTTACATGTAAAGATAGTCTCTTTATAGCATGAATCTTTCCATAATGCACATCTACATTTTTGAGCACTAGCATTGTATCAGCGGTCATAGTTCCTCTCCAAGATAAGCTTTTATAACAACAGGGTCTTTTTGAACATCAGAAGGTTTGCCATCTGCTATGACCTCACCAAAATTTAAAACTGTAATCCAATCACTTATCTTCATAACAAGTTCCATGTCATGATCAACGAGTAAGATAGTTATACCCTTTTCCTGGCGAATTCTCTTGATTGTCTCACCGAGCATCTTTGTCTCTTTTATATTAAGTCCTGCTGCAGGCTCATCAAGCAATAAAAGTTTAGGCTCAGTAGCAAGAGCACGTGCGATTTCTAAGGTTCTTTGTTCACCAATGGGCAAATTAGAGGCTATTTCATTCTTTCTATTGTAAAGTCCTATATAATCAAGGATTTCCTCACATTTCTTCTTAGCAGTTAGTTCCTCTTTCTTTGCAAATGGCAGTTTTAATCCTGAAGATATAAAACCAGATTTAGTCTTAGTGTACCGAGCAACCATAACATTTTCAAGCACTGATAAATTAGAAAATACTTCAAGATGTTGAAAAGTCCGAGATATCCCCATCTTAGCGATTCTAACAGATTGAAGATTGCTGATTTCTTGGTCCTCAAAAAATATCTTTCCCTTATCAGGGGTTAGTATTCCACTTATAATATTCATAAGGGTTGTCTTTCCAGCTCCATTTGGACCTATTAAGGCACTAATATAGCCCTCTTGGACTGAGAAAGAAACGTCCTTAAGTGCCACCAGTCCACCAAAAATCTTAGTTATACCGTTGACATTAAGCAAGAATCATGCCCTCAGTTTTTTTAACTTATCAATAAAGATCGGCACAAGTCCTTTCCTAAAAAACAATAAAGAAAATGTAAGTATTAAACCATATACAAGAACATCAAACTCCTCAAATTTTCTTAATAGCTCAGGCAAAATAGTTATTATTATAGCTCCTAAGATAGCTCCCCAAAGATTGTTAATCCCCCCTAAAACTGCCATCATAACTATTAATACAGAATGAAAGAGAGAAAAAGAGCTTGGACTAACAAAAGTAACATAATGTGCATAAAGGCTCCCTGCCAAAGACGCAAAAATTGCACTCAATACAAAAACCTTTATCTTTAAAGAGACAATATCAAGCCCCATGGCTTTGCAAGCAATCTCACTATCATGCATTGCACGCAATGCTCTTCCTATTCTTGAATCAATCAAATTAATTGAGAAAATCATTGCTAAAGTAACTACTGTCCAAGTTAGATAAAAGAAATTAGTAGAAGAATCAAAAAAATAACCTAAAATAGATAATCGTGGGATATCACCAAAGCCAGATGGCCCACCAGGTCCAAACTCATTCAAAATTATATAAATAATCTCTCCAAAGCCTAAGGTAGCTACAGCTAAATAATGCCCCCTAAGTCTCAATGCAGGAACCGCCAATAATACAGCTGAAATCCCAGCAACAGAAGCTGCAAATAAGATGCTCAAAAGTACAGGTATCCCTGCTTTCAGACTTAATATTGCTGAAACATAAGCACCTATACCATAAAAACCTGCTTGACCAAGAGAAATCTGGCCAGCGTATCCCATCAAGATAGACAATCCTATTGCAAGAAGTGCATTTATTCCAGCAAAAATAGCTATACTTAAGTTATAAGGACTTGGTGATAAAAGGGGGAAAAAGACTATTAAGATAACCAATACTGTAAGAGCGATAATATTATCTTTATTCATATCTTCTTAAAATTTTCTCAAACGTGCTATCGCGCTACTGCCAAAAATACCTGCTGGTTTATAAAATAAAACTAAAAGTAAGATTATAAGAGCAACTGCATCCTTTAAGCCTGAGTGTAAGTATCCCGCTGTCATAGATTCAAGGACCCCTATTGTAAAACCACCTACTATGGCACCTCTGCCTCTTCCAAGTCCACCTAAAATAGCTGCACAAAATCCTTTAACTGCCAACATTGGACCTTTATCATATTCCATTAAAGATATTGGGGTAATAGCTATACCGCCTATTGCCCCTACTACCCCGCTTAAGATAAAAGAAAGCATAACCATCTGTGACACATTAATCCCTACAAGTCTTGCAGCTACAGGATCTACAGCACAAGCTTTCATAGCTTTGCCAATTAATGTCTTATTGAAGAATATATAAAGTAAAACAATACTTACCGCTGTGACCCCTATTACCCACAATGCCTGCTGTTGAATGATAGCACCAAAAATGCTTATAGGTTCACCTTCAGTAAAAGGAGGATACCCATAAGGGTCCTTACCAAACTTAAACATTAAAAGACCCCTTAAAACTATTGAGACAGATATAGTAATCATTATCATGAGAAGTAAGTCAGTTTTCTGAATAGGTCTTATAGTAAGTCTTTCCATCAAAAAAGCTATCAATCCGGCTGTTAAAATGGTAAGCAAAACTGATAAAACAAAAGGGAGCTTAACAGATGAGGTAAAAAACCACATCATTAAACCACCAATAACAACAAACTCACCTTGAGCCAGATTAATTATAGAGGTAGCATTATAAATAATATTAAACCCCATCCCTACCAAGGCATATACAGCTCCAACGGTTAGCCCTGAGAAAAGAAACTGCAGAAATACTGTTAGCAATTTAAATATACCTCAAAGAAATAATATAGTAACTTAACAAACTTTTAATTATAGCAATTTAAATGTATTTTTTGATAGATCTACTTGAAATCAAGCAAAAAAGGCGAAATTTTCTATAGAAAAAAGCTTCTTAACGAACTCAAAGAGGAATTTTAATCTCTTTTATATAATCTTTATATAATCAACTGCACTCTCAAAATAATTATCTTAACTAATTAAAAAATCCAATTAATCTTCCTCAACTTCATGGTTCCAAAGATATCTCTTTATGCTGTCAAATTTTGATAAATTATGTACATTTACCTTAAATATCATAACCCTATTTACTATATATAAAATCCTCTTATAACTTAGCTATAAAAAAGGTTTCTAACCCTACTTAGGTTATAACCTAAAAAGTTACAAATACAGATCTATCAACATCTACTTTATGCTAAGATAATCGCTTTAATTATAAAGAAGCCATATCCAGATGCCTATAGTATGCCTTTGCTATAAAACTATTGGAAAGGATTATGAGCTATCTTAAATTCTTAACTAAAAAGGATCTTTAAAGTTGCCTTGATATTATCTATCATGGTTAAAAGCCAAACTCCGTATAACCTTTAAAGCTTCTCTCCTTAACAATACATCTTTCTCTGAAGATAAAAAACTTTTAAGATAGGGGATTACTTGAGGATCGCCAATCTTATCTAATGCTTTAATTGTAGCGTATTTAATAGCAAAGCTACTTTCTTGTAGTAAAGATATCAAATGAGGAACTGCTTTTCTATTAGCTATAGCACCAAGGGACTGCACTACCGCCTCTTTTATTAACAAATTATCATAGTAGAGGTTATTAAGAAGGGCATCTACTACCTTTGGTTCATCTTTGAAATTACCTAAGGCTAAAACAGCACTCAGCTTAACCGAAGGACACTCAAAGTTAAAAAAAACTCCGTCAAGATATTGAAGTAAGATATTCAAGGATTTAGGGTTTTTGCTCTCACCAAGTAACTTAATAGCCCTTGATTGAACTCGCCAGTCTTCCTGCCTGTTGTTTAAAAGCTCAACCAAGAGTTCCACAGTTCTCTCATCCTCAATGGTTTTCAAAGAATTAATCGCATTAAGTCGTTCCTGAGGATGTTTGCTATTTAGTCCTGAAACTAAAAGTTGAAAGTCTGAAAAGGCATATTCACAGGCTAATAAAACAACAAAGAAAAAAACACAAGCTATCAAGATCCTCATGATTAGTTTTTCCACATCACTTATTACTTGAAGCCCTCAGGGATAAAACCATGCAGTCTAATTAAGGCTATATCCTTTTCATATGAGACACCCGTTGTGGTAAGGTAATTCCCTGTCATTACTGAGTCTGCACCAGCCATGAAAATAAGACTGTGAAACTCTTTTAAAACTTGCATCCTTCCACCACATATTCTTATTGACTTATCAGGCAAGATAAACCTAAAAAGACTTATTACCTTTAGAGCCTCAAAGGGATGAAGCAGTTCTCTGCCATACAAAGGTGTTCCTTCGATCGGGATCAAAAAGTTTATTGGAACAGAATCTACATTTAACTCTTTTAATGCAAATGCCATCTCTATTCTGTCTTCCCAACTTTCACCCATCCCAAAAATTCCACCTGAACATACAGAAAGGCCAATAGATTTAGCAAACTCTATGGTCTTTACTCTTTCAGCATAAGTATGTGTTGTGCAGATCTTAGGATAAAATTTTTCTGATGTCTCGATATTATGATGATACCTATAAAGTCCACTTTCTTTCAAAAATATCAGTTCATCAAGGCTTAAAATTCCCAAAGAAGCACAAGGCTTAAGACCTAATATACGAATATCCTTAATAGCTTTAGCTACCTCTTGAAGCTCATATCTATTAATCTTTTTTCCACTTGTAACGATACTAAACCTACTAACTCCACCCTCTTTTGCCTCAAGAGCTTTCTCCACTATAAGCTCTCTTTTCATCAAAGGATATATGTTAACTTTTGCTTTATTCTTAGAAGATTGAGCACAGTAGCTACAGTCTTCTGAACAAGCCCCTGATTTAGCGTTTATGATCGCACACAACTCTATAAACTCGGCTGAATAATTAGCGCGAAGACTATTAGAAGCTGAAAACAGATCTAAGAGGGTTAAGTTATGAGAGTTAACAATAAAAAAAGCTTCTTCTTTTGTAATCTTACTGCCTGATAGAATCCTTTCCTTGAGCTTATTAATTCTACGGTTATAACTAATATCTGATTCTAAAGTCACTAAATCCCTCAACTTTATCTTCCCATCTAATATCTATATTTATAACCATTGACATTGGAGGACCAATATAGCACCTGCTGATTGCAGTCTCTATGTCTTCTTTATTTCCTTCAAAAACAGCTTCCACTTTTCTATTAGGAAGATTTCTCACCCAACCTTTTAAGCCCAAAGAATCTGCTACCTCTTTTGTAAAAGCTCTGAAAAAAACACCTTGAACTTTCCCCTCAATTATGAGATGTGCTCTATATTTCATAGTCTTAATATTACCACTTTTTTATTTTATTTGTTAAGCATGAAAGCATCTTTTTAATCTGAAATTTAAATACTACTATTTTATAAAAAGCTTTTTATTAAAGAAATCTTTAGTTTTAAAACCTTAAAATCAAAGAAGCAATCAGTTTTTCTTTAAACCTCTCTAATGACTTACCATAAACAAGAATCTTTTTATAAAGAAAAACATAAACCAATCTCTGCACCATAATATACTTTTTGAAGTTTTTCTCTTAATTGATCTAAGCTTACTTTTTTTATTTCACCAACTCTATATTATAATACTAAGCTTAAATTTTTTTATCTTACACTTGCTAATCTATATTGGCAAGTTTTCATAGAAGCAAGGTACTAAAACAACAAAAAATTAGGAGGTATCAATGGAATTAAAAGATTATATTCTTCAAAAAGCTAAAGAAGCAAAAGAAGGAGCAAGAAGCCTTGCACGAGCTTCATCAAAACAAAAAAATACGGTCTTAATTAAAATGGCTCAAGCTCTTATTGACTCACAAAATATTCTTTTAACAGAAAACAAAAAGGATATTGAACAGGCGGAGAAAAAAGGTCTTTCAAAGCCCATTATAGAAAGACTTACTCTTAACGATAAAAGGATAAAGGAGATGGCTGACGGTCTAATAGAAGTCACACAACTACCTGATCCAGTAGGAGAAATACTTAACATGAGACGAAGACCTAATGGCATGCTTGTTGGTAAGATGAGGGTGCCAATAGGAGTGATCGGCATCATATACGAAGCCCGCCCAAATGTTACAGCAGATGCAACGAGCTTATGTCTTAAAGCAGGCAACTCGGTTATCTTAAGAGGTGGAACTGAAGCTATCAATAGCAACAAAGCTATAGTCTCAATATTAAGAAAAGTAGCACAAGAAGAAGGCATTCATGAAGGAGCTATTACTTACATAGATATACCAGATAGACAGGCTATCATGGAGATGCTAAAACTTGAAGGTATTATAGACTTAATAATACCCCGAGGTGGTGAAGGCTTAATAAGAACGGTAACTGAAAATTCCAGAATACCTGTTCTTAAGCATTACAAAGGTGTCTGCCATGTTTTCGTGGACAAAGATGCAGACTTACAGATGGCAGAAGAGATATCTTACAATGCAAAAGTTCAAAGACCAGCTACTTGTAATGCAATGGAAACACTACTAGTAGATAAAGCCATAGCCAAAGAGTTCCTCCCCAAGATGCTTAAAAGATTTCAAGACAGTGGAGTTCAAATAAAAGGATGCCTAAAGACCCAAGCTCTATATCCAGGAATTGAGGCTGTTAATGATGATGACTATTATAAAGAGTATCTTGATTTAATCTTAAATGTGAAAATCGTAGAAGACTTAAACGAAGCTATGGAGCATATAGCAAAATATGGCTCATCACACTCAGACTCAATAATTACTCAAGACTACAGCAAAGCCATGCTCTTCATAAGAGAGGTTGACTCATCAGCTGTCTTTGTAAACGCCTCCACTCGCCTAAATGATGGTTTTCAGTTCGGTTTAGGAGCTGAGATAGGCATATCAACGGATAAAATTCATGCAAGAGGACCAATGGGACTTGAAGAGCTAACTTGCACAAAATTTATAGTATTCGGTAACGGACAGCTGAGGGAATAGTTAAAATGGCAGGCAATATGAGTCTAACTACATAAAATCTTTTATTGTCAAAATGCTATACACTTTGTAGCCTAAGGACTCAATATTTTGCCTGCCGTTTTGCTCACATCTATCTAAAAGCACAATAACTCCCTTTATAACAAGTCCAAACCTTTCAGCAGCCTTAATTGCTTTGATAGTCGAACTCCCTGTGGTGATCACGTCATCTATGATAACTACTCTATCTCCCTTTTTAATGTTACCCTCTATCTGCAGTTCAGTACCGTAGCCCTTAGGTTCTTTTCGTATGGTAAATGCTTCGATAGGTTGATTGCTGTCATAAGAATGCCTCGCGACAGCCAAAGCGATCGGGTCAGCACCTAAGGTCAAGCCTCCGATAGCATCAATCTCTAAAGAGAGCTCTTTAAGCTTATCAAAAAGGATCTTACCAACAAGGTATATCCCTTCAGGTGAGTAGGTAGTTTTCTTTAAATTAAAATAGTAATTACTATAACCTCCTGAGGAAAGCTTAAAAGGTTTATCTTCGCTATATTGATAAGAACGGCTCTTTATAAGCGCAATTAACCTCTGTTTTATATCCATAATCTGTAAAATATAAAGAAATAGACTACTAAAAATCAATAAAATTAAAAAGATTTAAAGATGTTTATTCTTTCTCTTGACAACTACCAATTTGTAGATTATTTTTATATTAATAATATTAGAGGAAAGCTCTGTTTTAAATAAAGCGTCAAATCACATATAAAATGCTAATTGCTGATAAAAAGAACTTAATTCAGAGAATTATTAATGTTTTTGAAACAGGTGTCCCTGAAGGCAAATATGACAAACTCGTTATATACGATGACGGAATAAATGGTACATATCAAATTACTTATGGCAGAAGCCAGACAACTGAGCAAGGTAATCTTTTAAAATTAATAGAGATATATATAGATAATAATGGAAAGTTTGCTGATGATTTCGTCCCCTATTTAGAGAAAATAGGCAAACAACCCTTATCCAATGATGAAAACTTTAAAAATCTTCTTATTAAAGCTGCTCGTGAAGACCAAACTATGAGAGAGTCTCAAGATATATTCTTTGATGGGTTATACTGGCTACCTGCTCTAAACTGGCTTCAAAAAAATGGTTTTGAGTTGCCTTTAAGCGGACTTGTAGTTTATGACTCATTTGTCCACTCAGGTGGTGTCCCTATGTTTTTAAGAAAAAGATTTAGAGAGTCCCCTCCTTCCAAAGGTGGGAATGAAAAAAAGTGGATAACATCCTATGTTGAAATTAGACGCCAGTGGCTTAAATATCATGAAAGAACACTTCTTAGGAAAACTATTTATCGCACTCAAACCTTCTTTAATGAAATAGAGAAAGACAACTGGTATTTAGAAATACTACCTATCAACACAAATGGTGTAAATGTCTTCTAAATAATAGCCTATTTATTTCCCTCTTGAGATGATTTTAAACTTAACTTTCTAATATCCTCCCTCATATGCCACAGCAGTACTAAAGCCGGAGTTGCAACTAAGGTAGTTATTAAAAAGAAATTAGCCCAACCAACTGACTCAACTAAAAAACCTGAAGTAGGAGAGATAATTATACGTCCTACTGCAGCAAGCGAGGACAACAAAGCATACTGAGTAGCACTATAGCTTTTATTACAAAGTGACATTAATAAAGCAACAAATGCAGAGGTGCCCATTCCACCACTTAAGTTCTCAAATGCTATAGTAAAGATAAGCATCTCATAACTTTTACCAACAAAAGCAAGCCACATAAAAGAAAGGTTTGATATAGCTTGAAGTATCCCAAAAAAGAGCAAAGACTTCATTAAACCTAACTTAACCATCAAAGCACCACCAATGAAAGAGCCCATCACTGCACATATAAGACCAAACCCTTTATTTATAGTCCCAACATCACCCACGGTAAAACCGACTCCTCTTATTAAAAACGCTGTGGTAAGTGAGCCTGCATAGGCATCTCCAAGTTTATAAAGGATTATCAACAATAGTATTAATAAAGCATTGGGTCTGATAAAAAAGTCTCTTAAGGGGTTAACTACTGCATCAGAAAGGCTCTTAGGTGGCACAGCCTTTACATCTGGTTCTGGAGCCATAAAGATACTCACTATACCAATTAACATACCTGAGGCAACCAAAAGATAGGTGTTATGCCAGTTAATATACTCAGAAATTATAAGAGCCAATGCCCCAGAGAAAAATAATGCTATTCGATAACCAAAAACAAAGACCGCAGCTCCTGCACCCCTTTCTTCTTCACGGAGGACATCGGTTCTATAAGCATCTATTACTATATCCTGTGATGCCGATATAAAAGCAATAAATACCGCAATTAGAGCTAACAAAAATGGTACTTTCTGAGGTGAGCAGAAAGACATTATACCTAAAGCAATCATTATGCAGATCTGACATATAAGGATCCACCCTCGCCTTCTACCAAGCAAAGGTATGGAATATCTATCCATAAATGGAGACCATAAAAATTTAAGGCTATAGGGTAAGCCAATAAGGGCAAAAACTCCTATTGTGGTTATGTCAACACCCTCAACAGCCATCCATGCTTGTAAAGTACCACCTGTTAAAGCAAGAGGAAGACCTGAGGAAAAACCAAGAGAGGCTGTTACAGCGATACGACGGCTCAGATATACCTTAATATAAGGGGATATTTTAAAAATTTTCATAGAGGTTTAATTGGTAGTTTGCCCTTAAAAGAGCCAGGACCTATATCTATAAGTTTTATCAGTGCTTGCTGATAATTAATACCTGTACCATATACAGCAATAAGAACATGGGCATCCCTGAAATATCTTAATACATAAGGACAACCAAAAGAGATAATTATTGTTTTTTTTGAGTTCTTGCTTATCTCATTTATTCTCTTAATCTCTTCAATATCAATACCCGATGTGCCTTTCCAGCCTAATACATTAGTAAAAATAGCAAATATCATGATGTCCATAGAGTTTAAATAATTATCAAAAACATGATAGGAATTCTTAAGCCACTGTCTTAAAGGAGAGTTTTCATAAAAACTTCTATCACCAGCGAAGAGAAGAGTTACTTGTTCTTTTTCGACTATGGGCAATAAACCTTCAGTGTGCTTTATTAAAGTTATAGATCTCTCCAATATCTTATTAGCAGTTTTAATATTTCCTTTTAAATTTACTATTTTTTTTGTCTTAAAAGGGATCTTCTTTTTAGCTTCCAATATAAGAGAGAGTGACCTGTCAATAAGAGACTCTTTTAAAACACCTTCCTTTAAAGAATCTCTTATCTCCTCTATCGCCAAGGATAGATCCATTGGATGTAACAAAATATTAACGCCAGCTTCAAGGCAACTTGTATAAAGATTTTTAAAGCTCTTAAGCGAATCCATATTTAACGCATCAGTCATTATAAGCCCTTTGAACTTTAATCTTTTTCTTAAGAGATTTGTAATTATCTTTCTTGATATACTGGCAGGCATAGGATCAACAGCTGGTATGCTCAAATGACCAACCATAATAGCTCCTACTTCATGCTCTATCGCAATTTTAAAAGGTTCTATCTCATGAGTAAGCATCTTACCTAATGACTTCTGGATTACAGGCAAGGATATATGGGAGTCAACATCTGTGTCACCATGACCTGGAAAATGTTTCGCACAACAAATCAGACCTTCTTGCTGAATAATATTAATAAAAAAAGCACCAAGTTTTTTTACCTTTTCTTTTATATCAGAAAAAGCCCTTGTACAAATAATGGGATTATTAGGGTTTTCGTTTATATCAAGCACAGGGATAAGAGGCATATTAATTCCCACAAATATTGCCTCTTTTGAGATAGCTATCAATGCTCTTCTTAACAATGATAGATCCGTCCTTTTATTCAGATTAATAGCCGATGCAATAGCCATAGAGCAAGGGAACTCAGTCATTCCCCTCACTTGTTGTCCAACCCCTCTTTCGATATCTGAAGCAATAAAAAGCGGTATATGCGCCATCATCTGAAGTTCTTCAATGAAAGCTTTTATTTCATATTTTTGACCACCAAACAATAGAAAACCACCCACTTTTCTCTTAACAAGAGAGATTATTTTGTCTCTATAACTATTGTCAGCTAACTTATCACCATCAAGCCTTACTATGAACAATTGATATATCTTGTCTTCTATGAAACTGAAAGTATTGAGCATTTTATATGAAATTATTTTCAAGTTAACTTTTCAAAAAAGGGGTTATAAAGCCTTTCAGTAAGTTTACCCAAGTAAATGTCCTAATTCCAAGATATATTTACAACTTCTTTTAAAAATTTAATAATTTCTGATTTTTTTGCATTACAAAAATTAACAATATCTACCATTGCTATGGTGATTTTTTCAAGATGATATGATTTTTGTTTTGATCAGTTTTAAAAATATCAAGATTGTTATCGTTTATTTTGCTAAAATAATTTATAGTTTAGTTTTTTATCAAATTTATTGTTATAATTTTTTAAGTTCAAAACGATCTTACTTAAAGGTGTACAGATGGATATAATTATAAAAAATGGACATATAATTGACCCATCACAAGGAATAGATAGCTTTGGCGATGTTGTCATAGAAAAGGGAAAGATTAAAGAGATATTTCTATTAAACAATAAAAACAATAAGGACAAAAAAAGGATTAAAAAATCAGATGAAGTAAAAATTATAGACGCAACTGGCCTATACATTTTGCCAGGGCTTATTGATATGCATACTCATCTAAGAGAGCCT
This sequence comes from Thermodesulfovibrionales bacterium, assembly GCA_026415415.1. Taxonomy (GTDB): domain Bacteria; phylum Nitrospirota; class Thermodesulfovibrionia; order Thermodesulfovibrionales; family Dissulfurispiraceae; genus DYHD01. The sequence goes on along the minus strand of JAOAHE010000015.1, from coordinate 15,897 downwards.
GGTTATGAATATAAAGAAACAATTAAAACTGGCACCTTAGCTGCTATTAAAGGAGGGTTCACTTCCCTTTGCTCCATGCCAAACACAAAGCCAGTTAACGATAATAATGTGGTAACTACCTATATCCAAAAGAAATCATTAGAAGAAGGTTACTGTAATGTTTTTCCTATAGGGGCAATAACAAAAAATTCCCAAGGGGAAGAGCTTGCAGAGATAGGTTCAATGATTGAAGCTGGAGCTGTGGCATTTTCAGATGATGGCAAATCACTGATGAACTCCCTTTTAATGAGAAGAGCTCTTGAATATTGCAAATCCTTTAATGTACCAATAATCTCGCATGCTGAAGATACTTTTTTATCTGAATATGGAGTGATGAACGAAAGCAGCCTAAGTACATCCTTAGGAATGAGAGGCATACCATCAGCAGCTGAAGAGATTATAGTAGCAAGAGATATTATCCTTTCAGAACTAACAGGTAGTTGTCTACACATTGCCCATGTCTCCACTGAAGGCTCTATTAGACTGATAAGACTTGCAAAAGAAAGAGGACTTAACATAACAGCAGAGACCTGTCCTCACTATTTTACTCTTACAGAAGATGCTGTTTTAGATTACAATACGAATGCAAAAGTCAATCCTCCTTTGAGAACAATCAAAGATGTCCATGCAATAAAGGAAGCTTTAAAAGATGGTACAATAGATGTTATAGCTACAGATCATGCTCCACACCACATAGATGAAAAAAACCAAGAGTTTGATAAAGCTCCTTTTGGTATCTCAGGTCTTGAGACAGCCTTATCCTTAAGTCTAAAACTTGTATTTGACGGTATCTTATCGCTATCTCAATTAGTAGAAAAGGTGGCTCTTATACCAGCTAAAATTCTAAAGATCCCCAAAGGGACTTTAAAAATTGGCACCGATGCCGAAATAACCATAATAGATTTAAACAGAATCTGGAAGGTTGAGCCATCTTCTTTTTCTACCTTAGGCCAAAACACTCCCTTTGCAGGATGGGAATTAAAAGGCAAAGTTATAATTACAATTTGTAGGGGTAAAGTATATGAGTTTAATTAAACTTAACTTAAATGAAAGACTTTCCTTAACCTTTATACTTTTTTCATTTATCGTTACAATAACTTTTTTAATCTAAGCATCAAGTTCTGAGATTAAAAGTAACACATTTACAAAGGAGGAAATTAAAAAAATGTTTGAAACAAAAGCAGTGATTGAGACTAAATTTGGTAACATTGAGCTTAAATTTTTCCCAGATGTAGCACCAAATCACGTTAAGAATTTTATAGATTTGGCAAAAAAAGGGTTCTATGACGGAACAACATTTCACAGGGTAATCCCAGGTTTTATGATCCAAGGTGGTGATCCCAACTCTAAAAACCCCGATAGATCTTTACATGGTATAGGAGGCCCTGGATATACAATTAAAGCAGAATTTAATGATAAACCACATAAAAAAGGTACTCTTTCAATGGCAAGAGCAAGAGATCCCCATAGCGCTGGGTCTCAATTTTTCATATGTGTTGCTGACGCTCCTTTTTTAGACAGGCAATATACCGTCTTTGGTGAAGTAGTATCAGGTATTGAGGTAGCTGAGAAGATAGTAAACCAACCTCGGGACAAAAGAGACAATCCTCTTGAAAGAATAGAGATGAAAGTTAAGATCATAGAAAAATAATATTTTAGCCATTTATGTTTAAGTAGGAGGATTTATGTCTTTGGTTTATTTTGCTTCATCAAGAGTAGCTAAATGGAAATACGATGATAGTATGCCAGGAAAACTTGAGAGACTTCTTGATGAGATAAATTTGAATAACTATTTTCAAAAAAATGAATGGGTAGCCATAAAAACCCATTTTGGTTCCGATGGAGCACATAGAATAGTCAGACCTGTTTTTTTAAAAAAGGTCGTAGATAAAATCAAAAAAGTAGGTGCAAAACCTTTTATAACTGATACAGTAAGGATTAAAGGGTTAGACTATCTTGAGGTAGCAAATCAAAACGGAATCAATCATCTCTCAGTTGGTGCACCAGTGGTTCTGGCTGATGGACTTTACGGAAATGATAATATACTTGTTAAAGCAGGTGATATCCTTGGTGAAATCGCAATAGCAACTCTAATTTATGATGTCCCTGCGATGGTAGTTTGTTCCCATGTTAAAGGTCATATAAATGCTGGATATGGTGGAGCTATAAAGAACTTAGCTATGGGAGCGGTAAGTGGGAGCCATAGACATTGTGGCTGGAAATGTGGCAGAGGAGCAATGCACACTATCGGAGAAGGGAAACTCATTTGGGATCAAGAAAAATGCACGCTCTGTTTGCAGTGTAAAGAGATCTGTCCTCTTGATTGTATAGACTTCAAAAATAATGTATTTACCTATGATGATGAAAGATGTTGGAGATGTGGCAGATGTTCAAGAGTCTGTCCCGAAGGAGGGCTAACTTTGCCAGCAGATGATGACTATTTTATGAGATCTCTTGCTGAAGCTGCTTCTGCTGTTATAAAAACATTTAAAGAAAAAAAGATACTATACTTAAATTTCCTGACTGAAATTCAGCCTGAGTGTGACTGCATGCCAGCTGCAGATGTGCCTGTAATTCAAGACATCGGGATATTACTCTCAGATGATATTGTAGCCATAGAACAAGCTTCGATTGACTTACTTAGAAAACAAATCCCTTTGCCTTCTTCCTTAGCTTCAGAGGAAAAGATTAACCCAGGTGAAGATATTCTTTACTCTTTACACAAAAGACCTTATCATATCCAAATAGAAGAAGCTGAAAGAATTGGCTTAGGGACCAGAAAATATAAATTAAGAGAGATTAAGTAATATACTTTTGTATAATTAGCGTAGCATTAATACCACCAAAACCAAAGGAGTTGGTTAAAACAGCATCAATAGAGGTTTTTGTTAACTTACTCACTACATTTATCTGACAATTTTCATCTTTATTAGAAAGGTTTATAGTCGGTGGAATAATACCGTCTTTAATACTCATTAAAGCACAAGCTATCTCAAAAGCTCCTGAAGCTGCTAACATATGCCCTGTAATAGATTTAATAGCAGTAACAGGCACATCAGGTTTTTCTTTAAAAACCACTCTTATAGCTCCTGCCTCTACTAAATCTCCCAAAGGGGTAGAGGTGGCATGGGCACTGACGAGGTCAATTGCCTTCGGACTTATACCAGCATCCCTAATTGCTAACTCTATCGTTTTTATCTCACCTTCTAAATTAGGTTTGGTAATATGAAATCCATCTGTAGTATTAGAATACCCTGTTACCTCACCATAAATCATTACATCTCTCTTCTTTGCATGCTCAAGCTCTTCCATAACTAAAACCACTGCTCCCTCAGATAAGACAAAGCCATCTCTTTTTTTATCAAAGGGTCTACTGGCAGAGCTATCTTTTTTTGTAGATAAGGCTCCAGCACTTCCATAACCAAGAACACATATTTCACAAATTGGGGCTTCAGCACCTCCTGCGAGTATTACTTCGCTGTAACCATTTTTTATATTCCTATAGGCTTCACCTATTGCAACAGCTCCTGAGGAACAAGCACAAGATACACCATAACAAATACCTTGTAATTTAAGTTTCTGTGCAACTGTTGATGATGCAATGCCGATTGTAGTTGAAGGCATAATATAAGGTGATATTCTTTGGATTTTGCACTTTCTATCTTTATCTAATAACCTTTTAATTTCAAGTTCAATACTACTAATCCCCCCTCTACTTGAGCCAATAATAACGCCATAATTGTCACTTTCTTTTTGTGAAAAAACCAACTTAGCATCTTCAAACGCCATACAGGCAGCAGATATAGCATACTGAACAAATAAATCAGTTGTCCTTCTTTGTTTATCTGTCAAATACTGAGAAGGCTCAAAACTCTTAATCTCTCCAGCAACCTGCCAAGGTAAATGTTCAGCGTTAAATCTTGCTATAGGTTTAATGCCAGAAATACCTTTTTTTGTAGCCTCCCATGCGTTGCTAAAATTATTAGCTAAGGGCGTAACAGCTCCAATACCTGTAACTACAACTCTTCTCATTGTTAACTAAGGTATCATTATTAGTTAACACATGTCAAATTGAGCTATCAGCTATGTGAGCTTATTCTACTTTATTTGCAATACTGCTGTTTGAGTTCTTCCATTGAAATCACTAATAGTAAAAGTTACAGTTGCCTCCGAAGAGTTAGCTGGAACAGTCACAGAAAAACTCCCCCCCTCTTTATCTATATTAGTTGGGTTTGGCTTGAAGACCTGGTTATTAGAGGTTACATTATAAGGGGGGATACCCCCAGTTATTGTAAAAGTAGCGGTGCCACCTGCAGTTTTGCTTATATTTTGTGTGGCTGGTGTAACTGTCAATTTTGATTTTATAGCTACCTCAACAGTTCCTATGGATACACTACTTGAGGAGGCAGATATTGAGCATTTACCTGATGCTGGTAAAGTAATAGGGGCTTTAAAAATCACTGTAGCGATTCCATTTGTAGTTATTGATGACGGGGGTATAGTTCCACAGGTTGCAGCAAAGCTTACAACTGTTCCGTTTGGCACAAGTAAACCCATATTATTTTTGACCAAAGCGGTTATAACAGAGGACTCTTCTAAAACTATCGTATCTGGGGTTGCTTTAAGAAAAGACTGGGTAGGATCAATCACTCCAATAGTAAGCTTTAAATTTCCTATTAAAACATTATTTGAGGACACTGTCACTTCACAAAAACCATCAGCAGGAACAACTAAAGGTGCTGTATAAGTAGCAGTAGCAACACCAGAAGTAGTAGTAGCCGAAGGCGTTATAGTACCACAGTTTGCTTGGAAGTTTACGAGTGTCCCATTAGGAACTAAGGTGTTCATATTCGTTTTTAAAAGAACGGTTATTGCTGATGTTCCGCCTGTATTAACTATATCAGGTGTTGCAGAGATCGCAGATAAAGTAGGAGATACAGTCACAGGCAAAAGATATAAAAGTATCGCATTTTTTGTATCAGTGGCTGAGGCAACAACGCTAATAGTAGTCGTAACATTTCTTAAAGTAGATGGTTCAACCTTTATAAACACTGTAGCCTGCCCACTTGAATTAGTGGTGACTGTGTTTCCCATCGGGAACATTACTTCTTTATTATCAGCAGTAAGAGTTATAGAGCTACCGAATATGGCTTTACCGTATTTATCCTTGTAAGTAATTTTTATGATAGCTTCTTTATCGTTAGGGTTTTCAAAAAGGTAAAAATCAGTCTGTTCATCAAAAATACCATTATTGTTGCCATCAATTTCAAGAGTCAGTGTAGAGGTATCTGTCACACTATGTCCCCCACATGACAATAGGGAAATACATAGACAGAAAATAATAAATAACTTTACCATTGAAGTCCTCCTATGAAATTTTTCATAAAAGTAGCATTTAAATATATCTTAGCCAGTTTTACAAATAAGATGATTATACACTTTGCCTCCTTTAATCTTTCTCTAAAGAATAAATTCTCTAAATATTTTTTTCCATGAATTTTGTCTAACCTTCTTAAGAAAGAGGCTTTACCACTAATCTTTATAATTTATAAACCCTTACGTATTATCATACCACTTATCATACCACCTCTTTTTAAAATTTTTTTTACTTTTTGACTTAAGTCAAAGCATCGCTAAAAAATTTTTTAATATAATTTAATTAAAAAAAAATACATTAAAAAGAAAGGAGTTAATCATGACAGAGCAAAGGATGTTTTGTTATCAATGTGAACAAACTGCAAGAGGGGAAGGATGCACACAAATCGGAGTATGTGGCAAGCAACCAGATGTGGCAGCACTACAAGATTTATTAGTTTACACCTTAAAAGGGCTTTCTCTTTATGCGACCGAGGCAAGAAAACTTGGGATACTTAAAAGAGATGTCAATGTTTTTACTGTAAAAGCCCTTTTCTCAACTCTTACTAATGTAGATTTTGATCCTGATCGGTTTGTAGAGTTAATCAAAAAAAGCATTCAACTCAGGGAAGACTTAAAAGCTAATATTAAAAATGCTGGTGGTACCTCTTATTTTGCAGAACCAGCAGCCAATTACAATCTACCATCAACAAAAGAGGAGATGATCAAAGATGGCATTAAAGTAGGAGTTAAAGCAGACCCAACCTTAGACCCTGACATTCACTCTTTGCAACAGATACTAATATATGGAATTAAAGGAATATCTGCATATGCTGATCATGCTCAGATATTAGGACAAGAAGATGATAAAGTCTACTCTTTTATTCATGAAGGATTGGCAACAACCTTAAGAAAAGATCTATCCATTAATGAATGGATTAATTTAGTTCTTAAATGTGGAGAGATAAATCTAAGAACAATGGAACTTCTTGATGCAGGCAATACATCAACATATGGTCACCCTGTACCTACAAAAGTCCCTTTGGGCACCAAAAAAGGAAAGGCTATATTAGTGTCAGGGCATGACCTTAGAGACTTACATGAGATTCTTAAACTATCAGAAGGTAAAGGCATATATGTTTATACACATGGTGAGATGTTGCCCACTCACGGATACCCTGAACTAAAGAAATATCCCCATTTCTATGGACATTTTGGCACAGCATGGCAAAACCAACAAAAAGAATTCCCAAAATTCCCAGGTCCTATAGTCATGACTACAAACTGCCTTCAAAAACCTCTTGACTCTTATAAAGACAACATCTTTACTACGGGCTTAGTAGGTTGGCCAGGGGTAAAACATATAGCTGATGGAAATTTCCAACCTGTTATAGAGAAAGCTCTTTCTATGGAAGGGTTTACAGAAGATATTGAAGACAAATACGTAATGGTAGGCTTTGCCAGAAATACAGTTTTAAGCATCGCTGATAAAGTCATTGAAGCTGTAAAAAATAAAAATATCAGACATTTCTTCTTAGTTGCAGGATGCGATGGAGCAAAACCTGGTAGAAACTATTACACAGAATTTGTAGAGAAAGCACCAAAAGACACAGTAATTCTTACTCTTGCATGCGGTAAATTTAGGTTTTTTGATAAAGATCTTGGTAACATAGGTGGAATTCCAAGACTTTTAGATGTTGGACAGTGCAACGATGCTTACTCAGCTATCCAGATAGCTCTTGCTCTTTCAAAGGCATTTAATGTAGGGGTCAACGAGCTTCCTCTTTCACTAATTCTTTCATGGTATGAACAGAAAGCCGTAGCGATACTACTTACTTTGCTTTACTTAAATATCAAAAATATCAGATTAGGACCGTCGCTACCAGCCTTTGTTTCACCTAATGTTTTAAATGTTCTTGTTAAGAATTTTAATATAACGCCTATAAAGACTCCTGATGAAGACTTAAAGGAGATCTTAAAATAGAATCAGTGCGGGGGTGGGTATCTTCCCGCCCCAAATATAAAGGAGCTAAAATGTCTATGATCAGATGCCCTGGACAGGATACAGCTTTTTGGGACTTTTCTGCTATATATGATGTAAAATGCCCCAAATGTGGAGAAGCTGTTGAGTTTTTTAAAGACGAGCCAGCTCGCACTTGTAAAAAATGTGGCTATGAGTTCGTTAACCCAAAAATGGATTTCGGTTGTGCTGCCTACTGCAAATATGCCGAACAGTGTCTTGGGAGCCTTCCTGCTGAATTAATTGCAGAAAAAGAGGTGCTCTTTAAAGATCGCCTTGCTATAGAGATAAAAAAATACTTAGGCAAGGATTTTAAAAAAATTAGCAAAATCTTAAAAACTGTTAAATATGTTGAGCAAATTATAAAAGAAGAGATAGCTAACCCAGCTGTTATTATTGCAGCAGTTTACTTTCACGATATTACTGACAGTGTTGAGCAAAATCAAAATACTGCCCGCAATATACTTACAAGACTAAATGCTAAACCGGAGATGATAGAAGAAGTATGTAACTTAATAACTCTTAAAAAAGATTCAGATGACGAGGTATCTATCAATCAAAAAATTTTACTTGATGCAATTACCCTTGTTAATATTGAAAAAAATCTTAAAAAGGAAAGTAATAAAGTAGAAAAATTAGATGAAATAATTGAAAAAGATTTATTTACAAATACAGCAAAAAAAATCGCAAAAAAATCTTTTAAGAGGTGTTAAAAATGAAAACATTAAGAAAAATAATAGAGATAAATGAAGATTTGTGTGATGGTTGTGGTCAATGCGTCCCTGCCTGTGCAGAAGGTGCTATACAGATAATAGATGGTAAAGCAAGATTAGTATCAGAAATATACTGTGACGGGCTTGGAGCCTGTCTTGGTGAATGTCCAAAAGGTGCTTTAAAGCTTATTGAACGAGAAGCTGAAGAGTTTAGCCCCGAGGCTGTGGAAGAGTATCTTAAAAGCAGACAACAAAGCCACCACCATGAAGAAAAGCTTTGCTGTCCCTCAGTGCATTTTATATCAACAACAAAACCTCAAATAACAGAAGAGATCCAAACAAGGGCTGTCTCTGAGCTTACTAACTGGCCCTTACAAATAAAACTTGTGCCAGCTGTAGCACCTTTTCTAAAAGATGCTGATCTATTGGTAGCCGCGGATTGTACCGCTTTTGCCTATCCCAATTTTCATAACGACTTCCTAAGAGGTAAAATATTACTTGTTGGATGTCCAAAGTTAGATGATACTGATTACTACTTACGTAAATTTGTTGAGATATTCTCTACCTCCTCTATTAAAAATATCACTGTCCTTTCTATGGAAGTACCTTGTTGCTCTAAATTATCCAAGATTATTGAAAAAGCTATCTCTCTCTCTGGTAAAGATATACCCTTAGAAGAGGTAGTAATCAGTACAAAAGGTGAGATCTTAGAGAAAATAAAAATTTAAGCATTTAAAAATCAATTACCTCCAAATCTTAAAAAGATTTGGAGGTAAGAAAGGCTATCTTTTATATTCTGAAATTACCTTCATAGTAAACACAAAGTAGATTTTAAATAACAAGTTTAAGGTATAACAAGCCTCACTTTATTTCTTCTGATTTTGTACCAACAAAAATCCCGACCCTATCTGTGAAAGCTCACCATCTAACCTATCTCATTGCTCCATTAATCATAAACTTTCCCCAACCTTAACTGATTTAATTAGATTTGAATCAATTAAAGCATGCCTGACTATCATTCAGTAGATAAATTCAAAAAGCTTATTATTTACATAAACCTTCATTTTTCTAATAACTCTTTTATTCTTCCTTCAATTTTTGGATCTATAACATTTTATTCTTTATATAATTCACCACAATATCTCTTAAATACCTGCTTGCATCTAAATACACGATTTCCCCTGACTTTATAACACCATTTATTAATTCATAGTCTTTTAATGATCTCAATCCATCACTGAATGTGAAATAAACCAGCTCCTCCTGCAACGAAGAAGTCGTTTGTAGCTAAAGTATATTCTTCATCTTCTTTAAGATAAAATTTCCTATTACTATCTCTTTTATCATTTCCCCTAACTTTGCTTTTGGCTCATAGATAAACTTGATTTCCTATACCTGTGGAAACCTGCCCGCCCCTTCTTGATAGGCAGAAACCTCATGATCAAGTAACTCCTTTATTTTTGCGCCTATCATCTTAATAGCAACTATGCAATTATTGAAAGGTAACACCGGGTAAATGGCCTTTACCTTTATCTCTCCTTTTTTAATCCCCGTCCTTATTCCTCCACCATATAATATAATAGAATATAATAGCAGTTTGAGCACCAGCTGTTTCTCTTATAATGTCTGCTAAAAATTGCCAAGATCGGTCTTTTTTTTCTCACAATCTCACAATCTATGTCTCAGTTAGCTATTCCTATTTATGTCTTCAAGATAACCTCTAAATTTTAATATTTAACCTTCTTCTACCATAAAGACTAAAACTCCTAAGATTTTTCTACGCTTCCATGCTTGCACTATTATAACACTGCCTATTTGGGCAGATTTTTCTAATTTTATATGAGAATGTCCATCTACAACAATATGAACTTTTACCCTCTTTGCAAGAACTCTACCACTATGAAAACCTCTATGAGAGAACTATGAATAAATCAGTTTTTACTTTTAACTCACCCAGATAGTTGGTAATTGTGCTTCAATGGACAGAAAAAATTCCACATTTTTTTGGATGGGAAGCTAAGGTTTTCAGTAGTTACTCCTATTAATACTACTTTAATTCCAGCTAATTCTTTTATAATAAATTGTTTTACTCCCCCAACACATAAATATTTCCCCTAAAATAGAAAAGTTTGCCTCAAATATTCTTTTTTAAGGACCTCCTGTCCAAAATCAAGTTCATGATTTCCTACTAACATCGCATCAAACTCCACAGAATTAATAAGCTTAATAACAGACCGTCCTTCTGTAGGATTTGGCCAGTTATTACCATGAATCATATCTCTTGCAGAAGCTAAAAGCGTAGTTTTTTCATTCTTAAGCTTTTTTAATATAGAGGTAAAAACAGAAGCTCCGCCAATAGGCTTTTCCACCCCAAATGGCTTGTAACTTTCTGCAAACCCATGAAAGTCATCAAGATAAAGTATTCTTATATCAACAGCCTTAGCATAAGTGAACAAAATAGATAAAAAAATTAGGATAAAATTCACAATCTTAAATTTTAATTTCATCTTAATACCCTATATTTAAAAATCTTAAACAATTTTTATACGAAAACTACTCCCGATAATTTTACCCTTAATTTGACATATAAAAAACCATATTGTATTATTTCTTTATAAATATTAATTATAAATATTAACAAAGGGGAAAGCACTTTAACCCGACAGACATAGGAGGAAAGCAATGACCTCTCTTTTTATCAATGGTAAGCGATATAAGATTGATGTTAGTAGCGATACACCTCTGTTGTGGATATTAAGGGATCATTTGGGTCTGGTAGGAACAAAATTTGGATGTGGAATTGCCCAATGTGGTGCATGCACTGTCTTAGTTGACGGCAAAGCAGTCCGTTCTTGTCAGACTTTTATTAACGATATAAAAGACAAAAAGGTAACTACAATAGAAGGCATACCTGAAAGCCATCCCGTCAAAAAAGCTTGGATTCTTGAAGATGTTCCACAATGCGGTTACTGTCAACCAGGACAAATAATGCAAGCGATATCTCTCCTGAGCGAAAAACCAAACCCAACAGATGAAGATATTGATAATTACATGTCAAGTTGCCTATGCAGATGTGGAACATACCAAAGAATTAAAAAAGCTATTCATCTTTCTTCACAACTTATGTCTTCAAAGAGAGGTAAAAAATGACTGATATAATTAACTTAAGCAGACGTGATTTTCTTAAAACTGGTGCTATCATGGGGACAAGCCTACTTTTAGGATTTTATATGCCCATTGATTCAGAAGGTAAAGCAAAAGTAACTTCTAAAACCTTTAGCCCAAACGCCTTTATCAGAATAGGAAGTGATGATACAATAACATTAATTATTAACAAATCAGAGATGGGACAAGGTGTTTATACCTCTCTTCCTATGCTCATCGCTGAAGAATTAGAATGTGAATTATCAAAAATCAAGATACAACCAGCTCCCGTGAATCCGATTTATAACCACACCGAGTGGGGTGCTATTCAAGGTACAGGCGGCAGTAGCAGCGTTCGTTCTTGCTGGGATCAATTAAGAAAAGCAGGAGCTGCAGCACGCCTAATGCTCATCAATGCTGCTTCCCAAATATGGAAAGTGGACCCCTCAGAGTGCCGAGCTGAAAAAGGATTTATTATTCATGAAAAATCAAAAAAGAGACTTTCCTTTGGTTCCCTTGTGGAAAAGGCTTCTACTGTTGAACCACCTAATAACATAGTCCTAAAATCACCTGATACATTTAAGGTTATCGGTAAGCCTACAAAACACCTTGATACTAAAGAAAAAGTTAACGGAAAAGCAATTTTTGGAATTGATGTCAAAGTCCCTGGAATGCTTACAGCCCTTGTGGCACGCCCTCCAGTTTTTGGAGCAAAAGTCAAAAGCTACAATGCTGAAAATGCTATGAAAGTAAACGGTGTTATGCACATTATTCAAATACCTTCTGGAGTTGCAGTAGTAGCTAAAGATTTTTGGTCTGCCTATAATGGAAGGGGGGCCCTTGATATTAAATGGGATGTAGGAGAAAACTCAAAACTCTCAACAGATGAGTTAAAGATTACCTATTCCAGACTTGCAAACACTGAAGGATTGATAGCTAAAAAGGATGGAGAAGCAAAAGAACAATTCAAAAAGGCTCATAAAAAGATAACTGCTGAGTATGAAGTTCCCTATCTATCCCACTCCCCAATGGAGACTCTAAATTGCCTCATTGATTATAAAGAAGATAGAGCTTATATATGGACTGGAACGCAGATGCAAACACTTGATAGAAATGCAGCAGCTTCTATCTTAAATCTTGATCCTCAAAAGGTTTTTCTCTATACTACCTACTTAGGTGGTGGTTTTGGAAGGCGAGCAAACCCACACTCAGATTTTGTATCTGAAGCCGCCCATATTGCAAAAGAGCTCAAAAAACCTGTCAAAGTTATTTGGAGCCGACAAGACGACATTAAAGGGGGGTATTATCGCCCCATGTATTATCATAAAATATCAGCAGGACTGGACGAAAAGGGAAATCTTAACTCATGGCTTCACACTATAGTAGGACAATCCATCGTAAAAGGCACCCCTTTTGAACAGGCTCTGACTAAAAATGGTATTGATAAAACTTCAACAGAAGGTGCTCATGATATACCATATGAGATCCCTAATATACATGTTGACTTACACAGCCCTAACGTAAATATTCCTGTGCTATGGTGGCGTTCTGTTGGACATTCACATACTGCCTTTGTTGTAGAGTCCTTCATTGATGAAGCAGCACATTTAGCCAAGAAAGACCCCTATGAGTTTAGAAAAAACCTCCTAAAAAACCAACCTAAATATCTTAGTGTTTTAGAACTTGCTGCTGAAAAGGCAGGTTGGAAAAATTCCTTAGAAAAAGGAAAAGGAAGAGGTATAGCAGTACATAAATCTTTTGGCAGTTATGTAGCTCAAGTTGCAGAAGTATCCTTAGATAGATCAGGCAAGTTAAAAGTAAGTAAGGTTATTTGTGCCATTGATTGCGGGAGGGTTATAAATCCATCTACAGTTGAGGCACAAATGGAGTCCGGCATTGTATTTGGTCTTTCTGCAGCTCTTTTTGGTTCCATCACTATTAAAGATGGTATGGTTGAGCAATCTAATTTCCATGACTACCAAATACTTACTATGAAAGATATGCCAAAGGTAGAAGTTTATATTGTTAAAAGTAATGAAACCCCTCAAGGGGTTGGGGAGCCTGGCGTGCCACCTATAGCTCCTGCTATTTGTAATGCTATATTTTCTCTAACAGGAAAAAGAATAAGAAAACTCCCAATAAACTTAAATGAATTAAAAATAACCTAAAATGGATCTTTATGAAGAGATATTTAGGCTCAAAAAAGAGGGCAAATCATTTGCAGTTGCTACCATAGTAGAGTGTCTGGGATCATCTCCCCAAAAGATAGGTGCAAAAATGCTCATATTAGATGACTCTACTACCTTAGGAACAGTTGGAGGCGGATGTGTAGAGGCAGAGGTTATTCAAGCAGCCTTAATGGCCATAAAAGACCACTCTGCTAAAACCCTTTCCTTTAATCTTAAAGAGACAGAAGGAGGACTTGTCTGCGGTGGCAGAATAAAGATATTTATTGAGCCTATTACTCCTGAACCATCTATAGTAATTCTTGGTGCTGGTCATGTTGGAAAGGCTTTGTCAAAAATAGCAAAATTTTTAGGATTTAAAGTAATTGTTATTGATGACAGAGAAGAGTTTGCAAATAGAGAAAATCTACCTGATGCAGATGACATTATTGTGAATGACTTTGAGACTATCTTTAAAAGATATACTGTCGCCAAGCAAAGTTATATAGTAATAGCTACTCGTGGACATAACCACGATCTTACTGCTCTTAAATCTGCTCTTTCTACTGATGCGCAATATATTGGTCTTTTAGGAAGTAAAAGAAAAAGAAATATATTGTTCAAAAGACTATCTGATGAAGGTTTCTCCCAAAATGAAATCAGCAGAATAATCACCCCCGTTGGCTTAGCGATTGGATCTGTAACACCTCAAGAAATAGCTATAAGCATAATGGCTCAAATAGTTCAACTTAGGAGGCAAAATGACCACTCACGTCTCGGCAATTCTTCTTGCAGCAGGGAAATCCAAAAGGATGGGACAGATAAAGCAACTGCTTCCCTTAGGTGAAAGAACAGTTTTAACTCACTGTATTTACTCAATCATTCAAGCAGATATAAAAGAGACAATAGTTGTAATTAGTTCGCAAGCCAAAGAGATTCAAAAAGAAATTAGCAATTTACCAATAAACATAGCTATTAATCCGGTGCAAGAAAGTGAGATGGCTGAATCTGTCAGGATAGGCTTTAAGGCAATTAAAAGCTATTGTTCTGGCATTTTAGTCTACCCATCAGACCACCCTTTAGTACAACCTGATACAATTCAAAAAATCATCTCTACACATCACAATGTTCCTGATAGAATAATAATTCCTTGCTACAACAACAAAAAAGGGCATCCCACCCTATTCCCTTTTACAGCGTTAAATGCTCTTTTTTCAGGATGTAATCTTAGAGATATAATAAGAACAAACTATCAGAAAGTTTTTCTATTAGAAGTCTTAGATGAAGGTGTAATTTTAGATATAGACACAATCAAAGATTATAATGAGGCATTAAAAAAAATCTCTTTCATTTCATTAAAAAACAATATTAGCTAAGATTAATCTTTTTACAACTATATCTTTTTATAAAAATACTACTATCTTAGCTAATAAACTTAACCAAAACACTACAAATCATGACTACTCAACTTAATAGGGACATAAACTTACGGTGTCATTTATAAGTTTGCTATTTACCTTAATTTAGTTTAAAATTATAATTAAGTATACCCCAAAAATAGAGATAGACTTCCCATAAATAAAGAAAACTCCTTCTTGTTTAATTTTTTTGAGTGATATAAAACATCACCCAAAAGCTGAATAATAAAACAAAAGAAGTAGTAGATATAATGATAAAACAAACCCACCTTAATTTTAAGCTTGGTCTTACGAAAGATGAGATAATCTCGAGGTCAGAGCTTGCTATCTATTCAGAATTTTTAAGGGGATTTGAGGTAAAGGACCTAATAGATAAGCCTATGCCTGCGTCAAATAGGGGATACAAGGCATGGGATTATATAGAGCCTCTATCCATGATGCCTTATGGTAGAAGCTGGCACATAGAGGATTTAAGGGAGATATCAGAAGACACAGGATTGAGGGAACTCATAGGACTTATACATATTCTATCTGTTTCTACGGTAGAGAACTGGTTTAGAAAGATGAGAAGTGCGAAGAGACTGAACAAGTAGATATTAAGATGAGATGTAAGGGATTCAAAGCTTACATCGTGACAATGTTTGAGGAACTTTCGATAATAGTATATCATGCCTTTAGGGAGGGCAGTGCAATGGGTGAAGTAGTAGAGGCGATTAATGAGGCATACAAAATATTACCACAAGGGAAGAGGATAAAGCATACCTCATTAGATTCTGAGTTTTACAGTGCAGAAATAATAACCCTACTTATGAGCAAAAGGACGACCTTTTGCGTAGTAGGACACAAAGATGCATCTGTGATGGAGAAGCGACAAAGGGGCTTAAGCAATGAAAATCATTTAGACAAGCAGAGGCAGTAGTAACTGATAGAGAGATCGGCGACACAGTGCATACTATGCAGAAGACAGGGAGTTATAGTTTTGAGGTGGAGGAATAAACAGTTTGATTTATTTAATCCTCTGGAGCTGTCTCTTATACACATCT
>JAOAHE010000014.1 GCA_026415415.1 Thermodesulfovibrionales bacterium | reverse complement strand
GGCTATGGTCCAGCCCGAAATATTGTCGCCTTTACAGGAGGAGACTTAACATGCAATGCTGAATGGTACTGCCAAAGTGCTGAAAAGATAAAGGAGTTGAATTTGGATTTAAGGGTTCTGCTTGAGACCAATGGCTATGGTTTGACCCCTAAGAATTTGGATTTGTTTAAAGAAGGGGGAGTAGATTCCTTTTGGTTAGATATTAAGGCTTGGAATAACGATGTTCATATGAAATTAACAGGAGCAGAAAATGCATGGATCTTGCGACTGCCAGAGGAGATTTTAAAAAGGGATTTCACCTTAGAGGTTCTAACTCTCTATATCCCTGGTTGGGTAGAAACTGATCAGATTAAAGAAATTGCAAAGCATTTGGCAAAAACGAGCTCAGAGATACCCTTTACGATCTTGGCTTTCTTTGGTGAGTATAAACTTAAAGGGCTTCAAAGTCCAAATCTCTATCAAATGTTAGATGCTTATTGTGTAAGTAAGGAGGCTGGTCTTAAAAATATTAGAATGGGGAACATCCATTTATTTGTAAAAACTGACAGAGATTATCAGATCTTAATGGAGTTAGCAGAAGAAGCGATTTAGGCAAAAAGTCATAGCTTTGAAAGCTAAGATTAACTCCCCCTTTACACTCAGGGGGGAAGGCTTTTAGTGTAAGGGGAGTCAAGAAGGCGTTGACTACTTACCTTTTACCTTCGGGTAACAAAAGAAGTCTATCTTTGAATAGCCCAAGCTTTTTTTAAAGGCTATGACCTTGGAAAATAGCAATATATAGCAAAATTAATTAACGGCAAACACGTTTATGTGATAAAGTGATTAAGCATGTTTCAAGGAGGAATTTAAATAGTAAAAACTTAGAAAGAACTACCTTTAGAGATAATTTATTTTATGTTGCCGTGTTTGGTTCAAGGGTAAGAGGTGATTTCATAGCAGAGTCAGACATGGATGTTTTAGTTGTCTTAGATAAAAGGGATTTTCAAATTGAGCTAAAGGTGGCTGATGTTTTTTATAAAGACCCTCTTACACCATATTCTGTAATAATTGGGTTAGAAAAACTTTTTCAGTCATGGAAGATTCAATAGTCAGTTATTTAGAGAGATAATGCAGAAAGAAAAGATTATATTTGATTATCTAAAAGGAACTGTTTATGACTCTAACAATAAAGCAAAAATTAGAGCTATCTCAAATAAGAGTTAACAGAGCAGAAGAGGCTTTGAAAGAAGCAGAGTATAATCTAAAAGGTAAGATGTTTAGAGCAACTGTAAATAGAAGTTACTATGCCCTGTTGTATGCTGCAAGGGTTTTATTGATATTAACAAGGTATATACCCAATAAAGCACGAAGAGGTTAAACTATGCCTACCTTGGAGTTTAAGAATGAAACAGTGATTCTAAAGGCTTTATCCTTAAATTTTAAAAAATTTAAGTTAGAGATTAAAGATCTATTCAGATAGATAAAGATTATGCAACTATTTGTCCTTTGCAAGAGAATCAATAGAGGTATTATAAAAGAATTAATACGAAAGATTGTATCGAGTATTAAAAAAATAATTTACTTTGCTTTTTTAATATATATTTCCTTATCAAAAGTGGTAATCAATTGGTTTTTATATTCCTTGCTTTATTACTTTCTATCTTAGACCTCTTCTTTGAGAATATCTATAAGTTGTCAAAAAAATTTTAAGATAAAACGCTCTTTTCAGGGTTTTTAAGGAGGTATATAGCTGCTGAAAGCGTCTTTTTTATTTCATAAGAATAATCTCATAACAAATACTCTTTTAACTTGCGATAGAGGGTTTTTCTGCTTATCCCCAGCACTTCTGCTGCCTTTGATCTATTGCCTGAGACAGACTCTAACACATGCAAGATATATTGCTTTTCTATAGTCTGAAGTGGTAGCAAATTTGATATTAAAGAGTTTACCTTTAGATTTATTTTTCCTTTTTCAGCCATCTCTGTCGGTAGGCAATGCTCTGTTATTTTGCCATTTTCAGCTAAGATAACTGCCCTCTCAATAACATTACGTAACTCTCTTATGTTGCCTGGCCAGTGATAATTAAGGAGATGTTGCATTATATCCTCAGATAATATAAAAGAGGGATTATGAGTGCTGAATTGTGAAAGGAAATATTCTACTAATAAGGGTATATCTTCTATTCTTTCTCTAAGAGGAGGTATATATATTTTGATTACATTTATACGGTGATAAAGAGCTTCGTTGAAACGACCTGCTTTAACCTCTTCTGATAAGTCTTTATTTGTTGCAAATAAGAATCTTACGTCTGCATATCTTTCTTGTTTTTCGCCAACTCTACGATAGGTTTTGTTCTCTAATAGTCTCAAAAGTGCTGATTGAGAGTCCAAAGGAAGTTCGCCTATCTCATCAAGAAAAAGTGTACCTCCCTGCGCAAGTACTATCAAACCATCCTGCGATTGCATGGCACCAGTATAGGCACCTTTAATATATCCAAAGAGTTCACTTCTTATGAGTTCTTTCTGCAAAGTTGCACAATTTTTAATTATTAAATGTTTGTCTTTTCTTAAACTTTGGGTATGTATCAGTCTTGCCACGATATCTTTACCAGTTCCGCTCTCACCAGTTATTAAAACTGGAGCATCTGTAGGTGCTACTTTTTGAATAAGATATTTAATTTGTTTTATAGACTCTGATTTGCCAATCAAAATAGGTTGTTTATTTGAAACTTGAAATTGTTTAAGTAAGCGATTCTCTCTTTGAAGACAGACTCTTTGAAATGCTTTATCTACAACTAACTCAAGCCTTTCTAACGAAAATGGTTTAGTTATATAATCATATGCCCCTTTTTTCATAGCTGAAACTGCGCTCTCAATGTCTCCATGCCCTGTTATTATGATGACCTCACAATCAGGCTGACTGGCACGCAAGTTATCAAGTAGCTCTATACCATCACCATCAGGAAGGCGGATATCAAGTAAAACAACATCAAAAGTTTTTTTATTAAAAAGTGACAACCCCTCCTTAGCTGAAGAGGCTGCTAAGACTGTTCTGTAGTTATTAGAAAGTTCTTTCTTGATGAGTAGTCGGATATAGTCCTCGTCGTCAATAACAAGGATAAGCATTGAACTATTTGGTGTCATGGGAAAATTCTTAGGTTGAACTTAAAGCTATAATAGATTTTATAGGCAACTGCACAGTAAATGTCGTTCCTTTACCCAGCTCGCTACTAACAAAAATATCTCCTTCATGGTTTTTTATAATGTTATAGCAAGTTGACAAACCAATTCCTGTACCCCTGCCTAATGGTTTAGTTGTAAAAAAGGGTTCAAAAAGTCTGTC
This sequence comes from Thermodesulfovibrionales bacterium, assembly GCA_026415415.1. Taxonomy (GTDB): domain Bacteria; phylum Nitrospirota; class Thermodesulfovibrionia; order Thermodesulfovibrionales; family Dissulfurispiraceae; genus DYHD01. The sequence continues at coordinate 33,173 of JAOAHE010000014.1, read as the reverse complement.
AAGGTACTCCTTAGGTATTCCCACCCCTGAATCTTGAATAGACATCTCAACCAGCTCTTTCCCTACTTTAGAAGTTGTAATTATTATATCGCCTTTTTTTTCTGTCGCATCAAGGGCATTTAACAAGAGATTTAATACTACCTGTTTAAGCTGAGATATATCTCCATATATCATAGGCAATTGTTTGTATAGTCTTAGCTTAATAAAATCTTTTTTTCTCTTCTTTGAATGATGCCTTATTAACTGTACAGTGTCTATAATGATTGAATTAAGATCTAAAAGAGTCATCTTTTGCTGTCTTATTCGTCCAAGGTCAAGTAAATTTTGTACGATATCCTTACATCGTTTGCACTCTTTTAATATAATATTAAGATACTCTTCAATCTCGTCAGAGACTGATTTATCAAGGTTTTTCTTAAGTACAGGGAGCTTTCGCCTCAATCCTTGAGCGAAACCAGAAATTGCTGTTAAAGGATTGTTCATCTCGTGAGCTACACTTGCTGCTAAAAGACCTATGGTAGACATCTTTTCAGCTTGATAGAGTTTTGCTTGATACTCCTTCTCAAGGGTAACATCTCTTTTGAGGATCAAAACACCTATCGGATAACTATCTGATTTCCTTAGTGGAGATGCTGTAATCTCAAAATGATGGATCTTACCTCTAATAGGGATCATGACAATCTGCCTTTGAACCTGATTAGTCTGAAGCGCGGTAAAGATAGGACACTCTGGACATACACTATTTCTTTGTCTAAATACATTAAAGCATAGTTTTCCTATAGGATCTTTTTCTTCAAAAAAATCATAGTAAAAACGATTGATTGAGGTAATCTTAAAATCTAATGAGACTGTTGCCATAACATCTGTAATACCATCAATAATGCTTTGTAAATGCTGTTGTTTTATATCAAGCTGAAGATTAGATGATTGTAGTTCTATAATTTTTTCTTGTAATTCTCTATAGAATCCAAGTTTGATATATTCTATACCAATAAGATCTTGTAAAGATGGTTTAATTTGGCTCACCATGCCTCCTCACAGATAGCTAATAGATCTTCCCAAGTAGCTTCTCTTGGATTTGTAAGTAGACAGGCATCATTATGCGCCATCTTGCAAACTGGTTCTAATTTAGATTTATCTTTAACTATTTTACTAAGTCTACAGTTTATATTAAATGTACTAAAAAATCTTTCTATAGCTTCAATAGCAGACATTGCTGTATTATATTCAGGTTTATTTTCTCCAGTTAAAATTTTGCCTATATGTGCCATCTTTTCTTTACATGAAGGCAGATTAAACTTCATTACATGTGGGAGTAAAACAGGATGAACTAAGCCATGCATTGTATCAAACATGCCACCAAGGGCATGGGCTAAAGCATGAACTGCTCCTAAGCTTGCATTGCTGAAAGCCATTCCTGCTGAAGTGCTGGCAATACTTAACTGGCAGAGGTGATCAAGGGATCTTGTCTCTATCGCAGGTTTTAAGTTTTTAAAGATTATTTGTATTGCAAGTAGTGATTGAGATTCTGTAAAAGGAGAGGCAATCTTTGATAGATAAGACTCGATCGCATGACAAAGGGCATCTATTGCAGAAGATATTATTAATTTTTCGTCTTTGGTGGTTAATAGATATGGATCAATAATAGATATATTAGGTACGAGTGTTCGGCTTATTATAGACATTTTTATCTGGCGTTCAACATCTGTAATGATAGCAAATTGTGAGATGTCCGAACCACTACCAGCAGTGGAAGGAATAAATAACATAGGTGGTAACGGCTTTTGTATCTTATTTGCACCTTCATAATCTCTTATCTGTCCCCCATTGCTTGCTATAAGTGCTATACCTTTGGCAGCATCAAGGGGGCTACCACCACCTAATGCTACAACTACATCAGCTTGCTCTGAAAGATATTTTTCAGCTCCTAAGTGAACTTGGAAGTCCCTTGGGTTTGTAGTAATGTCAGAGTAATAAGCATATTGAAGATCGTCTTTTTGTAGCAAATCAATAATTTTTGAAACCCAACCAGCTTGCTCTAATCCGGGGTCACTCACTAAAAAAATCTTTTTAGCTCCAAGTTGTTTTGCACAGAGTCCTACATAGTTAATACTTCCTATTCCAAAAATGATCTCTGGGATAGAAAATTTGATAACTCTCATCTCGTTTATTAGTTTATTAATTTAAAAGAATGGGAATAAATTTCAATATAGAAACAATCTGAAGATTAAACAAAATATAGCAATAAATAAAAATAACTTTTATTTACTAAATCTTAATCCGTAATGAGCTATTTTTGTCAAGAAATTATTAATAAAATCTCTTTTCTTTTTCTGCATTAGCGATGAATTTGAATAGTTTCTATATATTAAAATCCGAATAAATAAGATGAAGTAGATTAAAGCTCTTGGAAAATGCAAATATGTTTATCTAATAAGAGTTGGAATTATCGTAATACATAGCTTTTATCTTTTATTAGAATCCTTAATATTCCTCCTCAATGCCATTTAGATTAAACAATTTTTTTGCTGCCTCAGTGAGTACTTCTCTGTCTTCTGAATACTCTTTCAATGCAACTGTAGGTGAATGGATAAGTTTGTTTGTAATAGCATTTGCTAATTGTTCAATAGCTGCTAATTGGTCTTTATTTAAATGAGGGAATTTATGTTTGAATTTTTCAAGTTCCTCTTCTTTTACTGCTTCAGCCTTTTGCCGAAGAGAGATGATAACAGGTATAGAGTCTAAGGTTGAAAGCCATTTAAAGAATTTTTCCACTTCTTCTTCAATGATTTTTTCAGCTTTCTCTGCCTCTTTTTTTCTTTCTAAGATATTATTGTCTACGACCTTTTGTAGATCATCTATATTGTAAAGATATACATTGTCTAAGTCGTTTATATCAGGATCTAAATTTCTGGGAACTGATATATCAATGAGGAATACAGGGCTGTACTTTCTTTCTTTCATTATTTTTTGCATCTGGGTCTTATTAAGTACATAATGTGAGGCGCCAGTAGAGCAGATAACAATGTCAGTATTTACAAGCTCTTTTAGAAAATCCTCAAATTTAATAGCTCTGCCGTTAAAATCCTTTGCTAACTCACAGCCTCTTTCATAGGTTCTATTAGCAATCTTGACATCCTTAACACCATTTGCTACAAGATGTTTTGCAGCAAGTTCAGCCATCTCCCCAGCCCCTAAAAGCATGAAAGATTTTTGAGATAGGTCTTTGAAGATTTTTTTTGCTAACTCAACTGCAGCAAAACTGATGGAAACAGCGTTTTCAGATATTTTAGTCTCTGTCCTAACTCTTTTGGCAGTAGAGATAGCTTTTTTCATAAGCTTATTGAGGATAACCCCAGTTGTTTTTTTATTTAAAGCAAACTCAAAAGCATCTTTCATCTGCCCTAAGATCTGAGGCTCACCAATTATCATTGAGTCTAAACTTGAGGAGACCTTAAATACATGTTTGATTGCTTCTGAATCAGTGTAGCAGTAAAGGGAATTTTCAAATTCTTCTCTTTTGATAGAATGAAAGTCGGAGATAAAGTCTTTTATTAAATCCACTATATTATTATTTGAGTTTCTTGAATATATATAGAGCTCAACTCTATTACAGGTTGAAAGAATTGCAACCTCATCTATTTGAGGTAAGCTTTTTATTTTTAAAATTGCATCTTGAAGTTTATCGTTATTGAAAGCAAGTTTTTCCCTTAATTGTACAGCAGCCGTCTTATGATTTAAGCCTAAGACTATTATTTTCAATTTTTCACCTTAAATAGTTAGTTATTAAAATTATGTAAACTTTTAAGAAGTAGATTAACACCAAAAAAAGTGAATAAAACTGATATAAAACCAATTATTGATATAATAATGGCTTTTTTACCTTGCCAACCTCTGATTATTCTTAGATGCAGTATTAGAGCATAAGTTATCCAAGTAACTAATGACCATATCTCTTTTGGGTCCCATCTCCAGTAACTGCCCCAGGCATTTTCAGCCCATAGAGCTCCAGTAATTATTGCAAAAGTTAAAAAGGGAAATCCAAAGGAAATCAGTCTATAATTAATCTCATCAAGAATTTGAAGATTTGGTAATCTTTGAAAAAGTCTGCTTACTTTTTTCTTTTTTAAAAAATGTTCTTGTAATAAGTACATGATACCAATAGCAAAGGCAATAGCAAAAGCGGCATTAGCCACAAAAGCAAGGGTTATATGTATATCAAACCAGTAACTTTGTAAAATTGGTGGTAAAGGGAAAATATCTCTTCTGAAAGTGCTTGATACAAGTATAAGGATGAAAGCTATAGGTAAAATAAATGAACCTGTTATGCTAATTCTATATTTATATTCAATTACAAAAAAAACAGCAATTATACACCAAACAAAAAAAGATGTAGCATGATGCATCCCTACAACTGGTAAGTAGCCAAAGGCAAAATATCTAATTACAATATTTAAGGTATGAAATGTAAACCCAAGTATAGATAAAGTTAGAATAATCTTAGATAAACCTTTGCTTTCTTTAAATATCTCTATTAGACCTACGATAGTAGTTGTAAAGTAGAAAATTAAAGTAAGTTTGAATGTTAAAGTTTCCATTAAAAACAACCTAATTGACAGTTAGATATCTTAATTTTTAATTCATTAGCTGCTTTTCCAACTTCAAAATAGGGAATATTTATCTCTTCAGCTATTCGTCTGGCATCATAGCACGAAATTCTGTTGTTCTTTGCATATTTTTTAAGAAGTTCGTATACATCAAAAGATTGATTAGGCTTAAGTAAACTATCAATGTATTCAACAATGTCTTTTATTATTTTATCAATCGATGAGATATCAATAAAATCTTCTATGATAAAAACCTTGCAGTTTGAGCTTTCTTTGAGATAAGGCATCAGTGGTGATTGAGATGTTGTTATGCATAAATGAGCTTTTTTAAATATATCCCAGCTAGATGGTTTGATATCGCTGATGTTATTGAGTGAGGTAAAGATAATAACATCAGGTGAAATAGCACTAACTGCACTGTTACCTTCTATTATAATTGCATCTAAATGGGATAATTTTTCAATAGCGAAAGGCATGATTTCTTGCAGCTCACTAGCTGGTGACTTAACCCATAAGACTTCTTCTGCTCCAGCATCGTAATATCTATAAGTGTCTTTTCCTTCTTGATTGAGTAGTTCAATTTCATCTGATATTGATGAATAAAAATCTGTTTTAGTATACTTTATTGCTCCCCATCTCTTCTTTTCTTTTAAAAATTTTGAGATATTTGGTGGATTTAATATAACTTCTTTTTTAAAAAACTTTAGTAAAGACGAGATAAAGGTTGTTTTACCTGAGCTACTACTTATACCACCAACTCCTAAGATAAGAAGTTTCTTATACATAATGAATTATAAACTTTTTTTATTAATTGATGATAGTTTTATCTCAAGGCTCAAAATTAGCTATAAAAATTTTTAGAGATAAAATGGTAACAACTTTTTGCCCCTTCTTAAAGACATGCTTGCATCCTCAGAGATCTCAATATGTCTTATTCTGAATTGAATACAGTGGATGGTTAAGAGCTTTTTGTTAAATAATATCTTTTTATATTGGGTTGAGAAGTTTTAGTTTAAAAGAGTGCAATGACTGGAGGGACATTGCACTCTTTTAATGTTCACAATTGATCTAATTTTTTACTCTTTAGTTATCTCGTATCTGCCTGTAGGGTCAATTTTAATTATGGCATTTAAGAAGCGAGTTTTATACCCTGCATTTTTGAGTGTATGAAATGCAAGCTCTGCTCTAACACCCGTAAGGCAATGGACAATAATCTCTTTATCTTTTGGAATTTCAGTCAATTTCTTTGGAATATCTTGTGTAGGTATATTTATAGCACCTATTAACATGCCATTTTCGGCTTCTTCTGTATCTCTTACATCAAGTATGAACTTATCGGCAGGTCTCTTCTCAACTATAGCTTTGAATTCTTCTACACTTACCTCACCAGGTCTTGGTTTAGGTTCCCAAACTATCTTTGTTGGAAGATCGCCTGTGGCTATCTTGCCATTTATTTTTTTCCACTCTTCAAAACCACCTTCTAAAACGGTGATATTAGTAAATCCACCCCAAACACTGATTATCTCAAAAGCTTGGACAGCAGATTTAGTATCATATGAGTAAAGAACAATAGGTGCTTTTTTGTCTTTGGGAAATTTTTCATAAGCTGTGCTAATTTCAGTAAGGGGTATTGATACAGCACCTGGAATATGACCTTTTTTAGCCTCTTGGACAGGTCTTAAATCCACTATTATAGTGGGTATGTCCAGTTTTACTCTTTCTATAAGACATTGAACACACTCTATAGTTAATTTGCCTGCTTTTCTCCAAGCTGGCATCCCATCTAAATAGACCTTTACATTTTTATAACCTAACTTCTCCGCCTTACTGGCAGAGGATGGACTCAATCTTCAAGTAGGTCCTGCACAATAGAAGATTATAAGTTTATTTTTGTCTTTTGGTAGTTTGTCAATATGCTTATCAAACTCAGCATCATAAATATTGATAGCTGTAGGGATAGCACCTTCATAATATCTAACTGCAGGTCTTGAATCAATAATTAGGGCATCTCCTCTTTCAACAGCTTCGGCAACAAATTCAGTACTTACTACCTTGTCTTCAGGTAGTTTTGCTGGTTGTTTTACTGATATACTTTCTGCATAAACTTCACCATCTCTTTCAATAAATTTGACAGCGATCTCTTTATCCTTAGGAATTTTTCCTACAGGTGGTGGCCAACCAGTTAGTTTTGTTTTATCATCAAATTTCACGGTCCAAATTATTCCTGCATTCACAGAAAAAGTCTCAGCCTTTTGGGAGATTCCACCAAGTGTCCCTCTGAGGATTTTCTCATCAGGGGCATGACACTGATTACAGGGTTTTAAGATCTTTGGTTTTGGGGTTTGTGCCAATACTAATGAACTTGATGCTAAAATCAAGCTGATTAGGCATAGCAAATAAAGCAGCAGATTTCGGCTAGTTTTCATTTTTTAAATCTCCTTTCTTTTTAGATTTATTAATCATTAGTAGCAAAAAACATACCATGTAATTAAATCGCTAACTGCTTATAATAATTTAAAGATATGTTAGTTGCATTATTTCAAAGTGTTAATATTGTTAATATTTATGTTAACATATATTAACAATGAAATCACTATTAACTGATAGTTATTTTTTGAAAAGCATTTTAGAGACCATGTCAGAAGGATTGATGGTAGTAAATAATGAAGGGAACATCCTTTTTTTCAATAGAGCGGCTGAAAAGATCACAGGGTTTAAGACTGAGGAAGTACTTGGTAAATCTTGTACTATTTTAAATTCAAGTTCATGTGTTATTAATGTATCTGGTCAGAAACAGAAGAAATGTAAGTTATTTGATTCTGGTTGTATTAGTGATAAAAGGTGTTTAATTATCTCAAAAGATGGTAGGGAAGTGCATATTCTAAAAAATGCTGTTGTATTAAAGGATAAAAAGGGGAAACCTATTGGTGCGGTTGAGGTAATGACGGATATTACTAATCTACACATGAAAGAGGTAGAAGTTGAAAGGCTTAGAAGTGAATTAAAACATGAGTATGGTTTTATGGGGATGATTGGTAGTAGCTCACCAATGAGATTATTATTTGATCAGATAAAAAATGCCTCTCAAAGTGATGCAAGCATTATAATTTTTGGAGAAAGTGGAACAGGCAAAGAGCTTGTTGCTCATGCAATTCATAAACTGAGCAAACGCAGTAAGCATCCTTTTATAAAAGTTAATTGTGCTGCTTTAAATGAATATTTGATGGAAAGTGAACTTTTTGGACATGTAAAAGGTGCTTTTACAGGAGCCATAAGAGATAGGGTAGGTAGGTTTGAGGCAGCTAATAGAGGTAGTATTTTTTTGGATGAGATAGGGGATATGCCCTATTCGGTGCAGATAAAAATTTTGCGTGTCATTCAAGAAAGAGAAATTGAAAGAGTAGGGGATATAAAACCAATTCCTATTGACACTCGGTTTATAACAGCCACAAATAAAAACATCTTACAGCTTATTCAAACAGGCCAGTTTAGAGAAGATTTATACTATAGGTTAAATGTAATTCCTATAAAAGTTCCACCTTTAAGGGAAAGAAGAGAAGATATCCCATTGTTATTGACTCATTACCTTGAAAGGGCTAATCTGCTAAATAATAAAAATATAAAAAGGATAAGCCCAGCCGCTATGGAGGCTTTAGAAGCTTACTATTGGCCTGGCAATGTTAGACAGTTAATTAATGCTATTGAGTATGCGGCTATGACTACAAGAGATGAAACTATTGATATAACTGATTTACCAGAGTATATTTTTACCAGACCTGATAAAAATTATCCTATTGCTACAAAATTTAAATTAGATAGAGCACAAGTGCTTTCTGCTCTATCAAGATTTAATGGCAACAGAACACTTTCAGCAAAGCACCTTGGTGTAAGTAGAGTGACTCTTTGGAAATTGATGAAAGAGTATAATATACTGTAGGACCTTTTGGAGGTAAGATGAAGCTGACCCATATTGATGATAAGGGTAATGCTATTATGGTTGATATTGGGGATAAACCTATATCCTCAAGAAGGGCAATCGCAAAAGCCTCTATATACATGAAAGAGCAAACCTTAAAGGCAATCAAGGATGGTGCGATTAAAAAGGGAGATGTTTTATCAGTATCAAGAGTAGCTGGAATAATGGCAGCAAAAAAGGTATCAGAATTAATACCTTTATGCCATAACTTAAATCTGTCTTCAGTTTCCTTAGATTTTAAAATAGTTGATGAGGAAAAGAAGATTGATATTGAAGCGACGGTTAAATGTGTAGGTCAGACAGGTGTGGAGATGGAGGCACTTACTGCTGTTAGCGTTGCAGCACTTACAATTTATGACATGTGTAAAGCAATAGATAAAGAAATGTTGATAACAAATATAATGCTTTTGGAGAAAAGTGGCGGAACAAGTGGGGATTTTAAAAGACTTTGATTTAAAGATAAAAGAAATGGAGTAAAGATGGAAAGTCTGGTTGAAAAAGCAAATATATTAATTGAATCCTTACCTTTTATAAGGAACTTTTATGGGAAGACTTTTGTAATTAAGTACGGGGGTGCAGCACAAGTAGATAATAGTCTCAAGACTACTTTTGCTAAGGATATTGTACTTTTTAATTTTATTGGGATAATGCCTATTATTATTCATGGTGGTGGACCTAAAATCTCTGAAACCATGAAAAAACTGGGCAAAGAACCTATTTTCATTCAAGGACAAAGGGTAACTGATAAAGAGACTATGGATATTGTTGAGATGGTTTTAGGGGGACTTATTAACAAAGAAATTGTTGCTTTGATAAATAAGCATGGTGGAAAAGCTGTAGGCTTAAGTGGTAAAGATGGTTATCTTATCAAAGCTAAGAAAAAGATTATTAAAACGATGGACTCAAAGGGATATGAAGATTATATTGATTTAGGTTATGTAGGTGATATTGAATATATAGATCCTCAGATATTAGAGACTCTTCAGAAGGGAGGTTTTATCCCTGTTATCTCCCCTATTGGTTTCGGTGAAAAAGGAGAAACCTATAATATTAATGCTGATTATGTAGCTTCGGCAGTAGCTTCAGCAATTAATGCTGAAAAGCTTATTATATTGACAGATGTGCCGGGTATTAAAGATAAAACTGGAAATGTTATATCTTCAATAAATAAGGAAACCCTCAACCAATTGATAGATGAAGGAATAATAAGTGGGGGAATGCTACCTAAGGTACAGTCTTGCATCTCAGCTTTACGGAGGGGTGTAAGGAAAATACATATAATTGATGGAAGGATACCTCATTGTTTACTTTTGGAAATCTTTACAAAGGAAGGTGTAGGTACAGAGATAGTTAATTAAGCTTAGTTTAAAAGGATCTTCTTTTCTTTTTTCTTCTATCCAGATAAAGTGCGAGAATACTTAGTAACAACATGCCGCCTGGCAGAAGAAAGACAATAAAAAAAGGGATGGATTTTGATATAGCTTTAAAATGATATTTAATTTTTGCTAACTCGTACTTTGTCCAGCTCTTACCTGTGTTTCTTTTCTTCATCAATAGACTCATTAACCCTTTTACTTTTAATATTTCATTGAGAATTTTTTCTTTATTTATCAGATAATTTTTTTTATTAAATTTTATTTCCATCTGAGCCCCTAAAATTATCTCGTTGATTCTTTTCAAGTATTATACTTCAGAGCCGAGTTTATTGGGACAATTTGTAGTTTTAATTATCCATAGAGGAAGATTTATTTCTTAAGTTAAAAAGCAGTTAAAAAGCCTTTCATTTCAGCCTAAGAAGTTATCTCTGTTTTGTCAGTCATTAGTTTTTTTAAATAAAGCCTAAATACTAAATTACTTCAATGTTTTTCAAAAAGCATAGACAGTTGAAAAAGGGAAGATCTTTGATTATAAGGTATAATCTTAAATTTAATTAGTGCTCATTTTTTAAGCATGTAATGCATATTTTTTTAGCAAAAAAAATTCTTATAAATAGAATATGTGGCTTAAATAAAGCTTTTATGTTCAGGCACATTAATTGTTATAAAAGTTTATATTAGGTTGAAATTAAGGAGAAGCTATGAAGAAGGTAGAGGCAATAGTAAAACCTTTTAAACTTGATGAGATAAAAGATGCTCTTACAGAGATTGGGATTCAGGGGATGACGATTACAGAAGTAAAAGGTTTTGGCAGGCAAAAGGGACATACAGAGCTTTACAGAGGGGCTGAGTATGTGGTTGATTTTATACCAAAAATTAAGATTGAGATAATAACTTCTGATGAATTAGCCTCAAAGGTTGTCAATATAATAGAGAAAAGTGCTAAGACTGGTAGAATTGGAGATGGTAAGATTTTTGTTTCAAATATAAATGAAGTTATTCGCATAAGAACAGGAGAAAGGGGTGATACAGCTATATAGACTATGTTTAAATTAAAGCTTAGTAGCTTGTTTATTTAAGAAAAAAATTGATTAGGAGGATTTATGACACCAAAAGATGTAATAAAAATGGCAAGGGAAAAGAATGCGGTAATGGCAAATTTTAAGTTTCTTGATTTTCCTGGGATATGGCAGCATTTTTCTGTGCCTATATCCGAATTGACAGAGCAGGTTTTTGAAGAAGGTCTTGGATTTGATGGTTCTTCTATAAGAGGGTGGCAGGCGATTCACACCTCAGATATGCTAATTATACCTGACCCAACAACGGCTTTTATTGATCCTTTTATTAAAGAACCCACTATAAGTTTAATATGCAATATTGTTGATCCCATAACAAAGGAATTTTATTCAAGAGACCCACGTTATATAGCTCAAAAAGCAGAGGCTTACTTAAAATCAACCGGAATAGGTGATACAGTTTATATGGGACCTGAAGCAGAGTTCTTTATCTTTGATGATATTCGGTATGATCAGAACTCTTATAGCGGTTATTATTACATCGACTCGGTAGAAGGTATCTGGAACTCAGGTAGAGTAGAAAATCCTAATCTGGGATATAAGCCTCGGCATAAAGAGGGGTACTTTCCAGTGCCACCAACTGACAGTCTTGTTAATATGAGAATAGAAATGGTAGTGGAAATGCAAAAGTGTGGCATCTATGTAGAAAGAGAACATCATGAGGTTGCTACTGCTGGACAAGCAGAAATAGATATGAGATATGACTCATTGGTTAGAATGGCTGATAAGCTTATGCTATTTAAATATATAATTAAAAATGTTGCAAGGCGTTATAATAAGACTGTTACTTTTATGCCTAAGCCTATTTTTGGTGATAATGGCTCAGGGATGCATACTCATCAAAGTATCTGGAAAGATGGAAAGCCTCTTTTTGCAGGGAGTGATTACGCAGGATTAAGCGAGTTAGCTCTTTATTACATTGGTGGTATACTTAAGCATGCTAAGGCTTTAGCTGCTCTTACTAATCCCACTACCAATTCATATAAAAGACTTACACCAGGTTTTGAAGCACCTGTAAACTTAGCCTATTCTGCCAGAAATCGTTCTGCAGCTATACGGATACCAACCTATTCGCCAAGTCCTAAAGCCAAAAGAATAGAGGTAAGATTCCCTGACCCATCTTGTAATGCTTATTTGGCTTTTTCTGCTATGCTAATGGCTGGGTTAGACGGGATTGAAAATAAGATACACCCTGGTGAACCCTTAGACAAAGATATATATGAGTTAGGTCCCGAAGAGCTTGCTACTGTCCCAACTATGCCAGGCAGTCTTGAGGAGGCGTTAGGTTATCTGGAAGAAGATCATGAGTTTTTGATGAAAGGTGATGTTTTCACATCAGACGCTATAGAAACTTGGATAGAGTATAAGAGAACAAGAGAGGTAGATGCTTTAAGATTAAGGCCTCATCCATATGAGTTCTTCTTATATTATGATATTTAATAGACTGCTAAAGGGTTTAAGATACATTAGTTTTAGTCAATAACTAAAGAGATATTGCTGAGCTTAAACTTTCAACTTCAATAAGACTTTCTTGAATCATATCTGTCTTCCCCTCTATTCCAGTAAGGGGGGAAGACATCTTCCTAAGGTTTTATTACTGCCCTATTTTATATGAAGTAAAGAAATGACCTCCAAGGCTTTCAATTTCTTTACCTTCTACCAAGAGTTTTACCTCTCCAACTGAATCAATGTTCTCAGTTATGGTTTTAACAAATGCCTGATAAAAATTATACTCATATTTTGCATCAGCCAAGAAATATCTTCTTATATCATCAGAAAGGTCTATATAAAAGTTATTGTGACTATCTCTATATACTCCAAGCAATTTGGTTTTGTTTGTGTCATATTTAAGCTCTTTTAAAAATTCTTTAATTAGCTCTTCAGCTAAATTTATAATTAGGTAATCAGCATTTATAGTAATTTCCTTTGTTTCTATAGAGTGATCGACAGGTATATAGATCTTAACTATTTTTGTTTGACCTGATGCAGATAGGTTTTTTTGAGAGGTTTCTTTTTTTTCGCTAAATTGAGGTTGGTTGGACTTATCATCAATTAAATAATATTTTGTTGTAAACCATCCAGCTAAGAAAGCTAAAACTAAGGTTAAAAATACAATAATTAGGTTTTTTAGCTTCAGCATTTTAATTTTCTGTCGTTTTAAGAGTAAAACTTTTTATAATTGAATTAATTAATAATCTTTCTTTTTCTTTGTCTTTGTAAGAAAATTTTTTAAAATGGGGTAGTTCAATTAATAGCGCTGGGGATTTAGTATAAATTAAAAGTGGTAATGGCAGTTCTTCATGTTTCATATCAATCTCTAAGTCTTTTTTTAGATTATTAACAATATTTATAGCAATTTCATTTGCTATTTTTGCTTTAGATTCATTGTAATCCTTTGAATTATCAAAACTATAAATAAAGCCCTCTTCAGACAAAGATAGATGTAAGCTTATGAATAAATCTGGCATCTTACTGTTTGCTATGGAAATTCTTTCTTTCAGTGGTAATCTCTGGTCTACTTTTCTTGTAATAAATACCTTCTTATCCTTAGCAGCTAAGGATTTAGCAATCTCTCTTCCTATATTAAGAACGATATCTTTTTCACGGTACTCATCATTGTAAATTCCTCTATCATAGCCACCATGACCTGGGTCTATTACTATAGATGAGATAGATCTTTTAAACTGATTAATCTGCTGAGGGGTTATTTTTTTGAGCGGTTCAGCTTTAATCTTTTGTTTTTCTGGAAATATATCGATAATTAATTTTAAATCAGAAATAGACTTGAAAGTTTTTATGCTTTCTGTATTTTCTACTTGAATGAGACAAAAGTTTGTCCCTGGCATCATTCTGACATTAGAAGTTATTTCTATAAAACCTTCACCTAATGGTAAGCTGTGTTCTTTATCAGATTTTTCAATAGTGAAAGTTGATGGATTGGGAAAGTTCACTTTTATAACTTTTTTTTCTGAAAGCGACACAGTGGTATTTTCCAATACCTCTTTGGATCTAACCGAAAAAACTATTTTGGTTGTAACTTCTTGTTTTAAGACATTGACATGGATTTTTTCATAAATTCCAGCAGACTCCTCACTTTGTATCACAAAGAAAAAAATTATACTTACAGTAATAGTAACTAATAAGGGAGAATAGTTAACTTTATTGAGGTTTTTAAGCATTTTTATAAAGAATACAAAAATTAATTTTAATAATCAAGCCTTTCTATCAGGCTTTAAATTAAATAACTATAAAGCTATATATATATTATATTAGCGATTACTGAAAAACATTAAATTTGCTTAAAAGTACTTAAATTATTATTTAAGGGGAATTTTAAGATGTTATATTTTTTGTAAAACTATAAGATTCTTTATTTATTGACACGAAACTTATTGGTTTTTGTGCCTTATGTTTTAAAAAGTAATTAATAAAATTAATTTTTGTAATTTAAGTTTATAAATTTCTTTCAATTATATTTGTAAGTGTAATTTTTATCGTCTTAGAGTTTCTTTGAAATAAGTACTTTTATTATTGAAGGTCTATTATACTAATTAAAGTTAGCATGACAAAACTAAGAAGTAGAATTGATCCTAATAGTGAAGCTATTAGTCTACCACCTCTTCTTCTATCAAAGAACGGAAGGGCTATGAGTATAAATATAAAAATTAGGGGAATTATCACCGTTCCAACAAAGATAAAGGGCCCGTGGAAGTAACTGACTAACTTATAAAGCCACAAAAAGTACCATTCAGGAATAGCTTGGAAGGGTTTTGAGAGATCTATGGGTCTTCCTATAGTTGGTGGCATTAAAAATACAAGGATCAGTAAGACCTCAATGGCAATAGTAATAACAACTATTATTTCTGAGAGATAGTCTGGATAAAATTTTTTAGGTTCACCTTTCACTTTACTTAGTATTTTGAGGCTATACCCAATCTTTTTATCATGTGGAAGTGCCCCCATAATAAAAAGATAGTAATTAATGGTAAATATAATACATGTAAAGCATAAAATCTCAGCAGTGTGTTAGCACTTACATGAGAGTCTCCACGTACTAAATAAGCTATATATTTTCCAGCTATAGGAATAGTTGAGATCATAGATGTTCCTACCTCTGTTGCCCAGTAAGCTTTTTGATCCCAAGGCAATAAATAACCTGTAAAGCCAGAAGCCATAGATGCTATAAAAGCTAAAGAACCAACCATCCAGTTTAGCTCTCTTGGTGGCTTATAAGCTCTTGATAGGAAGACTCTAATAGCATGGAAAATAATAAAGGTAATGTAAAGGGATGCTGACCATTTATGTATACCTCTTATGACCCAGCCTAAGGGTACTTCATTAGTAATCAACAAAACACTATTGTATGCTTCTTTTTCTGTTGGTATGTAGTAAATAGTAAGGAGTAAACCTGACATAGCTAATAAGAGAAAATAAGTAAAGGCTATCCCACCAAAACAATAAGTATAGTTTATATTTGGAGGGATAGTTCTTTGAAAGAATCTTTTATGTGGGCTTCGGATTTTAAATTGTTTATCTAACCAATCAAAAAACTTACTCATAGGTTTTAATCTCAATGTAGATTTTACCGTTTTTAATTTGATAGGGTAGTCTCTCAAGAGGTGTAGGTGGAGGTCCTGCTATTACTTTGCCATCTTTATCAAATTTGCCTCCGTGACAGGAGCAGATAAATTCATTGCTTATACTGTTCCACTTAATCAAGCACCCAAGATGTGTGCAATATGGTGAGAAAACTACAATCTCATCTTCTGTCTTTTTTAGAAAAACGAAACTATTTATGATTTTATTAGAGATGCTGAAAGAATAATTGTATTTTTTGATTCCCATTTTATGTAAATTTTCTTCGTCTGACAGAAAAATGTGAAAAGTTTTTTTCTCTTTAATTTTTGGTGGATAAAGATAGATCACAAATATTGAAATGCAAAAAGTAATTAGAGTGAAAAATGATTTAATAACTCTTTTTAGAAAACTCCTTCTATTCATTAAACGAGTTAGTAAAACATAAGAGTTTAATCCTTAATCTCATTTAAGGCTTTATGAAGCTCTTTGCCTACTTTGAAATGAATGGCTCTTCTGTCTGAGACTTGGACAATTTGCCCTGTTTTGGGATTTCTTGCTAATTTTGATTTTCTTTGTTTAGCTTTGAAAATACCAAATCCTCTTATCTCGATCTTTTCACCTTTATTTAAGGCTTCTTTCATACTGTTGAATACGTTATCAATAATAATGGTTATCTGCTTTTTTGTTAAATCTTTCATCTTTTCAGCGATTTTGTCTGCAAGGATTGATTTTGTCATTACTGAATCCCTCCATCAGGTACAAACTTATATTTGAGTTCTAAGGGAGGAAGTAACCTTTGCAAGAAGTCGGTTAGATTTGACTCTCCTTCCAGTAACTCAAGTAAAGGGGGTTTTTTCTTCTTTGTAACTATTTCTGGTTCACCCTCTATGCCTGAGAGACTTGCAGCAACCTTTATTGCATGCTGTAAGTCACCTAACTCATCTACTAATCCTATTGCTAAAGCTTGGCGGCCTGAGAAGACTTTTGCATCTGCTATTTTATAGATGTTTTCTTTTGGGATTTTTCGACTTTCAACAACATCATGAATAAACTGCTCATGAACGTCGTTTATTAGGCTCTGTAATATCTCCCTTTCATCTTTACCTATGCCTCTAAAGACAGAAGCCATATCCTTATGTTTTCCACTTTTAATAACTTCGGTTTTGATCCCTATTTTATCCATCAGTTCTTTTAAGTTTGGTATTTCTATAATTACCCCTATAGAGCCTGTTATTGTCCCTGGGTTTGCTATTATTTTTGTAGCTGGTGCTGCTATATAGTATCCTCCAGATGCTGCTATGGCTCCCATGGAAACTACCACGTTTTTCACTGAAGCAGCTCTTTTGACCTCAGCAAAAATCTCCTGTGATGGAGTTACTCCTCCACCTGGGCTATTTATTCTTAATAGTATTGCTTTTATAGATCTATCTTTTACATACCCTTTTATTTCTTCAACTATAGGTTTGGCGTCAATTATAGCTCCTTCAACTTTTACTAAGGCTATTTTATTGTCTTTTGGCATTTCTTTTAAAAATGCTGTAAATATAGCACTAATAATGATAAGAGAGGTAAAGAAGATGACAAAAAAAAGGGTAGTTTTTTTCATTTCTAAGCCTTTTTGATATTTTTCATACTAAGTCCTATTTTTCTATCTTCTAAGTTTACTTTAATAATTCTAACCTGTATCTCGCCACCTTCTACAATTTCTTTTGAGTTGTCAATCTCTGATGAATAGACCAGTCCTTCTACATTTCCAGGTAACTCTACGAATAAACCAAAATCTGTCTTTTTAAGGATTTTTGCAGTAAATTCTTCACCCAGCTTAAACTTCTCAGGGATTTCGTTAACCCAAGGGTCCGGCTGAAGTTGTTTAATACCTAAAGCCATTCTTTCTTTATCTGGGTCTATATTTAATACCTTAGCCTCTACTTTTTGATTTCTTTTTAAAACCTCTGAAGGATGCGTTATGTGTTTTGTCCATGAGATATCTGATATATGAACTAAGCCGTCTACCCCTTCTGGCAATCTTATAAATGCACCAAAGTCTGTTAATGTCTTGACTTTACCTGTAACTTTATCTCCAGGTTTATATTTTTCTGCTACTAATTGCCAAGGCTTTGGCTTAAGTTGCTTTAAACTAAGAGATAGCCGCCTCTCATCTTTTTTTACATTGATAATAGCTACTTCAATCTCACTACCTATAGATACGTATTTTGAAGGATGTTTTGGTTTGGAAACCCAGTCAAGCTCAGAGATATGCACTAACCCTTCGAGTCCTTCTTCAACTTCTACAAAAAAACCATAATCAGTTATGTTTACTACTTTACCTTTAACGATCATTCCAGGCTTATATTTTTCCTCAACTGTAAGCCAAGGATCAGAGGTTTTTTGTTTATAGCCTAAAGTTACTTTCTCAGTCTCTTTATCAAATTTTAAAACTACAAACTCTTTTTCCTCACCTATAGAGAAAAATTCTGATGGGTGATTTACCTTTCTCCAAGAGATATCTGATATATGTAAAAGGGCATCAATGCCGCCTATATCAACAAATACACCATAATCAGTGATATTCTTTACAGTGCCTTTAATGATTGCACCTTCCTGTAAGAGCTTAAAAGTTTCTTCTTTTCTTTTCTGTTTTTCTTCTTCAATTACCTGTCTACGTGATACAACTAAGGATGTCTCAGATGTTAGATTTCCTAATATCCCTTTTGGAGGATTTAATTTGAGGATTATAAGTGGGATTTTTTGACCAATATAAGCATCAAAATTTCTAACTATTTTAGTATCAATTTGAGACGCTGGGAGGAAAGCTTTTATTCCGAATACATTGACAAAAAGCCCTCCTTTGGTCTTATCTACTACCGTTCCTTCAACTTGCATATTATTTTCAAAAGCATTTTTTAGCCTTTCCCATGCTCTAATTCTGGCTGCTTTTTGTCTTGATATTACAATTCCTTCTTCATCATCTATTCTTTCAATGAAAACTTCTATATCGTCACCTTCTTTTAGATTTGATATTTCTTCTTCTGTGAACTCATTACTTGCTACAAAACCCTCTGATTTATAACCAATATCAATTACTACACCATCGTTTTTTATGGCTATCACTTTTCCTTTGGTTATTTTCCCTCTCTCTATTTTTAAAAGGGATTCATTGTAAAGACTTTCAATATCCTTAGTTTCATCCACCTTAACGTGGGTATCCATTATCTCCATTTCCTCCTATATATCTAATTCTTTCTTCTATTTCATTGATTATCCACTCTGGTGTAGAAGCCCCCGCAGTGATACCAACGGTTGATACCTGTTTAAACCAATCGTTTTGGATTTCCTCAGCAGTCTCAACATGATAAGTTGGTACTGATAACCTACAAAAAGTTGCAAGTTGAGTGGTATTTGCACTATTTTTACCTCCAGCTACAATCATCAAATCTACCTTTTGGGCTATGTTTTTTGTTTCATTT
This sequence comes from Thermodesulfovibrionales bacterium, assembly GCA_026415415.1. GTDB lineage: Bacteria > Nitrospirota > Thermodesulfovibrionia > Thermodesulfovibrionales > Dissulfurispiraceae > DYHD01. Next base: position 14,093 of record JAOAHE010000014.1, on the reverse strand, counting down.
AGTCTTAGAGCTGTTGAGTTGCAAATGGTATTGAAAACTTTCAGTTCTTTAACATCTTTAACTAATTTACTGATAAATTCTCTGAAGAGATTAGCTGGCTGTGTTGTTTGAACTATTACCCCAACTCTCTTCTTTTTTAGTTTTATGATATTAGAGTTTGAGTTCAATACAATAGTATCATCTCCAGAATAACTGATTAAACCTATTACCTCGGGATGTTTTTCATCTCCAAAAATTATAACTTGATAGCCCTCTGAAGATAAAAGTTTAGCATATTGTTGTGCTTTTTTTACAAAAGGGCATGTTGCATCTATAATGGTAAAGCTTTTCTTTTTAAGCATCTCGTGTAACTGAAGTGGTATGCCATGCGTCCTTATTATAAGGGTATTTATGTTTTTATCATCTATATTTTCTGTAGGATGAACACCTTCAGAACTTAATTTTTCTATTACTTGGGGGTTGTGAATTAAGGGTCCTAAGGTATATACTCCTTTACTTTTTTTGGCTGATTTAAAGGCTAACTCTACAGCTCTTTTTACCCCAAAGCAAAAGCCTGCTCTTTTAGCTTTTATGATCTTAAGGTTTGTCATTTTAATTATAAAGTATTATCAAATTTAAACTTTAATTTTAAGTTATAAGTCTAATTATAAGCATTATTCTGCTCTATTGCAATTTAGGTTAGTAGTTTGTTTTTTTTATAGATAAATAAAAAAATATAATTAAAAAGAAATTTTATTTGATAAAGTGAAACAAGCTTATAGGAATTACTTTAACTAAACTTCACTTTTTAATGGCTCACCCGAAGGCAATAAAGATTTCTCTTTATTATCAATAATTTTCATTATTTGCTCTATGATATCTTCTGGATTTCTTTCGGTAGTATCTATATATATAGCATCTTCTGCTTTTTTTAGAGGTGCTATCTCTCTTTTGCTATCTCTTAAGTCTCTGTCTCTGACATCCTGTATGGCTTCCGCCATTGTAACATTAATCCCTAAGGATCTTAGCTGTTTGTATCTTCTTGTTGCCCTTTCGTTCTCCGTTGCATCTAAATACAGTTTTAGCCATGCATTAGGGAAAACAACGGTTGTCATATCTCTGCCTTCTGCTACAATGTTATTTAAAAGAGCACTTTCGCGCTGAACATTTAAAAGAAAATCTCTTACTACTTTTTTGCTTGAAAAAAAAGATGCATAGTGTCCAATTTCTGTAGTTCTAATTTTTTCAGAAATACCATCTATTAGGTATGGGAGTGGAAAACCTTTTTGATCAACTATATTGATTTTCCCATTTGAGATGGAAATTATTATATGATTTAGAGCTGAATAAATTTCCTCATCAGAACTTTTTTCGTTAAGGCCATTTTCTTTGAGGTAAAGAGCAACCGTTCTATAAAGGGCTCCTGTATCAAGGTATTGAAATCCCAATTTATTGGCAAGCATCTTAGAAACAGTACTTTTCCCTGCCCCTGATGGACCATCTATAGCTATTACTTTTTTCAAACTTTTACCTTGTAAACTAACAAGTTTCCATAAATAAAATTATTGCTAATTTTTTATAACTATTGTATAATTTCTTACTTTTAAAAGACAATATTAAAATTTTCATATAAATAACAGTTAAATATAAGTGAAAAATATGAATTTTATTAATGAATAAATTTTAAAAATCATTCTTTTCTAAACATATAGAAAAAAAATTCTTTGATAATCTTTCATAAGAGTTAGCAGTAGCGAGTTATAAATTAATTGATATTAGGCTTTTTTCTTAAAAATCTCTATGAATAACTAACAAGGATCGTATTAAAATGGGAAAGCTTATAAAGATTCAACAAAAAATTAAAAATTTTGTTAAAAACAATCTTAAATTAACGATCTTTATTATATTTGTATTAATAGCTATATATACTTTTATAAGTGTAGAGGCATTACATTATACCAGTTCACCTAAGTTTTGCAAAAATTGCCATCCTGAAAATCGTGCTGGGTTATTAGGGGAGGTTTATACATGGCAGATGACAGCTCATGCAAAAGCTGGTGTTGAATGTCTTGATTGTCATGGGAAGATAGGCTTTTTTGGTTATATGAAGGCAAAAATGGGTGGGCTACGGGATGTGTATGGAGAGTTTTTTAAGACGCCTGAATATAAGCTTGAGATTTTAAGAAGATCAACTGAGGACACCAAGTATGCTGCTAAGTTAGTACCAAGTGAGACATGCCTATTTTGTCATTCTGACTCTTATAATCAAAAAATTAGAAAAGAAAGGTTAATGAAGATTGTATTTACAATGCGTATGGTAGATAATGTAAAGAATCCAGAGTTTAGACATTCAAAAGGGTTGACTGATATATTAACTGAAGGATTAAGGCAAGGCGCCTCAATTGATCCAAAACATTCAAAGCATCAAGAAAAGGGAATAAATTGTGTGGATTGTCATTTAGGGGTGGTACATGGTGGTCAGCCAGTTAATAAAACTAAAATGCAAACCTGCTTTGATTGTCATGATAAAATTAGTCCTTCTAAGGCACCAGCTAATGAAAACTGCAAAGCTTGCCATTTAACAGAAGAAAGCATGATACCTAAGACTCCTATATTATTTGGAAGAGGTGCTTCAGCTGTTAAATTTAGTCATGATACCCATGCCTCTCTTGTTTCCTGTAAGGACTGCCATAATAAACTTTTCCAAATGAAAAAAGGTTCTACTAAGTTCACTTATGATGATCACATAAAAGGGAGGTTATGCTTTGATTGCCATAATGGTAAAAAAGCCTTTTCATGGTCATCTTGTAAAAATTGTCATGATGAGATACCTGCTCCTAAAACTTCTATAGTGTATAAACCAAAGGGTATTGGACAGGTTGAGTTTAGCCATGATTTCCACACCTCAGCTTTTTCTTGTAACGACTGCCATGATAAAATATGGCAAATGAAGAAATTTTCAAAAAGAATGACAATGGACGAGATGTATAAAGGAAAATATTGTGGAAAATGCCATGATGGCAAAAGTGCCTTTTCATCCTCTGATTGTGATAAATGCCATAAGTAAATAATTATTTTGAATTTCAATTTAAAAATTTAGCTAAATTAAGTTAATTCATATATAACCTAAGGGTTTTAGGTAGTATCTTTGCTTTCTTGAAAAAAAGCATATCCCTTTGATAATCTATTTAAAAGCTGTTTTCTCTATCAAAATTTTTACTTTAAAATTACTATAACTAAACACCCAACTTATGAAACGGAGGATAAAGTGTTTATTCATAAATTATTAGGAACTTTTTCTAATGATCTTGCTATAGATCTTGGTACTGCTAATACTCTTGTTTATGTAAAAGGAAAAGGCATCATCTGTAATGAACCTTCAGTAGTGGTTATCCGTAAAGACAATAAAAAACCAGTAGCTGTAGGGATTGAGGCAAAAGAGATGTTAGGTAAAACTCCTTCTAATATTATCAGTATTAGGCCTATGAAGGACGGGGTAATTGCAGATTTTGATGCAACCGAGGAGATGCTTAAATATTTCATAAAGAAAGCACACAACAGACGCAGTTTTGTCTCACCACGGGTTATCATTGGGGTTCCTTCTGGGATTACTCAAGTTGAACAAAGGGCTGTAAAGGATGCAGCTACTGCATCTGGAGCCAGAGAGGTATATCTTATTGAGGAACCTATGGCCGCGGCATTAGGTGTTGGTTTACCCGTAGGTGAACCTTCTGGAAATATGATAGTAGATATAGGTGGTGGCACGACAGATGTGGCTGTTATATCTATAGATGGTATTGTATATAGTAAGGCAGTTAGGGTAGGGGGGGATAAGATGGATGAAGCTATAATGGCTTATATTAAAAGGAAATATAACTTAATGATAGGCGAAAGAACTGCAGAGAAGATCAAAATAGAGATTGGCTCAGCTTATCCTGTAAATAATGGAGCCTCTATGGAAGTCAAAGGGCGAGATCTTATCTCTGGTATCCCAAAGGCTATAAGGGTAGTAGATTCAGAAATCAGAGAAGCTTTGCAGGAGAGTGTAAATATTATTCTTGATACTATAAAGGTTACCTTAGAGAATACGCCACCTGAGCTTGGAGCTGATATTGTTGACCGAGGAATAGTTCTCGCAGGTGGTGGTGCTTTGTTAAAAGGCTTAGATATTTTAATTAAGGAACATACAGGGGTGCCAGTTGTATTACCAGATGACCCTCTTACAGCTGTAGTTAGGGGTTGTGGAAGTATGCTGGATAGATTAGATTTGCTTAAAAGAGTAGCTCTTGCCACTAATTAATAGTCTTACTTAATAAATAGTTAATGTCTTTTATCTTTCCACTAGAATTAAATCACTTAATTTATCATAGAAAAAAGGTTAAAGGTATAAGATGTTGGTAAAAAACCATATGTTGTCTCCTCCAGCGTTTAGACTTTATCTTAATACTGATCCGCCTCTTTTTTAAAATGCACTTTAAAAATGAAAAATATATCTTTAATTTCATTTATGCCTTTATGTGCTTGAGAGGGAAGTTTATCTAACTTATTTTAGCTAAAAGGACATATTATTTGTTGTTGATAGGTTTTCTCTTAGTTATCCTAATTGTCAATAAATAAAAATGCGAACAAAAAAGAGGTTTTTAATACTACTTTTTTTAATTGTTTTAAGTATTTTTGTGTTTCCTTATAAAGGGCTAAAAGATGTTTCAGAGAACTTTAAGTTTTTTTTGTATCCCTTTGATTTAATAAGCATGCTCAGTTCTTCTATCTCTGAAAAAATAAAACTTATGTTTAATGTCATAGAGGAAAATGAAAGATTAAAGAAAGAAAATATAGAATTAAAAGCTGAAAGGCATCTGTTTTATGAAATAATTTTGGAGAAACAGAGGTTAAAAAAAATTCTTAGTTTAAGAGATTACGGATTGAATTTCTATACAATGGCAAAACCTATAGCTAAAGGATACGATAGATTTAAGCACACTTTGATTATAGACAAAGGAAGTGATGAAGGCGTAAAAAAAGATATGCCTGTTATAACTGATTTAGGATTAGTGGGGAAGATTTATCGGGTAAGGAGTAATTTTTCGGAAGTTTTACTTCTTAAAGACCCTAACTTTTCAGTAGCTGTTAGGTTGCAGCTTAGTCGGCATGAAGGAGTAGTAGTAGGAACAGGTAGAAATTATTGCTTGATTAAGTATATATCACCCGAGGAGACTGTTCAAAAGGGAGAGGCTGTTATAACTTCGGGGCTTGATGGTATCTTTCCACCGGGGATACCTGTAGGTGTTGTAAGTTATATAGGCGTAGAAAGGAAGGATTTTTATCACTATATTGAACTTTTACCTTATCAACAGGATTCTAAGATTGAAGATGTAATAATTTTAGATACATATGGCAATATAACAAACCAAGGTCAGGGTAAAGCTAAAAGAAACTAATCTTATATAGAGGTCAGCAAAATTAAAAAAAGATTTGCAGCTATAAGAAGCTCACAAGATAGTAAGATCTGGATTTATTTTAAATGGTCCTTTTTAATTTTTCTTGCTTTAGTACTTCAGTTTAAGATCGCTATCTTTGGTTATCCATTATGTTTGACAGTTGTGGTAGTTTATGCATATATATTGAAAACTGATAAGAAAAAGCAAGTTGATGGTTTTATCGGCAGATTTAGCTATGAAACAAGAAGTACAATATTTGGTGCTTTGGTTGGCTTGATAGAAGACTTAGTTATGAGTTCTTTCATCGGTTCGTCTTTTTTAAGCCTTGGTCTTGTAGGTTTCATAGGGGCTATTTTATTTTCTGATGTTTTCTTCAGATGGTCACCTTTAATTGGTGTAGTTCTAATTTCTTTTTTTACTATATTTAGTGAAATAGTTAATGTACTAGTGAGAATTATTTTTACTGATTTGAGTTTTAATTTTATCTCTATTTTAGAATTCATAATAATTCAAACATTTATTAATTCCCCATTTGGCTTGTTTATTAAACCTATAGATATGAGTGAGTAATGACAATCAAAAAAGTCAATATAGGAATTTACTTGGTTTTATTTTTAATGCTTATTGTTCTTTTTCGCCTTTTTCAGCTCCAGATACTTGAAGGAGATAAATATAAAAGAATGTCTGAGGATAATAGGTTAAGAGTCATAAAAATGCCTGCTCCAAGGGGTGTAATTTACGATAGAAATGGGATTCCACTTGTAAAAAATATTCCCTTCTACAGTGTCTCCTTAATCTTTGATAAAAAAAACTATCCAGATGTATATGCTTTATCTAAACTTTTGAATATGGATGTGAAAGAAATAGAGCAAAAACTAAGCAGACATAACAGTCCATTCATACCTGTAAAGTTAAAGCAAGGTCTTAGTTTTGTTGAAATTGCGAGGATTGAGTCTCGAATCTCTGATTTTCCTGGTGTCTTTATTGACACAGATGTTTCCAGAGAATACTTATATGGTAAGTTGGCTGCTCATGTTATAGGTTATTTAGGTAAAATTAATCCATTACAATTGAGAGATCCCGATCTAAGACAGATGCCACCTGATGCTTTTACTGGGCAATGGGGAGTAGAGAGAATATTTGATAGAGAGTTAAGAGGAGTTGCTGGGGAACGAATAATAGAGGTAGATGCTTTAGGACGGGAATTAAAAAAGTTACAAGAAATAAGTGCTATCATGGGTAAAGATATTAAACTAAGCATAGATATAAATGTCCAAAAAGCAGCAGAAGAAGCATTTGCTGATAAGAGAGGTTCTTTAGTAGCTCTAAAACCCACCACAGGTGAGATATTAGCTATGGTTAGCCTGCCTTCTTTTGATCCTAATGTTTTCTCAAAGGGTATAGACATGTCTCAGTGGGTTAAGATTATGGAAGATAAAAGAAAACCAATGTTAAACAGAGCGATTCAGAGTCAGTATCCACCTGGTTCTATTTTTAAAATAGTAACAGCAGTTGCAGCTTTAGAAGAGGGGATTATTGACCCTAACAGTAAGATTAACTGTAGCGGTGGTTTGAACTATGGTAAATGGACATTTGGGTGTTGGAAAAAAGGAGGCCATGGCAGTGTAGACATGCATAAAGCTATTGTAGAGTCATGCGATGTTTATTTTTATGAGTTAGGCAAAAGATTAGGAATAGATAAAATTCATCATTATTCTAAGCTTTTCGGACTTGGCACTGAGACAGGTATAGACATGACACCTTTGAAAGAGAAGAAAGGTTTAATCCCTAATGCTGAGTGGAAAAAAGAAAAGATTAAACTTCCATGGTATCTTGGTGATACTTTTATATCTTCTATCGGACAAGGCTTTATAAGTGTTACACCCATACAAGCTGCTGTTCTGGTTGCTACTTTTGCAAATGGTGGTTATTTATATAAACCAACTTTTATGATAGGCGGTTATGAGCCTGTTGGTAGGATTGATTTAAAAACACAAACAATAGAAATAGTTAAGAACGCCCTTTATGGCGTTGTGAATGAGCCAAATGGCACTGCTCAGAGTTCAAAATCCACCATAGTTAAAATTGCCGGTAAGACAGGGACTGCTCAAGTCGTAGGAAAGGGTAAAAAGGTATCAGGTGAGCAATACATCGATCATGCATGGTTTGTTGCATATGCACCGTTGGAGAATCCTGAGATCGCAATATCAGTTTTAGTAGAACATGGTGGTGGCGGTGGTGCTGTTGCAGCACCTATAGCTAAAAAAACTATTGAAGCTTACTTTATAAGTAAAAACTCTAAAGAAAATTAAAGGATTTAAACTTTTATATATTTTGTATAAGCAAAAAATTACAGAAAAATGTAAAATATATAGGTTTTACATTATATAAGTATATGTTTCTTATGGCAAATTAAGATGAAACTCTCAGAAAAACCATTGTTGTCGGCTACAGTTATTCATAATAAGGTTTTAGATTTAGCTGAAAAGATATCCAAAGATTATGAAGGTAAAAAGATCTTGGCGATGGGTATGTTAAAAGGTTCTTTTATTTTTTTTGCTGATTTAGTAAGGGCATTAAGGGTTCCAGTTTATATTGAATTTATATCTGTAAGCAGTTACTCGGGAACTGTTTCATCTGGAAATGTAGTTATTAAATTTATAAGTACTGATGAGATAAAAGACAAGGATGTTTTACTGATTGATGATATTATTGATACAGGAGTTTCTTTAAACTATGTAAGGGATTTATTGTTATCTAAATGCCCAAGAAGTTTAAAGACTTGTGTTTTACTTGATAAAAAGGAAAGAAGAATAGTAGATGTTCCTTTAGATTATGTAGGATTTGAGATTCCTAATTTTTTTGTAGTAGGTTATGGGTTAGATTTCAACAACAATTTTAGAAATCTACCTTATATCACTATCTTAGAGGAAATATAAATTGTGAGGTTAAAGTATGTATAAATTAACTATAGAATCAAATTTCTCATCAGCACATCAGTTGAGAGGATATAAAGGTAAATGTGAGAACTTGCACGGTCATAATTGGAAAGTGCAAGTATGTGTTACCTCTGATAAATTGAATGATGTCGATCTTGTAGTTGATTTCCATGAGTTAAAAAGTATGACTCATCAAATATTATCTCAACTTGATCATAAGGTTTTAAATAATGTGTATCCCTTTACAGAGATAAATCCCTCATCAGAGAATATAGCTAAATGGATATTTGAATCTTTAAAGGAAAAATTGAGTGAATATGATTTCTTAAAATTATCATCTGTTTCTGTATGGGAGTCTGATACGGCTTCCGCAACTTATTATGAAGACTAATTTGGGGTAAACTATTGATTGATTATACCTTTGCATCATATTTAATTGAGAAAGCGTTATCAGAAGGAGCTCAGGAAGTTGAGTTCTTTTTGAGAGTAGTGAATAATCTTACCATTGAGGTTAAAGATCAAAAGGTTGAAAGTATTGAGACATCAATAACTAAGGGTTACTCTTTCAGAGTATTTAAAGATAGCAAATTAGGATTTTCTTATTCAACTGATCTATCAGAGGCTGAAAAGGTATTAAGAGAGGCTTTGGAGATCTCAAAATATACAGAAAAAGATGAGCATAATGGTTTGCCTTCCTTTGAAAAGCCCTCTGTTGTTGAGATTTATGATAGAAAGATAGCGTCAATCTCTAAGGAAGAGGCTATTTCAAAAGTGTTAGAGATGGAAGGAGCAGCTTTTAATATAAGTGATAAGATTAAAAAAACGCGTAAAGCTTCAGCTAGCTTTGCGTTTTCAGATACTTTTATATGCAATTCCCAGGGTATAATTTGTGATTATTCATCAACTGGATGTTCATCCCAAATAATGGCAATTGCCGAGGACTTTGGTGATAGTCAGATTGGTTGGTTTTTCAGTGGTAGTAGGTTTTTAGAGGAAATTGATTTTGCTAATACAGGAAAGGAAGCTGCTTTACGAGCTCTTGCTCTTTTAAACTCAAAAAAAATAGCATCAACAAAAGGCTTTGTTTTACTTGATAGTGCTATAGCAGTGGATTTTTTGGGATTACTTTCTATAGCTTTGTCTGCTGAGTCTGTACAGAAGGGTAAATCAATGTTTGCAAATAAGATAGGTGAAAAGGTTACAAGCGAAAAAGTTAATATTATAGATAATGGTATCTTAGACCGTAAGCTTGGTAGTAAGCCCTTTGATGATGAAGGGGTACCAATGAAAAATAAGGTATTGATTGAAAATGGACTTCTTCGTTCTTTTTTGTATAATACATATACTGCTAAAAAAGATAAAAAATCATCCACAGGAAACGCTATAAGAGGTAGATTTAGCAATGTACCCTCTGTATCACCTTCTAATTTATATATTGAATCTTCTAAGCAAAATGATGTAATAAGTTTCAATAACATGTTAAAAATTGTAGATAAAGGGGTATATGTATTAGAGACTATGGGGATGCATACAGCAAACCCGATTTCTGGTGAATTTTCTGTAGGTATTTCAGGCCTGTATATAGAAAATGGAGAGTTAAAGCAACCAGTAAAAGAGGCAATTATCTCTGGCAATATTATAGATCTCTTTAAAAAAATAGTCGTGATAGGTGATGATTTAAGGTTCTATGGTAATCTTGGGTCTCCCTCTCTTTTAATAGCTGATATAGATATTAGTGGTTAAAATCTAAGTGAAAGTTTAGGAGGAATGCAAATGGATTACTTTTTGACTGAAGAACAAATGATGATAAAGGAAATGGCAAGGCAAATAGCTGAAGAGAAAATCATGCCTGTCAGGGCTGCGTTAGATGAAAAAGAGGAATTTCCAAGAGAAATAATGAAAATTCTTGGTCAGTCCGATATGCTTGGTATTTATATACCAGAGGAGTATGGCGGTCTTGGTAAAGGTAGTCTTGATTTATGTATAGCTATAGAAGAACTCTCAAGAGCATGCCTTGCTGTATCTACTTCTTATGCTGCTAATGCACTTGGTACTTATCCAATTCTTCTTTTTGGTAGTGAGGAGCAGAAAAAAAAATATCTTCCTAATATTGCAACTGGTAAAAATTTAGTTGCCTTCGGTTTAACAGAGGCAAATGCTGGTAGTGATGCAGGAGGAATACAGACAACAGCCGTATTAGATGGCGATGAATATGTAATAAATGGTACGAAACAATGGATAACTAACGGTGGTGAGGCTGACATTTATACTATAATTGCACTTACTAATAAAACTAAAGGTCCAAGAGGAGCATCAGCTTTTATAGTAGAGAAGGGAACAAAGGGTTTTTCTTTTGGTAAGAAAGAAAAAAAGATGGGTATACGAGCTTCAACAACATGTGAGTTAATATTTGATAATTGTAGAATACCAAAGGAAAACATTATTGGAGGGGAAGGAAAAGGTTTTTTGATAGCAATGAAAACTTTGGATAAAGCTCGAGCCGGCGTTGGTGCTCAAGGAGTTGGCGTAGCCCAAGGTGCCTTTGAAGAAGCTTTAGCATTTGCAAAACAAAGACACCAGTTTGGTCATCCAATCATAAGCTTTCAGGCAGTTCAACATATGCTTGCAGATATGGCAATCCAAATAGAAGCTGCAAGAGCTCTTGTGTATGCAGTAGCAAGATACATCGATAGTGGGGCAAAAGATGTTTCAAAGGAATCAGCTATGGCTAAAACATTTGCTACTGATATGTGCATGAAGGTTACAACTGATGCTGTTCAGATTCTTGGTGGGGCTGGTTATATGAGAGAGTACCCAGTCGAGAAAATGATGAGGGATGCAAAAATATTGCAGATTTATGAAGGCACAAACCAAATACAGAGGAATGTTATCGGACAGGCATTAATAAGAGAGACGGTAAAGAAAAAACTTTAGGGGAATATAGCCAAAGACTTTAGAGAAGTTGTCTCTTCAAAACCCATCATAATATTCATATTTTGGATAGCTTGACCTGAGGCTCCTTTTACGAGATTATCAATAGCTGAGACTATAATTAGAGAGTTTGTTCTTTTAACCACTTTTAGTCCTATATGGCAGAAATTTGAGCCTCTTACATTTTTAGTATTAGGGAAAAAACCTTCCTCTAAAACCCTCACGAAAGGCTCTCTGAGAAACTTTTCTCTGTAAACTTCAATAATATCAGCTGTATCTACCTTTTTAGTTAGTTTTGTGTATATAGTTGATAAAATACCTCTGTCAATTGGCAGAAGATGAGGGGTAAAATTTACTGTAAGATCTTTTTTTGCTATAAGGGATAATTCTTGCTCAATTTCAGGTGTATGTCTATGAATGCCGATCCCATAAGCTTTAAACCCTTCGTTAACTTCACAATATGAAAAATCAAGAGTTGACTTTCTTCCTGCACCAGTTGTCCCAGATTTAGAATCAATTATTATCGTATCTGGTTCTATCAAGCCTTCTTTTATAGCTGGATAGACAGCTATGATAACTGAAGTTGGATAACAGCCTGGATTTGCTATAAGATTTGCTTTTTTTATCTTTTCCCTGTAGATTTCTGGTAATCCATATACAGCGTTTTTGAGTATTTCAAGGTAGCGATGTGGTGTTTTATACCATTGCTCATAAGTGATAGGGTTTGATAAACGATAATCTGCTGAGAGATCAATTACTTTCTTACCGTGGTTATAGAAAAAAGAGACAGCCTCTTGAGATGCTGCGTGAGGAAGAGCCATAAAAAATAGGTCTGCCTTGGGTAGAAGTGATAATTTATTTAAGGGTTCATATTTTAAATCATTAAAATTAGATAAATGGGGGAACACATCACTTACTTTTTGCCCTATTGATTTTTCCGAAGTAACGGCTGTAATCTCTACTTCAGGATGCAGATGAAGAATTCTCAGTAACTCAGCGCCTGTATATCCACTGGCACCACATATAGCTACTTTTATCATAATAAAAACCTTTATGCTTTAATTTAATTAAATTATGGGTAAACATAAGATTGCTTACCCATAGGAAGAGTCGAATTTTTCCAATTATCTCTTTGAGAATTGGAATCTTTTTCTTGCGCCTTTTTGACCGTATTTTTTTCTTTCTACCTCTCTTGGATCTCTGGTGAGAAAACCTTCTTTTTTAAGTTTAGGCCTTAGATCATTATCAAACTTAAGAAGTGCTCTTGATATACCATGTCGCAAAGCACCTGCTTGACCGCTAATACCTCCTCCTATGACCTTAGCTTTGATATCAAATTTGTCTATCATGCCTGTTACTTGAAGGGGTTGTTTAATTATCATTCTAAGGGTTTCACGAGGAAAATAAGATTCTAAGTCTTTGCCATTAACTATTATCTTACCCTCACCTTTAGATAAAACTACTTGGGCGATTGCCCTTTTTCTTCTACCTGTTGCTTGATATTCTATAGAAGGCATAAAATAAAACACTCCTTATTTGGTTAATTGTAAGATCTCAGGTTTTTGAGCAGAATGGGGATGTTCACTGCCTTTGTACACCCTGAGTTTTTTTAGCATTGCTCTACCTAACCTATTTTTTGGTAACATACCCCATACCGCGTCTGTGATAACTTTTTCTGGCTCTTTTTGCATCCTATGTCTTAATGAAATAGATTTAAGATTTCCGACATAGCCTGTGTGATAATAGTAAATCTTGTTATCAAGTTTTTTGCCTGTAACCTTAACCTTGTCAGCATTAATAACTATAATAAAATCACCTGTATCAACGTTAGGGGTAAAAAAGGGCTTATGTTTGCCTCTTAGATAGAGAGCAATACGTGTTGCTAATCTTCCAAGGATTTGATCTTTAGCATCAACAATATACCACTTTTGGTCTATATCTTCTTTCTTTGCGAACTTCGTTTTCATTACTACCACCTATTAAGTATTAATCTGATAAAGATAAAAGCCTTTTAAGTTAATAAAAAATTGAAAGTTTTGTCAACCTATTCTCTGCCTCTAAAATTTTATCTCTACTATATCAATGCTTCTAACTCCCCTTCCCCCTCTAAGCTAATATGGGGGTTAGTCTTCACTTTAACCTTTTACCTAAGAGAAGGGATATGAAGTTTCCTTCCTATGATTTTTCCCTTCCCTTAGTTTAAAGGAGAGTTTAGGTGGGATTATATATTACTTATAAGCACTAACCTATATTAATTTTTGTAACTATAAAATTGTTTAATAAAAAGACAATAAAAAACCTGCACCTATAATGTGCAGGTTTTTTGCCCTTTTTATAGCTACTTTCTTCTGTCTATCTCATCCTAAGTGCTTTGAAGTTTAATCCTACTACATCAGCATTCGTTACACTTATATCCCTATACGCAGGTTCAAACCTTAAGCCAGCTTTAGTAGGCGTTACCCTGTAGTTACCACTGCTTACCCCATTAAATATATACTCTCCTAAACTGTTCGTTACACTTACTACACTACTACCACCACTACTACTACTTAGAGTCACATTTACTCCACTTACTGGATTACCTACTGCATTTACAACCTTGCCACTTATAATATATTGGTTAGGTCCACCTGCTAATTCAGCTGTAAAATCTACCCCACTTACATTGCTGTTATTTATCGTCATTGCCCTGTTTGGGGGTGTAAAGTTATACCCACTAAGAGATGGCGTTACTGTATAGTTGCCATTTGAAAGTCCTATGAATCTGTAGTCTCCATTTATATCTGTAGTTACTGTAGCACTTGCC
>JAOAHE010000013.1 GCA_026415415.1 Thermodesulfovibrionales bacterium | reverse complement strand
TGGATACTGTCTGTGGGCTTACATCCTTGCCTAATATGGGCTTTACAGCCTTTGCTGTATGCCTTGTTGATGCTCCATATAAAAATACCTTCATCAGTGCAGCATCTACTTCTTTAACCCTTTGCTTGTATAGAGGGATTATGCCGCTTTTATACTTTATGCCCCTTATCCTCAGCATCCTTCTGAATTCTTTTACTGCCTCTTCCTCCTTTTGCTAAAAATCATCAAAACTCTTGCATTCTTCCCATAAATCTGTTTGGGTTAATTTAGTCAGTTTTTTACTGCTTAGCATAATGGAGAATACACCCTCTTTTTTTCTCACTTCAAGTTTTTACACAAAAGATTTTAAACTACCTTTTAGACAAATCTGATTATTATATTACAGAGGGATAATATAGCAAGTGATAGTTGATTTAGAAAATTGAGATTTTAATGTGAGGCAGTGAAGGAAAATTTTTTTATATTTTTTTCTTTGTTAGGCGAATGTTTTAAATAGGCATAATTTTAAAATTACTGCCTGCTATCATTTTGCTTTATGTGGTAGAGTTAGTGTATCATTGTCTTAATGATATATGGGATTTAGATTTAGAGTTAGAGTTAACTTTGCTACTTTAATCATATTTAATTTATATTTTTTCGTATATGTTTTTATTTGGTTATGTTTAAAAAATATTGTGGCTTTTAAATTCAATTAACAGTGCTAAATACTTCTTTAGTAAAACCTTTATTTTTTAAAATCTTTGCTATTTTAGTTTTCTGTTTAATATCTTCTTGAAATAGTAATATCAGTTGGGGCAGTTACATATATATTTAGGAATTAGAAGTTAATTAATCTTTTTATGTAAGGATAGGGTATTTACTCTATCTCTTGTCTGATGCCTGATGATTAGGTTTATTATATAAAATTGAGATTAAGGTGCACCTATTAAATTAGCTTATTTTTTATTGACGAAAACACCTATTTTGCTACAAGAGTTTGTTAGCTAAATTCATGGAATAAAAAAATAAAATCCTTTCCATATAAATATCTGTCTCTATACCTTTCCTGCTCAAGATACATACCATTCTTAAGGAAAAGTATGATTTGCTTTATCCCTGTTTTTTCTTCTACAGTTGCTGTATGAAGCCATAGAAGTAACAATTTATAAATTATCAAAATAGAAATATTTTTATTAATCAAATATTTTTAATTCATTCATTAAGGATCATAAAAACTACGATTTGTTTTTAGAAAAAAAGTTGATATGGTCCAACTGAAAAAGCTCTCAAATACTTTTTATCAGCACTCTTATCTTTTCTCTTTTTCGGTATGAGCGAGATCTTAATGAAAAAAATCCCTTCAAAAAATCTTAAAGGTGGTTATTTTTAGAGATAAGCATGATACTTAAGTAATGTGTCATTTTTTTATGAATCACTCTTTATAACTAATGATTCAACCAAAAACAGGGGGCAAGTGTCATAAGATTCAGTTGAACAGTATCTTACTAAAACCCTTTCGTTGATTTGTTTATTTGATGATAGTGCGTCACAGATATCAAGATTTCCATTTAGGAATGGACATAAAATCTCACCTATCTTAAAATTGCCTGTGTTCATTTGTACCTCCTTTTTAACTTAAGTATAGCAATAAAAAATTACAGGGATATTAAGGATGGGTTAAATATATATTAAAAGAGTTTCAAAGAATTTTAAACTTAGCTAATATTTTCATAGAGGAGGTGTATAAACAGATAAAAGGATTATCTTTGAGTATTAATCGAAACTCCTATTTGGAATTGTTTATCAAAGCTTTTAATGAAAGAAATTTTTAAATGCCTTATCAAAAATTACTTAATTGATCTTAAGATTTTTAATATTACCTTTATTTTATTAATAAAAAAAGATAAAATTTTTACTTACAGTTTAGTAATATAATTTATGAAATTAAGGGTGAGCTTAAAAGGAGAGATTTATCTATATAGTATTCACATTTTTTAATCTTTTTAAGAATGTTCTTTGCTTTCTTTTAATCATATATAAGTTGATCTTTTGTGATAAAGAAAGATCAAAAGCCATCGTGTTTATAATTTAAATCTTTGCTATTGTCAAGCTTAGATTAAGATTGATAATTGTTTAGTATCTCTATAGGATTGTAAAATAAGATGAAGTTTTTTCCAATAGGAGGGGTACATAGATGGATAAGATAAAAGTTGAAAGCTTGTCTGATGAGGAAAAGAAAAGTTTGGGTGTTAACTCTTGGCCTATATGGACAAAGAAGATTTCTAAATTTAATTGGAGCTATGATGAAACTGAGGTATGCTATATCCTTGAAGGTAAGGTAATTGTAACAACTTCTGAAGGAGAAAAAGTAGAGATAAAAGCAGGTGACTATGTTACCTTTCCAAAGGGACTATCTTGTGTATGGGATATTGTAGAGCCAATAAAGAAACATTATAGTTTTAGAACATCTTCTGACAAAATATAAAAAATAACTACCTTTAAATATAAAGAGTCCGGTGAGTGTATAGATAGTAATTCTGTGATTTTTAATTATCTTATTTAAATTTATGATAAATAGAAATCATTTCCATTTATCTAGTATAATGTCATTATGCATGAACATTTTATGATTTTAAAAAGACACAATTTGAAGGTTACCCCTAAGAGGTTAGCTATTCTTGAGATACTCTCAACTAATCAATGTCTTATGACTCCGGAGGTAGTCTGGAAAAACTTGAAAGTAAAGATGAAGAAAATAGGGTTACCTACAGTATATAGAAATCTTGAGGAGTTGTCTAAAAATGGAATTATCTCTAAGGTCTTTCATCCTGATAGAAAACTTTATTATTATTTTTGTAAAAGTTTACAGCATCATCATCATTTTGTTTGTTTATCTTGCCAGAGGGTTGAGGAGATTAATTTTTGTAACATTGAAGAGATTCAAAGAAGTATTGAGGATAAACTAAATAGCAAGGTGTTGAGCCATATTATTCAGCTAAATGGTCTTTGTTCTAATTGTTTAGCTAAAAAATCTGAAAGAAGTTTAAAAGACCTATGAAATCTCTTGTTTTTGTTATGAAAATTATATTTGTCATTTTTGTTTTCTTATTTTTTAGCTCTTGTGAAAAGAGAGATATCAAGAAACTCGCTGAGTTAAAGAAGATTACCATAATTACTACTCTTTTCCCTCTTTATGATTTTACTAAGCAAATAGTTGGTGATAACGCTAATGTGTTTCTGTTAATTCCGCCAGGGTTAGAGCCGCATAGTTTTAACCCAAAGCCATCTGACATAGCCATTTTGCAAAAGGCTGATTTGTTTATTTATACCAATGATTATATGGAGCCATGGGTAAAGGGTTTATTGAAAAGCTTAAGTAATAAAAATCTTCATATTATAGACTCAAGTAAAGGGATTAGGTTATTAAGTGAAAGTTTTCATAGTCTTGAAAAAAAGCACAAGCATTCAGATATTGATCCCCATATTTGGCTTGATTTTTCAAATGCTCTTATTATGGTAGATAATATTTTGCATGGTTTGAATGAAAAAGACTCAGAAAAGGCAAGTATTTATAGGATTAATGCAGAGAGCTATAAGTTCAAGCTCACTGAACTTGATGAAAAATACAAAAAAGCTCTTAACTCTTGTCAGAAAAATATTTTTGTAAGTGGAGGACATCTTAGTTTTTCCTACCTTGCAAAGAGATATAATCTAAAATATCTTTCAGTCTATGAGAGTTTATCTCCTGATGCAGAACCTTCACCAAAACAACTTGCTAATGTCATGAAGATTATCAAAAAATACGACATAAAATATATATTTTATGAAGAATTAATAGTTCCAAGGGTAGCGCAGACAATCGCTAAAGAAACAGGTGTAAGTCTTTTATTGTTACATGCAGCCCATAACATATCTAAGGAAGATTTTCAATCTGGAGCAACTTTCATATCTCTTATGGAGAGAAATCTTAAGAACCTTCAAGTAGCTCTCATATGCCAATAGAAATAATAACTGCCAAGGACATTACGGTAAGGTATAATTCCATAGATGTTCTAAGCCATCTTAATTTTACAGTTCTAAAAGGCGATTATATAGGACTTGTTGGCACAAATGGTTCGGGGAAGTCTACTTTGGTTAGGACTATTCTTGGTTTTATTAAACCTATTTCAGGTAGTATGAGGGTTTTTGGGCATATCTCTTCAGAGTTTCGTAATTGGGATAAAATAGGCTATTTACCTCAAAAAATGGCTACTTATAATCCCAATTTTCCAACTTCTGTTGAGGAGATAGTTGCACTCGGCCTTTTATCCAAAAAAACCTTTCCTAAAAGGATTACTAAGAAAGACAAGGTTTTAATTGATAGGGCTCTTGAGCTTCTTGATATAATTGATTTAAAAAAGGAGCTATTTGGTAACCTGTCACAAGGGCAGCAACAGAGAGTATTAGCTGCAAGGGCTATAGTGCATGAGCCAGAACTACTTATCCTTGATGAGCCAACAACTGCTTTTGATCCTGAGATACGTGAGAGTTTTTTCTCTTTGATGCAAGATTTCAACAAAAATAAAGGAGCAACAATAATACTTGTGACACACGATATCGGCAGTATTGGGAAATACGCTTCAAAGTTACTTTATCTTGATAAAAGGATTATCTTTTATGGAAGTTTCGATGAGTTTTGTAAGTCTGATAAGATGTCTCAATTTTTTGGTGCCTCATCTCAACATATTATTTGCCATAAGCATGATTGAAAAATATGGAGTTACTTGATTTTTTAACCTATGGTTTTATTCAAAGAGCGATAATAGCTGGTTGTTTCATTGCTCTTGCATGTTCAATTCTTGGGGTTCAGCTGGTTTTACGCAAACTATCTCTTATAGGGGATGGGCTATCACATGTGACTTTTGGTGGCGTCGCTTTGGGTATGGTTTTTGGTTTTTATCCTATATACTTTGCAATTCCTGTTGTTGTTCTTTGTTCTGTAGGCATCTTAAAGCTCTCCGAGAAAGCAAAAATATATGCAGATGCTGCTATTGGGATTGTATCATCATTAGGGATAGCTACAGGGGTGATCCTTGCAAGCAAATCAGGCGGTTTTAATGTTGATCTTTTTAGTTATCTTTTTGGTAATATCCTTGCTATTAGTAATTTAGATGTAGTAATTTCAATATTTGTATCATTAATAGTTCTCATAGTTATATTTTTTTTCTATTCAGAAATTTTTTCAGTAACCTTTGACGAAGAATTTGCAAAAGCATCTGGAATAAATGCAAATACAATAAATTTAATCCTTGTGATAATGACAGCGATTACTGTAGTGCTTGCGATGAAAATAGTAGGCATAATGCTTACATCAGCCTTATTAATACTGCCAGCAGTTAGTTCATTTCAGGTCGCCAGAAGTTTTAAAGGTTCCTTTTTAATTGCCTCTTTTATTGGGGTATTGGCTGTAGTGACTGGCGTTTTTGTATCCTTTCTTTTAAATTTGCCCTCTGGTGCTTGTATAATAGTTGTAAACTTTTTGTTTTTATGCTCTCTGTTTTTCTATAAGTCACTAAAATAAATAGTGGCTTAATTTAGGATATCTTTAAAATGCTTTAGAGTTTTAGCACAAGGTAATAATGTAAAAAAGTTATCTCTGCTTGTAAATTTTTCTTTCTATTGAGGGTAAGATAAAATTTTTCTTTTATATCTTAAAATAAAGTACAGAATTTTAGTCTTAAGTTTTTAAGTATATTAATTGGGTGATCAGGTATGTTTTTGCTTAAAAGCGTGAGACTTTTTTGTGGGTAAAAACATTTTCCTTGATAGTTTATATTTGGTCTAATTTCTTTTCTTTAACAAGAAATAGACTACCTCCAGCTATACCTTTCCTCGTTCCATGGGTCTGCAGAGTTACTGTATCCCCTTTGTTCCCAGTATCCTAATTGTTCATCCTGAAGAAATTCAATTTCTTTCACCCATTTGGCACTTTTATACGCATATCTTTTGGGGACGACAAGTCTTAAAGGATATCCATGTTCTAAGGTCAGTGGTTTTCCATTGTACTGAAAAGCTAAGATTACATCATCATCCATAGCGATCTTCAAAGGCATATTGGTGGTATAGCCATCTTTTGAAGAGATTAATATATATCTTGCTTCAGCAAAAGGTTGTACTAAGGAGACTATATCTTTGAAGAGAACACCTTTCCATAAAAGGTCAAACTTAGACCAGCCTGTTACACAGTGAAAATCTGATTTTAGTTCTATAGTAGGTAGCTTTATGAAGTCTATAAAACTCAATTTAATTTTGTTTTTAACTTTTCCTTTTATTTCAAATTGCCATTTTTCAATGTCTATCTTAGGCACATGGCTATAGTGTAAAACTGGAAAATCGTCGGTAAGTTTTTGCCCCGGCGGAAGTCTTTTGAAGCTCATATTTAGCCTTTTTTAATAAACAATGTATGAAATTTTATAAGATAGTTTATATAATTATATAACAATAATCAATATAAAAACTGCATTTGTTTCTCAATAAAAATATGGACATTGTAAATATTACTATAATTGGGGCTGGAGTAGTTGGACTCGCAATAGCTTGTGAACTTTCAAAAAGCTTCACTGATATTGTTGTTATAGACAAAAATACTACGTATGGCTTAGGGACAAGTAGTAGAAATAGTGAGGTGATTCACTCAGGGATATACTATCCTAAAGAGTCATTAAAGGCAAGGCTTTGTGTAGAAGGAGGTGAGTTACTTTATGAGTTTTGCAGACAAAACTCAATCCCTCATAAAAAGGTTGGTAAGTTAATAGTAGCTATTGATGAATCTGAGATAGGGTCTCTTGAGATCATCTATAGGCAAGGAATAGAAAATGGTGTTAAAGACTTAAAGATAATAGACAAAAAGACTATTTATAAACTTGAACCGTTAGTAAAAGCCTTATTTGCTTTATATTCACCAAACACAGGTATTCTCAACGTGCATTCATTAATGAATAGTCTATACAGTATAGCTAAAGCCCAAGGTGTTATCTTTTCTTTTTGTGATGAGGTAGATTTTATTGAAAAGACTTCCAATCATTATTTAGTAGGACTTAAAGACGAAGACTATAGATTTCTCACTAAGATTGTAATTAACTCTGGCGGATTGTTTGCAGATTGTATCGCCAATTTAGTCGGTTTAGATATTGATAAGTTAAATTACCGATTAATTTTGTGTAAGGGTTCTTATTTTTATTATACAAAACCATCTCCTGTGAACTGTCTTGTGTATCCCTTGCCAAATAAACATCTAAAAGGTTTAGGTGTCCATGCTACTGTTGATCTATTGGGCAGGTTGCGTTTTGGTCCAGATACAGAATATGTTGAGAAGATTGACTATCAGGTTAGTCCTGTAAAAAGGGATTATTTCTATGAGAGCGCTAATCGGATAATAAGTGGTTTGGAGAGAGAATATTTCTTGCCAGATTTCTCTGGTATTAGACCACAGTTAAAAGGAGATGGTTTTAAAGATTTTCTAATAAAACATGAGATAGATGAAGGGTTACCTGGCTTCATAAATCTTATAGGAATTGAGTCACCTGGCTTAACAGCATCACTTGCTATTGGTAGAATGATTAATAATATGGTTTCGCATATCTTAAGATGATTAAAATTCTTTTAGGAGCTTTTATTTAAAGTTAATGTATGCATATATTCTAAAAAGAATTTTACTGATGATTCCTTTGCTTCTAGGTATCACTATTGTCTCTTTTGGTGTAATACACCTTGCACCAGGAAGTCCTGTGGAGGTGGAAACAGAGCTTTCACTCAAAGCTTCTGCGCAGGCAAGAGAAAATCTTAAAAAGCTCTATGGCCTTGATAAGCCTTTGCACATTCAGTATTTTGAGTGGCTTAAAAGATTTTTAATATTTGACTTTGGCAAGTCTTTTACTGATGGTAAAAGAGTAATAGATAAAATTAAAGAAAGGATGCCTGTTACTTTAGTTATTAATCTCCTTTCTTTAATATTGATCTTATTAGTTGCTATACCTGTTGGGGTTTTGTCAGCTACTAAACAATACTCTATTTTTGATAAGTTGACAACTGTTTTTGTATTTATTGGTTTCTCTACACCTACCTTTTGGTTAGCTTTGCTTCTTATGATAATATTTGGAGTTAACTTAGGATGGGTTCCCATATCTGGCATACAAAGTATTGATGTCTCCGAGATGAGTTTTTTTGATAGAGTTTTTGATTGGGCAAAACATCTGATTTTGCCTGTAGGCATAAGTGCTTTTGGGGGAATAGCTGGACTAAGCAGATATTGTAGATCCAGCATGCTTGAAGTTTTAAGACAGGACTATATTAGAACTGCTAAGGCAAAAGGACTTAAAGAATCAGACATAATAATCAAACATGCATTAAGAAATGCTTTGCTACCAGTTGTCACAATTTTAGGTCTTTCTGTTCCTGGGTTAATAGGAGGAAGTGTTATTTTTGAGACAATTTTTTCTATACCTGGTATGGGACAGTTATTTTACTCTTCAGCTATGTCAAGGGATTATCCCACGATCATGGGCATACTTGTAATTGGAGCATCATTGACTTTGATTGGAAATTTAATAGCTGACATTTCTTATGCACTTTTAGATCCAAGAATTAGGATAAGATGATGATACCTTTTAAGGATGATAACCCTACTGAGACTTTTCCTATTATCACTATTTTGATAATTGTACTTAATTCTGTTATATTTATCTGGCAAATTACCTCTCCTTTGGGTATAGAGAAGACTGCCTATTATTTTGGAGCTATTCCTCACAATCTTCTTTTAGCTAATGTTATTGTTCAACCTATTTCCCCTACAGTTAGTATATTCACATCAATGTTTCTTCATGGTGGTTTTTTACATTTAATTGGCAATATGCTTTACTTATGGATTTTTGGTAATAATATAGAAGATGCTCTTGGGCATATTAGATTTCTAATTTTTTATCTTTTCTCTGGTGTTGTGGCAGTTTACTCACATGCTATTACAGATCCCTCCTCATTTATACCGATGATAGGTGCAAGTGGGGCTGTTTCAGGTATCTTGGGGGCCTATTTACTTCTTTATCCTAAAGCTAAGGTATATACCATATTCTTTTTTGGTTTCTTTTGGCAAATTGTTAGACTTCCAGCGATAGTAGTAATAGGTTTTTGGGCGATTATTCAGATATTTTCAGGCATGCTGAGTTATGGTATCGGCCAACAAGGTGGTGTTGCATGGTTTGCCCATATAGGAGGGTTTTTAATAGGATTATTAACTATTAAACTTTGGTTACCTAAAAGGTATCGTTATAATTATTGAGGTACCTTATGGAGACATGCCCTGTTTGTAAAAAGATTTTAACTGAATGTTTATGTTGCCCTGAGTGAGGGCACGATTGCCTGCTGGATGTAGGAGAAAATTATTGTCCAGTATGCTTACCTAAGATAACTTCTGAAAATCAAAACAGTGAGTGATAAGATCTTTCTTCATCACGATGGTGCTCTTGGTGATGTATTATTATCTTTACCAACCATAGACTTTATAAGAGATAGTTCAATCATACATCTATCTACAAGGTATGATATAGGGACATTTCTTAGTAGGGTTGGTTTTGTTGAGGAAATATCAGATGTTGGAGGCGCTCTTTATTTATCTCTATACAGTGAAAAAGCAGAGGTAGATGATAAGTTAAGAAAATTCCTTAGCCAGTTCAAAAAGGCATATGTGTTTTCAATAACTAAGCCTTCTTTTTTAGCAGCAAAAATAAGAACGGTTATCCCTTTTACTTTTGAGATAAAAACTATACCAACTTATCCTTACGAGATAAATGTAGCTTTTTTTCGCCTAAAGCAACTATTAGAAGATAAACAATTAAGGTCTATTAAAGATGATTTTATATTTCCCTATTCGTATGCAACAAAATTTATTAGAATCTCTGATGATTGTCTCAATAATGTGGCTAATATCCTTAAAGACTTAGGCTATGACTCTAAAAATCTTTTACTTTCGCTGCACCCTGGAAGCGGTGATCTTAGGAAATGTTGGAAATTGACTAATTTTTTAGAGTTAATAGAAAGATTACAAGATTTAACTAACTTATTTGTGGTTATCTTTACGGGCTATGCAGAAAGCGATAAGATGAAATCAGAGATAGATGATTTTGTTAAAAATAGAGATAGGAGTATTCATCTATCTAATATTGAGCTAACTTACGTCGCCAGCTTCCTTAAATATAGCCAGTTTTATATTGGCAATGACTCAGGTATATCTCATTTAGCTTCTTTGTTATGTCCAAAGGTTTTTGTAATTTTTGGTTTAACTAACCCTGTCTTGTGGAGACCACCATATGCTAATGTTGAGGTTATAAAACTTGATTTTAAAGATAATTTTTCTAAAAGTTCTCAACTTTCAGAAGTGGAGAGTGTTTTAAAGGCTATTTTAGGCTACTTAAGGGTTTAAATAAGCATTTTAATTTATTGACAATTAAATATTTATTAAATAGAATTATTATATCAGATAAAAGTAATAGGGAGGTAAATAAATGGCTAAGACAGTTGATAATTTAAAAGAAGCTTTCGCTGGTGAGTCTCAAGCAAATAGGAAATATCTTGCTTTTGCAAAAAAAGCAGAAGAAGAAGGTTACAAACAGGTAGCTAAGCTTTTCAGAGCTGCCGCAGAAGCTGAAACTGTGCATGCTCATAATCATCTCAGGGAGTTAAATGGGATTAGGTCAACAAAAGAAAATTTACAAGAAGCTATAGGTGGCGAGACTCATGAGTTTCAAAAGATGTATCCTCAGATGATAGAAGATGCTGAAGTAGAAGGAAATGCCTCAGCAAAGAGAAGTTTTATTTTTGCAAATGAGGTGGAAAAGATACACGCTGACCTTTATAAAAAGGCTCTTGATAATTTAGGCAATAATCCTGATGTGGACTATTATGTCTGTCAAGTATGTGGGAACACAGTAGAGAACGAACCACCCGAGGAATGCCCTATTTGTGGTGCTAAAAAACAAGCTTTTAAGATGATCCATTAGTACATTTTTTTAAAGAGTACAGAATTTTTAGAAATTTTAATAAAGAAGGAGGTAAGCAGTGAAAAGAGTTTTTTTTATGGTAATGATGGTCTTTTTAATTATACCGTTTATTCTATTTGCTCAGACTCCAAAAAAAGCAGTATCGCCTCCAATTAGTAGTCAGACTAATACTTGTCTTGGGTGTCACAAAACTTATACACCTGGAATTGTAGAAGACTGGCTAAAAAGCCTTCACTCAAAGGTTACTCCTGAGATGGCTTTGAAGAAAAAGCCCTTGGAAAGACGAATGAGTTCTGAAAAAATAGATGCCAGCCTGAACAAAGTTGTTGTAGGTTGTTATGAATGTCATAGTTTAAACCCAACTAAGCACAAAGATAATTTTGATCATATGGGATTTAAGATTAACACTATTGTATCTCCTGCTGATTGTGCTACCTGTCATAGTGTGGAGACAGCTCAATATTTAAATAGTAAAAAAGCTCATGCTGTTGGCAACCTTACAAAAAATCCTGTTTTTCATGCCCTTGTAGATACAGTGGTAGGCCAAAAAAAGGTTGAAAACAGCAAGGTCACCCAACTACCATCCACTGAATCTACTAAACACGAGACATGTCTTGCCTGTCATGGGACTGAGGTAAAAGTTCAAGGGTTGAAGGAAATAAGTTCAGCTATGGGTAAGATAAAGGTTCCTTCTTTAACCAACTGGCCTAATCAAGGTGTAGGAAGATTAAACCCCGATGGAACGATGGGCTCATGTTCAGCATGCCATCCCAGACATAGTTTTTCAATTGAAGTTGCCCGTAAGCCTTATACTTGCGCTCAGTGTCATTTAGACCCTGATGTGCCAGCATGGAATGTTTACAAAGAGAGTAAACATGGTAATATTTATTTTTCTAAGTATCATGAATGGGACTTTAACTCTGTTCCATGGAAATTAGGAAAGGATTTTCAGGCACCAACCTGTGCTGCTTGTCATAATAGTTTAATTACAACTACAGATGGTAAGGTTGTAGTTGAAAGAACTCATGATTTTGGAGCAAGGTTATGGGTAAGGCTTTTTGGTTTGATATACTCACATCCTCAGCCAGTTCATGGAGATACTTCAACAATTAAGAATAAAGATGGGTTGCCATTGCCAACCACTTTTACAGGTGAGGTTGCCACATCAGGGTTAATTAGCAAGGATGAACAAAACCTTAGACAAAGCAAGATGCAGGGTTTCTGTAAGAGCTGTCATAGTTCTCAATGGACAGCTAATCATTTCACTAAACTTGATAATACCATTAAAGAAGTAGATGGTATGATTTTATCATCTACCTTGATGTTACTTGAGGCTTGGAAAAACAATCTGGCTGAAGGCTTTATTCATGGTAAGAATCCTTTTGATGACGCTATAGAACAGATGTGGATAAGGCAATGGCTTTTCTATGGCAACTCTATAAAATACTCTTCAGCTATGACAGGTGCACCTGATTATGCAACTTTTAAGAATGGTTGGTGGAATATGGGTGAAAACTTACAAAACATGAAAGACTGGATAGAGTTCAAAAAAAATGTAAAAGGAAGTGAAAAAAGATGAAAGTAGTAGCCTTCTATGGCAGTCCAAGAATAAATGGTAACTCAGAAACACTTTTAAATGAAGCTTTAAAGCCTATTGAAGCTGAAGGACACGAGATTATCTCATTTAAACTAAATTTTATGAATATCAAACCATGTCAGAACTGCGGCGGTTGTGATAAAAAAGGTCGCTGTGTGATAGATGATGACATGACAGATATCTATAAAGCAATTAGAGAAGGAGACAGGTTTATTCTTGCTTCTCCGATCTTTTTTTTCGCATTAAGTGCTCAAACTAAGATTATGCTTGACCGATGCCAGGCTTTTTGGGCAGAAAAGTATCTTCTTAAAAGAGAGATCCCAGCCGGTAAGTATGGCAGGAAAGGGCTTCTATTTTTAGTTGGGGGCATGAAAAGAGAGGTTGGTATAAATTGTTCTGAAAACTCTGCAAAGGCTTTTTTTAGAACAATAAGCGTTCCAACTCATGAGACCTTAGCCTATTTAGGGATAGATGCAAAAGGAGACATCTTAGAGCATCCTACCGCACTTAAAGAGGCTTATGAAGCTGGAAAAAGATTAGTCAGCATTTAAAAAGATTGAAAGGAGTTGAGATGAATTATATTCCTTCAAGATATTTAAAAATAAAAGAAAACTATGGCGAATTTCATGAAGCCCTTGAAAGATTAGGTAAGGCAGCAAGAGAAGCTGGTCCTCTTGATAGTAAAACTTCTCATCTTGTTCAGTTAGCTGCTGCAGCTGCTATTAAATCTGAGGGTGCTGTTCATTCGCATACACGAAGAGCACTTGAGTGTGGAGCTACAAAAGAGGAAATTTGCCATGCCATAATTTTACTTACAAGCACTATAGGATTTCCCTCTACTTCTGCAGCTTTAAGCTGGGTAGAGGATGTGCTAAAAAACACCAATAAAAAATAAGTAAGAGGGATTATTTTGTGGCTTTTAGCTGCAGAGTAATCCCTTCAAGGTTTTCCTTTTAAGTTGATCATTTTGTTAATAATAATCTTATCTCTTCAGGAAAAGTCTCTATTTTTTTCTTGATATTAAGTAGCATCTCCCTTGTGAAGCTTGGCATACTCTTTTTAATATTTAAAGAAGCTAAATATTTATCTGCGAAGGTTGTTGATAAGATGTCCTCTTTATTTCTTTGTAAAGAAATAGCCATTACTTTGGCAAGATATAAAACTGTAATTAATTCTTTAAACTCTGAGTCTAAATCTTCTGGTGGTAAAAATTCTGGTAAGTGTTGATATTCTATAGGTAAGTACACTCTTTTAGGCATATTCCATGATTTAAGCAAAAGGGATGCGATCTTTGCATCATCTAACATATTAAATAAAATTGATAAAAAAGGTTGTTCTTTACTAAAAAGTAATATTAGGCTCTTACCTATATTGTGTAACATTCCGATGGTATTTAGTATAACTGGTTTTTGAATGGTACATTGAAGAGCGATCTCATAACCTAAGGATGCTACTAAGATTGATTGGCTTTGTAGCTTTTGGAACTCCTCTGTAGCTGGCATAAAACTGTTAAGTGAGCTTTCTATAGCTATCTGGTAAATTTTATTAAAGCCAAGAAACATGACTGCATGCTGAAAGTCAGAGACCTTGTAAGAGAGATTGTAATAGGCTGAGTTTATGGTTTTTAAGGTATCAGCTATTAATGATGGATCGGTCTTAGCTATCTCTATTACATCTTGAACTGATGCGTTATCATCCATCAATAACTCTGTTAATCTTAAAGAGTAAGCAGGGAGGCGGGGTATTTTTTTTATTAATTTTTCTATCAATTCTGATTTGGCACATAAATCAGCCTTAGCTTTATAAAAATCTTTGATATAAGAAGATAAGTGGGTTACAACGGTTGTTGAACTGGCTAATCTTCTAATAAGAGAAAGATAATTAATAGCTAAGAAACTGCTTAGATTTTTTAGTATTCCTGTTTTGATTTGAGGAAATAAGAGTTCAAAGGTTTTTTCATTTATAGCCATAATAGAGGAAGGTTCTAAAGTAACAGCACTAAAAGCCTTTTTGAGAGATTTATTGAAAAAAGGAGAGTCTATAAAGGAGTTTTTTTGTGATATTATGATCTCAATATTTTGGTCATTGTAGGTAGTAAATAGCTTTACTGAACCAGAAAGCAATATATATATTGTATTATCAACTACATTTTCTTTTACTAAGGTTTCAAACTGCTTAAGTTTCATAACACTGGCAGTATTGTATAATTGGAGTAACTCTTTTTCTGTAAGACCATTGAAAGCGGATATATTATTATTTATTACATCAATCTTAAAAGTTTGCATTCATACCCTCCAAAAAGTGCATAAGATATTAATTTTTACATGATCTCTTAATTTAAAACTATTGCTTTATTTCCGAGTTTGATTAGCGTTAGTAAAATCTAATAGGATTTATAAAACTTTGAATTCTTAAAATACATTATACCATGAATTTTTTATTGCTAATATTTAGTTATAAGCATTTTTTTGAAAGATATTTATCTTTAAGACGGAGATAGATTAAAAATGATTCATATATTGAGAATAAGATTTTCTTATGAAGTAGTATTCTTTGATATTTTGAGATACATTTTGTGATTTTTATAGCTACTTTAAGCAAAGACATTTTTTAGTGCCTAATGTAATTTTTTCTAATTTCCATTGAAAGATTTTAGGGATATGGGACAATTTAAGGTAACTTACTTATTTCTGATATAATAGATGTTTAGAAATTTTAAAAATTAACTAATTACTTTTGAGGTGCAGATGAGTAAGGCTTTGCTTGTGTTAGCTGATGGGACTGTTTTTGAAGGTAAGAGTTTTGGTTATGAAGGAGAAAGAATAGGAGAGGTGGTCTTTAATACTTCAATGATGGGTTATCAGGAAATTCTTACAGATGCCTCTTATAAAGGTCAAATAGTTGTTATGACCTATACTCAAATTGGTAATTATGGAATAAATCAAGAGGATATAGAGTCTTTTGGTGGTCCAAAGGTAGAGGGGTTTGTAGTTAAAGAGTACTTTGATTACTATTCAAACTGGAGAGCTTCTAAGTCCTTAGGTGAGTACTTAAGAGAAAACCATATTCCAGCTATAGAAGGTATTGACACTCGAGCTTTAACAAGACATATAAGAAATTATGGAGCTCAGATGGGAATAATTTCTGCTATAGATTTAGATCCTAAAAGTTTACTTCAAAAGGTTAAAAATCATCCCGGCATTTCTGCCATTGATTTAGTTGAGCAAGTAACAGCGCTTAGAACTTTTAAGTGGAATGAAGGATGTTGGAAGTGGAAGGATGTCTTCAATGTTTTTGAAGAAAATGCTAAGGAAAAAGAAGAAAGGGTTTCTTTAGTTGTTTATGATTATGGAGTAAAATTCAATATATTAAGGAATTTATATGACGCTTACTTTGATGTAACTGTTGTCCCCGCAAAGACACCTGCAGAAGAGGTTTTAGATATGAATCCACGGGCTATACTTCTTAGCAATGGCCCTGGGGATCCACAGACTGTCTCTTATGCAATTGAAAATACTAAAAAACTAATCGGCAAAAAACCTATATTTGGTATCTGTCTTGGACATCAGATCCTTGGTTTGGCTATGGGTGGTAGAACTTATAAGTTAAGATTTGGACATCATGGTGGCAACCATCCAGTTAAGGATTTAGAAACAGGCAAGGTTGAAATAACCTCTCAGAATCATAACTACTGCGTTGATATACATAGTTTAAAAGGACAGGTCAAGCTTACACACAGAAATCTTTTTGATGGTTCAGAAGAGGGTATGCGACATGTAGAGTTACCTATATTTTCTGTACAGCACCATCCAGAAGCAAGCCCAGGTCCCAATGACTCTACTTACCTTTTTAAGAGATTTCGGGAAATGGTAGATTAGTTTCCTTTCGGAGAGATAATTTATTTATTAATATAGCTAAGACTTTCTTAGAAGTTATGGTTTTTTACTTCACATAATTTTTTAAGCTTTTAATTATTTATTGTGATTGATAGTTGATGAAAAAAGACTGCTTAGATTTGCTAAATATTTTGAATTTTATATTAAAGCAATTGATATTAAGGTTCTTTCTTTTTTGGTAGGTTAATTTTTAAGTATTCAAAAAACCCCCATAAACTTCCCGCTATAACTGAAAAGAACCAGCTTAGTGATAATGTTATAGCACTTTCTGGTGAAACACCAATCCCTCCAAGGAAGAAAATGAAGGAAAATTCTCTTACTCCAAGTCCAGAGATAGAGATTGGTAAGAGTGTCGTTAGGAGGATTAAAGGGATAAAGGTAAAAAGGTAAAACAAGGGAATATGCAATAAAAGGGAATTAGATAATATATAGATAGAAATTATAACAGTAAGTTGAATAATAAAAGAATACAAAAAGGTTTTAAGTAAAGTATCGTTTTTAAGCCTATAAGGTGAAAAATAATTATATATTTTTGCTAAAAATTGATTAGATAATCCTATCTTTTGCCAAAAAATGAGAAAACTAAAAGATACAAAAACAACAAAAAATAATGGTAATAACCAGGCTATAAGATAGACTAAGTGCTCTTTATGTAATTGAGGGAGACTAAAAGGGAAAGCAACTATACCTATACAAAGAAGAGAGAAGAAACCTATGTATCTATCAAGAAAAACGGAAGCTATTGAGATCGCAGTAAGATTTGTTTTGTCTCCGTGTTTTATTTTATCAGGACTTAATTGGTTTAATGCTTTATTAAGATAATATACCTTTATAGCATCACCACCGATAATTCCTGGCAGACATATGTTAAAAAAAGCACCTATGGAATATAGAGAAAATAATTTTCTTACTGGTATCAGCTTGTCAATAAGAAGTGACCATCGGATTGATGAGAGATAAAGAGAAAAAATATATAAAGAGGCTGACGATACAAAGGCTATCGGACTTATTTTTGTGAGGTTTTCTTTAATTAAAGTTATATCAAGTTTTGAAAAAAGTAAGTAAAGTAGAGAGATAGAAACGGCTAATTTTAGAAGAAAAAAGATGATTGTTCTTATTTTTTTATTTGAAAGGACCAAGTATTTTCTTTATTGTGTAAATAGGTTTTTTTTGGCTTTCGTGATATACTCTAATTATCATCTCACCGAGTAAACCCATGCCTATAAATTGAAACCCAATTATTAATAATAGGACTCCTAAAAGTAGCAATGGTCTGTTGCCAATGTCTGAGGCAAAAAGAAGTTTTTCCAATGTGAGATATGAACAGATTAAAGTGCCTGAGACACTAAAAAACACACCTATCGGTCCAAAAAACTGCATGGGTTTAGTGGAAAAACTCTGTAAAAATTTTATTGTAAGCAGATCAAGTAAAACTTTAATAGTTCGGGATATACCATATTTTGATTTACCATGAAGTCTTGGGTGGTGGGTTGTTTCAATTTCGTTGATTCTTACCCCATACCAGCTTGCTAAAGCAGGTATAAATCTGTGCATTTCCCCGTATAATCTTAAGTTTTTAATTACTTCCCTTCTGTATGCCTTAAGGGAACAACCATAATCATGTAACCTTACACCTGTGACCTTACTAATAAGCCAATTAGCTATTTTTGAAGGTAGTCTTCTTGATAAAAAAGGATCTTTTCTGTTTTTTCGCCAACCACTTACAAGATCGTATCCTTTGATTGCCTCAAGAAGTCTTGGGATATCATTGGGGTCATTTTGTAAGTCTCCATCCATAGTAATAATTATGTCTCCCCTTGAAAGATCAAAACCTGCAGCAAAAGCAGCTGTCTGTCCAAAATTTCTTCTTAGACTCAAAACTACTACTTTATCGGAATCCTTTTTTTGAATTTTCTCAAGGATATCAAGGGTCATATCTTGACTGCCATCATCTACATACAAGATTTCATACTCAACCCCTAACTTATCAAGGACTTCTTTTAGGCGATTATGTAAAATCTCTATATTTTCTTCTTCATTATACAAAGGAATAACCACAGATATTGTCATTTCAACCTCAAAAAGTTGTTGGTTTAGGAGTTTTAACCCCTCTGAAATTGTAAAGAATAAAAATACTATATTGTCTTAAAACTTGGTTCTTTTTATCATATAAAGTTAGAACTTTTTTTTCAAAATTCTCTGATGACTCTAAAATCTCAGAAGGGATTTCTGTGTTTCCAATTCTGACAAAGATAGCATTATATATTTTATCATTGTTGATTATTACGTTATTCATGCTCTCCCAAAGGTCATACTGATTCATTCGCCTTCCAAGGTTAACACAGTATGTTTTAGGATGACCTTTTATGTAAAAGGCGAGTTGGCTTGATACTTGATAACTATCAGAAAAGATTATCACTTCAGATTGTTTAGATAAATTATAATAAATTCTTCCCACCTCTAACCCTAATTTGTCCCAACCTTTCAGCCTTGAGGTAGGGTCAAATTTAGTTGGTAGTTTTATAAATTCAGGGTAATGGCTGATAGCTGTAACTAAGAAGGCAATTAGAATACCTAAAATGTATAATGATTTAGAGGCATGTTCCCTCCACCCTCTAAAGGTAGTATTGGAGATGTTATCAAAGTATTTTGAGTATGCGATAAGGATACTTATATAAGCAGGCATAGCCCAGTTTGCTTGGACTTTACCATGAAAGCTTTTTAGTAAAAAGAATAAAAAAATAGGTAGGAAAAAGAACAAAAGAAAGCTATATTTGAGTTTCTCATCTTTATTTTTAAAAAGTGATATTAGTCCACTAAAAAAAATAATCGGGGTGATAATTCCTAATTGTGAACCTATAAACTCAAAAAAACTTTTTAAAGAGAAGTTTAAACCTGTCTGAAGTTTTAGATGACCGAAAGTATGTTTTAAAGTAACCCAATCATGTTGGAGATTCCATATAATTACAGGGCTCAAACAAGCAATGCCAATAAAGAATGATAGGTAAGGTTTATAGGATTTAAGTAACCATTTTTTGTCAGTTGATAGAAGAAATAGAAAACCACAAATGAAAAAGAAAAGCATGGTAAATTTAGTAAGTAGCCCTAGACCTACTGATATGCCAAGTAAAATCCAAGGTTTAAGATCTGAGGAATCTGCTTGAGTATTGGTTATAGCGTACCAAAAAAGATATAAAGATAAGATCCAAAAGAAAATAAATGGTGAGTCAATGGTAAAAATAACTCCATAAGTTGCAAATAAAGGTACTATATGGAAAAGTAAAGAGCAGATAAAGGCGGATTTTTCTCCATACATCTCTAAGACGAGTTTATAGATAACCAAACTGCTGAGAATGGAGAATAGTACAGCCATGGTTCTAATACCTAATACGTTATCACCTAATAATGATGTTCCAAAATGTATTAAATAGGCTATCATAGGACCTTTAGAGTAGTAGCTTAAGTCAAGTCTTCTTGACCATTCCCAATAGTGAGCTTCATCAGAGCTTAAGTTAATGGGGCCTTGTTGTATATAGTATATTCTAAAAATACTAATGGAAATTAGAAAAAATAAGAAATAACCTCTATAAATGTTAATTTTTGTATTGAAGAGGGTTAATCTTGCAAGTGTTATCATAAAAAAAGAGGTTGCAAGACCTATTAACCCCCCACTTATAATATCACTTGGATAATGAACACCAACATAAATCCTTGATAAAACTATAAAAAAAGCAACAACCACGAGATAGCCGATTGCCCATCGGTAAACCATTTTCCTACTGTAGTAGATTAGTGATGAAAGTATCGCTATTGTATTTGCTGAGTGGTTTGATGGCAGTGAAAAAGATTCGGTACAGCCTACTAATAATCTCACATCTACCATATCTATGCAAGGTCTAATTCTCTGAAAGTGATATTTCAATTCATTTGATAACCAGTCTGCCAAAGAAAAGGAAAGTAAGGTAAGAAATAGTCCATAGATTACATTTCTTGTAATGATTTTTCTTTTTTCTAAATCAGTTTTAAAAACTTGCCAAAGAAGTAAGAGCAAGAAGGGAATTAAAAAAAGATAGCCTCTTGTGCTACAAAAGGTCATAATAATATCAAGATAAGAATTAGCTAAGCTCTTATTGATGAATTTAAAAAAGACTATGTCTAACTCTATCAAGTCCAATGGTAGGGTCCTATAGTGAAAGGATATATACATGCCGAAGGCGGGATTCGAACCCGCACAGTCTTGCAACTACCAGACCCTGAACCTGGCGCGTCGGCCAATTCCGCCACTTCGGCAAGATTATAGCTTATTAATTTTAACATTATTAATATTTTTTTATTAAGAGTTTCTATTATATTAACTATTATTGGAGTTAGAAAAAATTCTATAAAATGATTGATGCAATTTTTATCATATCATAATGATTTAACTTTATTATTAGATTAGATATCATTGAGGAAATTAAATTCGAATTTATTCTTTTTGTTCCCATAATAGGTGTACATTTAGGAAATTATCAATTAACTTTTTTTTTGCTGATTCAAATCTTTCTTTATCCCAACGAGGTATCTGAGAAATTTTTTTTATTGCTTTTTCAAAAAAATCTTTAAAACTATTTGCTAATAAGATGGATTGTTCAATTGTATTAGTATCACCATAGAGATGAAAGGCTATGTCTGGTTGTTTTGATGCTAAAGTAAAAACCATATCTCCACCTTCATCATAGTAATCCCAAAAGGTAGTGAAGATGCGCGATGATTCATTGTTTATCTTAAACAAAGTAATAACTAACGCTACTTCATCTTGAAAGACAACCTTTGCTCTAAGTGAGATATTTGTTTTTGTACTGTACTGTTTGATAAATCTTGTTTCTTCTTTTACAAGAAAGTCTATTCGAGGGTCAGGTCTAAAGGTGAGAGCATAGATAGCTGTTCCTGGTTTTGACATAGCTATGATCTTTTGGGAATTTTTCATTTGTTAAATTTCTATTTTAGAATTTAAAACTTTAGACTGTTATTTTATGATATACTATAAACTACTTTGTTTATTGATATTATTTATTATTAATTTTTTGTAAGTTTACTTCAACTTTTTTTTCTTTTTTCTAAATCTATTTAAGTATGAAGGTCTTTCTATGCCTAAGAGAAATGATATTAAGAAAATACTGTTAATAGGATCAGGTCCAATAATAATAGGTCAAGCTTGTGAGTTCGATTACTCTGGAACTCAAGCATGTAAGGCTTTGAAAGAAGAAGGATTTAAAGTAATCTTAGTGAATTCTAATCCTGCTACTATAATGACTGATACAGAGATGGCTCATACTACATATATTGAACCTCTTAAAAGAGAAATCTTGGAGATGATAATTGATAAAGAAAGACCCGATGCATTACTGCCAACTATGGGTGGACAGACAGCTTTAAACCTTGCAGTAGAGCTCTCTGAAGCAGGTATATTGGAACATTATGGGGTTGAATTAATAGGTGCGAAATTAGAAGCTATCAAAAAAGCCGAAGACAGAGAACTTTTTAAAAGATCAATGAAAAAAATAGGGCTTGAAGTCCCTATAAGTGAAACAGTGAAGACATTGCAGGAAGGGCTTGAGGTCATAAATAAAATCGGCTTCCCCGCAATCTTANGACCTGCCTTTACTCTTGGTGGAACAGGTGGAGGAATAGCATACAATATTGAAGAGTTCGTCGAGATGCTTGATAAAGCTCTTAAACTTAGCCCTGTAAGCCAGGTATTAATTGAGGAGTCTGTTTTGGGATGGAAGGAGTATGAGCTTGAAGTAGTGCGGGATATGGCTGATAATGTAATAATTGTCTGCTCTATAGAGAATTTTGACCCGATGGGAGTTCATACTGGTGATTCAATAACTGTGGCACCTGCTCAAACTCTAACAGACAAAGAATATCAAAGAATGCGAGATGCCGCTATAGCTGTAATAAGAGAGATAGGTGTAGAGACGGGTGGTTCTAATATTCAGTTTGCCTTAAATCCTATAGATGGAAGGATGGTAGTGATAGAGATGAACCCAAGAGTGTCAAGAAGTTCCGCTCTTGCAAGTAAAGCTACAGGCTTCCCTATAGCTAAGATAGCCACAAAATTGGCTATAGGATATACCCTTGATGAACTGAGGAATGACATAACAAAGGAGACTCCTGCTTCTTTTGAGCCTACCATAGATTATGTTGTTACTAAGATACCTCGTTTTACTTTTGAAAAGTTCCCAGAGGCTGATAATACCTTAATGACTCAAATGAAGTCGGTAGGTGAGGTTATGTCAGTTGGGAGAACTTTCAAAGAATCGCTTCAGAAGGCATTAAGAAGTTTAGAGGTTGGGTTTCATGGTTTTGATAGAGCCGGTTTAGATCTTGGTATCCTAAGTTCAAAGTTAAGAATCCCTAACTCAGAGAGGATTTGGTATATCGCAGAGGCTTTAAGGCAGGGAATGGAGATAGAAGAGATATACGAGTTAACCCGAATAGACAAGTGGTTTCTAAAAAATATAAAAGAGATTATAGAGAAAGAAGAAAAAATTAAAAGTCTATTTGATGAGCCATCTAAGAGTTGCCAAATTTTAAAGGATGCAAAAGAGTTGGGTTTTTCTGATAAAAGAATTGCTGATTTATGTGGAACAACAGAAAGTGAAATCAGGCAGTTGAGGAAACAATTTTTTATAAAACCGACATACAAGCTTGTTGATACCTGTGCTGCTGAGTTTCAAGCTTATACACCCTATTTTTATTCAACTTATGAAAGACCTTTTTATAGGATTAGCCCATCCGGCTATGTTGAAGCAGAAATAATTGATAATGAGGCGATAGTGTCTCAGAATAAAAAGATCATTATACTCGGTTCTGGGCCAAATAGGATTGGTCAGGGAATAGAGTTTGATTATTGTTGTGTTCAGGCGGTTTTAGCTTTGAAGGAAGAAGGATATGAAACAATAATGGTTAATTGCAATCCTGAAACAGTTAGTACTGACTATGATACTGCTGATAGGCTTTATTTTGAACCTTTGACCATAGAAGATGTGTTAAATATAGTAGATTTAGAAAAACCTGAAGGGGTCATAGTCCAATTTGGAGGACAAACTCCTTTGAAACTTGCTAAACCTTTGGAAAAAGAAGGGGTAAAGATCTTAGGCACATCAACAGACTCAATAGATATTGCTGAAGACAGAAAAAGGTTTAAGGAGCTTTTACATAAGTTGAACCTCAAGCAGCCTCAAAATAGCACAGCTATGTCTACGGAAGAGGCTATATCAGCTGCAAAAGAAATAGGATTTCCTTTACTTGTAAGACCCTCTTATGTATTAGGTGGCAGAGCAATGGAAATAGTGCATGATGAATCATCTTTAAAAGAGTATGTAGAGAAAGCAGTAAATATTACACCTGATTATCCCATTCTTATAGACAAATACCTATCAGATGCTATAGAGGTTGATGTAGATGCTATCTCGGATGGAAACAATGTCATTGTAGGTGGCGTAATGGAGCACATTGAAGAAGCTGGTATACATTCTGGAGATTCTGCTTGTTCATTGCCTCCTTACACTTTACCCCAACATATAGTGGATAAAATAAAATTACAAACTATTGCTCTTGCCAAGGAATTAAATGTAATAGGGTTAATGAACGTTCAATTTGCTGTAAAAAATGGTGAAGTTTATGTTTTGGAAGTTAACCCTCGTGCTTCCCGAACTATACCCTTTGTTAGCAAAGCCATCGGAAAGCCCCTTATAAAATATGCTGCAAAAGTTATGGTAGGTAAAACCCTTAAAGATCTTGGACTTACAGAGGAAATTACAATGCCTTATGTGGCAGTAAAAGAAGCAGTTTTCCCTTTTGATAAGTTTCCTAATGTTGATGTTATTTTAGGTCCTGAGATGAAATCAACGGGTGAAGTTATGGGTATAGATGATTATTTTGGTTTGGCTTATGCAAAGGCACAGTTAGCAAGTAATAATCGTATTCCTACCTCAGGCAATGTTTTTATTAGTGTAAAAGATGATGACAAAGACAGCATAGTAGAAGTCGCTAAAAAACTTGCAGATTTTAACTTCAAGATTATTTGTACGAGGGGAACAGCAAAGTTCTTAAGTGAAAAAGGGATAAAAGTTGAGACAGTTAACAAACTATCTGAAGGAAGACCAAATATAGTTGATTTGATAAAAAACTCCATGATACACTTTATCATCAATACGCCTCAAAGTTTTCAGTCCCAGAAAGACTCAATGTATATAAGAAGAAGTGCTATTAATTATCAAGTGCCTTATACCACTACTTTGTCAGGTGCAAAAGCACTTGTCTTAGCCGTTGAGGATTTATTGACAAGAAAAATTAGTATTAAAAGCTTACAAGAACATCATTTGAGGGAAGAGAAAACATGGAAAAAAGGCTAACTTTGGACATTTTACATGTTACCGAGGCAGCTGCTATAGCTGCTGCACGCTTGATGGGTAAAGGTGATAGAAAAGATGCTGATATGGCAGCAGTAAATGCTATGAGGACAGCATTAAATGATATCCCTATACATGGTAGAGTTGTAATAGGTGAAGGGGAAAGGGATGAGGCTCCTATGCTTTATATAGGAGAAGAAGTTGGCTGTGGAGGAGATTTTGAAGTGGACATAGCAGTAGATCCTCTTGAGGGGACAAACTTATGTGCTACAGGTTCTCCAAATGCCCTTTCCGTTATGGCGGTTTCTGAAAAGGATGGTTTGCTTTTTTGCCCCGACACTTATATGGAGAAGTTAGTCGTTAGACCTGCTGCTAAAGGAGTTGTTGATATTAGAGCATCAGTAAAGGAAAATCTTACTAATATAGCAAAGGCTATGGGAAGAGATGTAGATGACTTGGTAGTTGTAATTCTTGATAGACCGAGACATGAACAACTAATAAAAGATGTAAGAAATGCAGGGGCAAGGATTAAATTGATAAGTGATGGTGATATAACCCCTGCAATCGCTGCTATTGTAGAAGGAACTGGTATCCATGCTCTTATGGGGATTGGTGGTGCGCCAGAAGGGGTTCTATCAGCTGCTGCAGTTAAATGCTTAGGTGGTGAGATGCAGGCAAGGATGAGATGGAGAAATGAAGATGAAAAGAAAAGAGCTAAAGAGATGGGAATGGACCTAAGTGAAGATAAGGTTTATACCACAGAGGATCTTGCACCTGGAGAAAATATTATCTTTATAGCAACAGGTGTAACAAAAGGGGATATATTAAATGGTGTAAGCTTCTTTGGCGGTGGAGCAAGAACTCATTCTCTGATTTTATCTTCTAAGACAAAGCAGATTCGTTTTGTTGATACTGTGCATGTATTTGACAGGGTTGCTAAGATTACCTTAAGGTAATAGGTAAAATTCTATATCATTGGCTATTAACTGTAGTTTGTAAGTAAAAAATTATAAAATGAAATGTTAATGTTATTTGTTTTTTTAAAACTTTAAAAAGAGGGGCAATTTTCAGTTTTTTTAAGTTTATGAGCATTGAGGATGCTATTTTATCGTATTTGCTCTTGTACTTCTAAAATCTGAAAATACTTAATTTTTAATAATAGTTAGTAGGAGAGATATTAAAAATTATAAGAGCTTTTTTGAGAGACTAAGTAGTTCCTCAAGAGCTCTTGTTCCTTCATCACTTATATCAAAGGTGTAGTCATTTACATATAAAGAGATGTGTTGATGGATAATTGTTTCACTGAGTTCTTGACTGTATTGTTTTATAAAAGTTAAGGCATCAGTTGGATGTGATGTAGAGTATTGAATACTCTCTCTAATTAAGGTTTCAATTGATCTTAGATGTTTTAAGCCAATTTCTCTCTTTGCAACTATACCACCTAAAGGGACTGGTAACCCTGTAAGATCCTCCCACCATTGACCTAAGTCTATAATTTTATAGAGATTGTAACTCTCGTAAGTGAACCTACTTTCATGTATTATAACCCCTGCGTCAACCTTGCCCTTAAGGATAGCGTCTATTATCTCATTAAAGGGCATAAATATAAAATGTGGCTGACTAAATTTTTTATTTGAAACTAAAAATAGCTTTAATAATAGAAAAGCGGTTGTAAACTTACCTGGTATAGCTATCTTTTTTAATGATTGATAATCAAATGACAAGTCTTTCTTTGAAACTAATAATGGACCACAGCCTCTGCCAAAAGCTGCACCAACTTTAAGAAATTCATAAAAATCTTTTAAATATAAATATGCATGAGATGAAATCTTGGTGATATCAAGTTTCTTAGCTAAAGCTAAATTATTAAGCAACTCAACATCTTTTATTATAAACTTAAAATCAAATCCCTGTAAGTTAATTTTTTTATGCACAAGAGCATAAAATATATATGTATCATTTGGACATGGAGAAAAGCCTAATTTAAAAGTATTCATATTTTCTAAAGTTTATAGCCTATTTTTCTTAAAAACTCCTTTCTTGTTATTTTGTCATTTTCTGTCTCTACAGCTTTAGGAGAGAAGCCATCTACTACAGCTACAATCCCATTTCCTTGCTCTGTTGACACAACTATAACCTCAAGAGGGTTTGCTGTAGCACAGAAGATTCTGCATACTTCTTGACAGTTCTTTATAGCATTTAAGATATTGATAGGATAAGCATTTTTTAGTAGTATACAAAAGGTATGCCCCGCTGATATTTCTAAAAGATTTTTTACACATACCTCTATAAGCTCTTCATCGTTTCCTTCTTTTCTTATAAGGCATGGTCCAGATGCTTCAGAGAAGGCAATCCCAAATTTAGCTTGAGGGACAGTAGTAACTATAATTTCATATAAGTCTTCTACAGTTTTAATAAAATGGGACTGTCCTATGATTATATTACAACCGTCTGGTATGCTGACCTTTACTTTTTTGAGTTCCATAATCTGCCTCCTTTTTATTCTAAATTAAATCATTTGTTTTATGTGGTATAATAAAAAATTCAATTTATAACTTAGAGAGTATGCCAATCTTTTCTGATACACCTCGGGAGACCTCATAGGATGAATTGTGATAAAAGATGTGTAAGAATTAAGTATCTCATCTTAGGATTTCTTTTTTTATTAATTATATATCTTTTTTATCCTGTTTGTGTTTATTCAAATCAGGTTAGCGATGTTTTAGTTATGATAACTAATAGTGAGTTAATGATTTCAACTTTTTTTAAGGCTGACAATAAATTTATTGAGGAGATATCTGAAGGTGTCTCTAAAGAGTTAATTATTTATATTGATCTATTTAGGGTCTGGAAGATATGGCCTGATGAATTTGTAAAGGGAAGGAAAATCACAAGGGTGTTAAAAAGTGACCCAATAAAAAGGGAGTATCTTTTTTTAAATATAGAAGGTAATATAAAAACGGAAAAGAGATTTAAGGACTTTGAGTCAATGATTAATCATGCTTTTACAGTAAGTGATATAAAACTTGCTAATATTAAAGAACTTGATACAGGAAGATATTTTGTAAAAGTAACCTTTGAGTCTCCTATTAAGCAACTACCTCCCTTAGTTGGTTATTTATTATTTTTTATCACAGATAAAGAGTTCTCAGTCTCTAAAAATTCCCAAATATTCATAATAACAACTGATAAATAATCCTTAAGTTTTATGAAAAGAAAAACTCATATCAAGGCTCTTATATTAATTCTTTTTATCCTATTAATGATTTTTTTTGTGCAGATATATTATCTCAAGTTTTCTTATATTGATCCAGCAACCCGACTTCTGATTATCGGTATACTAACATTCAATATAACAGCCTTATTGACCCTAATTTTTTTAGTTCTTAAGAATCTTTTTAAACTTTACATAGAAAGAAGAAAGAAAATACCGGGGTACAGATTCAAAAGTAGGCTTGTTACGATTTTTATGATACTAATATTAATACCCTCAAGTCTTCTTTTTATTGGAGCTGTCAGTCTCTCTACTGATTATATAAATCGTTTTTTCTCTTTTCCCTTTAAGGATAGTATCTCAAACTCAGTAGAGCTTACTCGCTTATTTTACGATATTCAAAGAAAGAGGGTTTTAGAGCATGCAAGACAATTTGCAAAAGGCAACAACCTTTCTTCAGATGAGATTTATACAAAAACATTATACAATTTGCCTCAAAATGCTAACTATCTGTTAAGAGATGCCTTTAACGGTGTCGAGGGAACTGAGATCTTTTCATCTCATGAGGGGGATATAGTAAGAGCTGTTGTACCTGTTATTAATAATGGCCAGCAGAAGGCAGTCGTAATAGCAGAACTGAAACTACCAAAAGAGGTTTCCCTTAGAGCGGAGAAGTTACGAGCTTTTCAAGAGGAGTTTATAAAACTTGAGTCCTTCAAAGTCCCTTTAAAAGTTAATTACATTATTGTGTTAGGTTTTCTAACACTCATAATTATCTTTTCTGGGTTATGGATTTCTTTGAAAATATCTCAAGGAATAACTGAGCCCATTCAAGAGCTTGTTATAGCAACAAAAAAGGTAGCCTCTGGTGATATGGATGTATCTGTAAAGGCTAAGACTGATGATGAAGTTGGGCTACTTATATCTTCTTTTAATGAAATGGTTAAGGATATTAAAGAGAATAAAAGTGCAATTGAAAGAGCTTATACTGAACTTGATAAAAGAAGGTTTTTTTTAGAGACTATCTTAGAAAATATAAATTCAGGGGTAGTTTTTCTTGATAATAATTTTAACATTATCACAATAAATAGGGCAGCATGTTCAATATTAGATATTAGCCAAGAAGATCTTATCGGCAAAAGTTATGAAAGACTCATAGAGAGATTTAACTCACCAGATCTTGTGACCTTTGTTGAAAGCTTAAAAAATAGTAAGATTAACAATGTAAAAAGAGAGATTAAACTACAAATAGGTAAGACTAAAAAGATACTTTCTGTGTATATTACAGGCATCAGAGAACCAAATTCAAAAAAATCATTAGGACTATTAGTTGTTTTTAACGACTTAACAGCCATTATAGAGGCACAAAAGCTTGTCGCAAAAGGGGAACTTGCAAGAAATTTAGCTCATGAGATTAAAAACCCTCTTACTCCTATAAAGCTATCCACTGAACGGTTAATAAAGAAGTGGAAAGAAAAAAGCGACGATTTTGATGTAAGCTTCCAAAAATTAACTAACTCGATCATATCTGAGGTTGAAAGTTTAGCTTTGCTTGCAGAAGAGTTTGCAAAATATGGACGAATGCCTGAGATAAAGAAGAAGCCTGAGAACATTAAGGAGCTATCTCAAGATGTAGTTAATCTTTTTGGCGGTGTGAAGGATATAAAGATTATTTTATCTGCCGATGATGAATTACCTTTGATAAATATAGACAAAGAACAGATTAGGAGAGCTATGATAAATATAATTGACAATGCAGTTAAGGCTTGTGGCGAAAATGGTACTATTAAGATATCTCTTCTATCAGAAGACAATTATATAAAGATTGAAATAGCAGACAATGGAGTAGGAATTAAAGATGAAGAGAAAAAAGAGCTTTTCCAACCTTATTTTTCTCGTAGAAAGGGTGGACTCGGACTTGGTCTTGCTATAACTGCAAAGATTATAACTGATCATGATGGCCAGATTTTTGTCAAA
The DNA here is from genome assembly GCA_026415415.1 of Thermodesulfovibrionales bacterium. Lineage (GTDB taxonomy): Bacteria > Nitrospirota > Thermodesulfovibrionia > Thermodesulfovibrionales > Dissulfurispiraceae > DYHD01. Next base: position 6,929 of record JAOAHE010000013.1, on the reverse strand, counting down.
GATAACTTTCCACAAGGGACTATATTTATAATTAAATTGCCGATTATTTAATGGAAGAAGGGAATTAAGTTATAATCAACAATTTTTAGCTTTTTAAGGTTTTCTTCTTAAACTATATATTTATAAAGGTGCTCTTCTTGTTTAGTTAGAGAGTGCAAAAATTAGTAGATATTAATAAGGAGTGTTTCATGTCTAAGGTAACTGCTTTAATTGTTGATGATGAAAGAGGAATAAGGGAGAGTGTATCAGGAATTCTTGAAGATGAGGGATATGAAGTTTTAACAGCATCAAGCGGTGAAGAGGCCCTTGAGATAATAAGAGGTGAAGCACCAGATATTATCTTTCTTGATGTGTGGTTACCTGGAATGGATGGTCTAAAAACTTATCTTAAAGTGAAAGAACTGACTGATACCCCTGTAATTATGATCTCTGGACACGCTAATATAGAGACTGCAGTTACGGCAATAAAGATGGGTGCTTATGATTTTATAGAAAAACCACTTTCATTGGAAAGAATTGTTACCGTAGCGAAACGAGCTTATGAGGCAAAAAGACTTTTATTTGAGAATCGTTTTCTTAGAAATTCTATAGCAAAAAACTGGAACCTTGTCGGTAATTCAGAGAAGATCAAGGTACTTAATAATCAAATAGATTTGGCATCTCAGAGCAATAGTCGTGTTTTGATAATGGGTGAAAGCGGAACAGGTAAGGAAATAATAGCAAGGTTACTCCACCAAAGAAGTCCCAGAGCAGAGAATTCTTTTGTTGAAGTTAATTGTGCTGCTATCCCTCAAGAGTTAATTGAAAGTGAGCTTTTTGGACATGAGAAAGGTTCTTTTACAGGGGCAAGTGAGAGAAAGATTGGTAAGTTTGAGATGGCTGACAAAGGTACTCTTTTTCTTGATGAGATTGGAGATATGACGATAAAAACACAGTCTAAGGTGTTAAGAGTCATAGAGACTCAGACATTTCAAAGGGTTGGTGGAAATAGAAATATACAAGTGGATGCTCGCATAATCTCTGCTACAAATAAAGATTTACTTACTGAAGTTAAAAAAGGGAATTTTAGAGAAGACTTATATTATAGATTGAATGTTATATGTATAACTGCACCAGCCTTAAGGGAGCGATTGGAAGATATTCCCGAGTTAGTTCAATATTTTATATCTATTATTTCTTCTGAGACAGGAATAAAACCAAAAGAGATTAGCCCAGAGGTTATAAGAAAATTTCAAAACTATGAATGGTATGGCAACATAAGAGAGTTGAAAAATGTTATTGAAAGGATTATGATAATGGTTCCATCAAGGATTGTTAAGTTAACTGATTTAGAAGCGCTTGGTTTATTTAAAACAGAAAAGATAAATAAGGAACAGAAATACTTTCTCTATCCAACCCTTAGGGAAGCTAAGGATGCCTTTGAAAGGGACTACATTGTAAAAAAGCTTGAAGAGAATAACTGGAATATATCTAAAACCGCAGAAGCTATAGGTACAGAAAGAAGTAACTTACACAAAAAAATGAAAGCCTTTGGCATATCTGAGAAAAATGATTAATTGCCTCTACCTAAGAAGAAACAGGTTCGTTTGATTCGTTAAGTTTAATAATCTTAGGTTTAAAATCTTTTATCTGGGTTTCATCTAATAAGCAATATGAAAAGATAATGATCTTATCTCCAACAAGACCCTTTCTTGCTGTTGGTCCATTTAAACATATCTGTCTTGAACCAACTTTGCCAGGAATCACATAAGTTTCAAAACGTTCTCCATTATTAACATTGCTTATCATTACCTGTTCATAAGGAAGGATACCAACTAATTCCATTAATTCCTGGTCAATTGTGATACTACCCTCATAAGATATATTTGACTCAGTGACCGTTGCCATATGGATTTTTCCTCTTAGAAAATTTCTCAACATAAACTTATCCGTCTCCTATATTTTTTATATGAGGTAAGATATATTAACAGTTTTTCTCACTATCAAACAAGAACCTTTTAGCAAAGAAGGAAAATAAAGAGAAATTTTTTATTAACTTTATCGTAATAAGTGAATATTACCTATTCGTACATTGTTAAGCCCTTTTGATTTAGCGATTTTAAGGCATTCATCAGCTACTTCTTTTTTTATAAAAGGTAAATCGGACATAAAAAAGTGAGGGTAAAAAGCGAGGATACTGTATGGGATGTCAGGATTAATAGATGCTATGAACTCTGCAATCTTTTCTACCTCTTCTTTTTCAACATAGCCAGGTATTAAAAGGGTATTTGCAATAAGATTAGGAGGTGATTTCTTAAATTTTTCAGCAATCATTTTGAAGTTAGCTAAGGTTCTTTTGTTTGTTATATCGGTTAAGGCTATATGTAAATTTTCATCCAATGCCTTTAAATCAAACTTTATACAACCACCTGAATCATTAGATAATAAATACATCTCATGAAGTAAAGCTGTATTCATTGAACCATTTGTCTCCCAACAGATTCGTAAGATCTTTCCATTTTTTCTCTCAAGAGCAAGTTTGGCTGCCCTTATAGCAAAAGGTAGCTGTGGTGCAGGGTCTCCACCAAAGTAGCAGATACAAGAGGTAAATCTATTTACCGCCAAAACTAAGTCTTCAATAGTTACAGTTGGGAGATTAAAGGTTTCCTTTTTAAAGTGCCAATTTTGACAAAATAAGCAGTTGAAAGAGCAAGCATGGAAAAAGACAGCAAGGTTTTTATAACCATATTCAGCTCCTTGTGTATAAGCATATTGGGGGAACCCTATGCCGGTTCCTCCTGGGCATACCCAATCTCCAACGCAGTTGGTCGGTAACGGGTCGTGATACCATGAGAGCTTACCGAGAGTTGGTGTAACTCCTATTAAGCTACCATCTCTATTTTCTCTCAAACCGCAGTAGCTGATACCATTTTCAGGTATAACACACTCATTTACGCATAAATTACATGGTACTCCATTAGTATCTTTTGGCGGTTCCGTAGGAAGTCCAAATAAGATTCTACTTCTTCGATGCGCTTCTTTTGCAATAGAGAGAGCTTCTTTGGGCCTGTCTTTAATACATCTTAAGCAAACCTTCAACTCTTTTGATATGGTGGAGTTAAGTTTATTGCATAATCGGCATTCTGTCATGATTAATTTCCTCAATAGTTTTTTCATAAATTAATCTATACATGCTTTAGTTTAATATTAAAATAGATTTTAAGATTTATGTCTCATCTTACTATTTATATAGACTTTATATTAATGGTGAAGTAATAAAAACTTATAAAATATATTGTTTTATCTTTTTTATCATAAGATTTATATTTTTAATTATTTTTTGAAGAGTTTTCATACATATTGTAAAATAATAATTAATTTTTCTACTAAATTTTAACAAAAAAAATGAAAATGATAAATACAATGGGCAAATTAGAGTTTAGAGATATATTAGCAGAAAATATTGATACTATTATTAATTATATAACAAATCAAAGCAAGGCTTTAATTGTACTATTAATTGACAAAGAAAAAAATATCCTTGACTGTAGTAAAGGATTTTTAAATATCTTTAATCTAAAAGAAAAGCCATTAAATCAAAAATTAAGTGATTTTCTGTTTACTGAATTGGATATTTTTAATAATTGTCAGGACTTACAACAGAAATCAATAACCTTAAACTTGAACTTATTAGATAAGATTTTGTTCCCTTTGTCTGGTTACCTAATACCTCTGCAAGGTGAAATTTACTTAATATTTCTTGAAAAATATGAATACACCTATAACTACTTAGTTGAGAAGATGGCAATCTTGACAGATGAGTTACTTGATCTAAATAGAAACTTAGAGAAAAAAAATCAGCAGTTACTGAAAGCTAATTTAACAATAAAAAAGATAATGAATATTGACCCTTTAACAGGTCTTCTCAATAGACGAGCTTTTAAAGAAAAATTAATGCATTGGATGTACTTTTCCAGACGGCATAAAATTCCAATATCTCTTGTTATGGCAGATATAGACCATTTTAAGTATGTAAATGATAATTTTGGCCATGATATAGGTGATAAAGTTTTAAAAAAGTTTGCAAAAAAACTTGCCAAATCTTGTAGAGCAGAGGACGTAGTGAGTCGTTTTGGGGGTGAAGAGTTTTTATTACTTTTGACAAACACAAACTCATATTCTGCTTTTATTTTTGCCGAAAGATTGAGAAAAAATATTGAAACCATTAAAATACCTAAGATACCATATAAAATAACTGCGAGTTTTGGTATATCTGAACTTCTTCCTTCTGATACTGAAGATACCTTAATAAAGAGGGTAGATGAGGCTCTTTATGATGCTAAGAGGTCAGGAAGAAACCGCTGTGTATTAAGATAAGTTGTCTTTATTATCAAGATACTTAAAGAGCTCTGAGTATTTGTATGATTATATAGTTTTGCTTATGATCATCATAACTTAAGGGGGAAGGTATATGTTTAAAAGTGTATTTATTGTGTTGCTGAGTAGTTTTATCTTCTTATTAGGAGTCTTAGCTCACACAGGGCATACTACTGAAGGAGGTGGTGGGGCATACCCTAATGGTGCAGAGGATTTTATGTCGGGCGCAGTGCCACCACCAGGAACTTATTTTCTTAATTATCTAACCTATTATACAGCTGATAGATTTAATGATGGAAGTGGTAAGAGTGTAATACCAGACTTTGATTTAAAGGTTACAGCAAATGTTTTTAGGCTATTGCATGTTACAAAGACAAAGATTTTAGATGGGTATTGGGGGGTCCATATCTTCATACCTATCGTTAACGTAGATGTTTCTTTGCCTTTTGGAAGCCAAAGTAAGACAGGCATTGGGGATATAATAATTGATCCCTTTATACTTTCTTGGCACACGAAGAACTGGCATTTCGCCACTGGTATAGACATCTTTATTCCTACAGGCTCCTATGACAAAAATAGATTAGCAAATATTGGCAGAAACTATTGGACTTTTGAAACTATATTTGCTTTTAGCTATTTAAGTGATAACGGGCTTGATTTGTCAGCTAAGTTTATGTATGACATAAACACTAAAAATAAAGATACCGATTACAGGTCTGGACAGGAGTTTCATTTTGATTATACTATTGGCAAGAAGTTTGCTAATTGGGGAGTTGGGATTGGGGGCTACTATTATAAACAAATTACCAGTGACAAGCAAGGTGGGATAAAAGTAGGTTCTGATGGCAATAAAGGGCAAGCTTTCGCTCTAGGACCTCAACTAAAGTACGACCATAAAAATATGAGTTTTATTATCAAGTATCAAAAAGAAATGGAAGTAAAAAACAGACCCGAAGGTGATAAGTTCTGGTTTAAATTTGTTTATGCTTTTTAATTTTTAAAAAGTTTACTTCTTATATAATCAATTAAAAGGAGGAGATAGCTTGATGAAAAAGGTCCTAATTTTATGTTCTATATTAGCTTTTTTGTTTTTGCTTGTGAATGATTCATTAGCAAGAGCAGGAAGGGGCACATCATCGGGTTTTAGAAGTTATAAACAACAGTCACCGCCACCTTCTCAGTCACAACCTTCTCAGCAGAATATAAATAGAGCACCGACTCAGACGACACAAACTATGCAAAAGCCCTCTTTTTTTAATAGTGGCGTTTTTAAATGGCTTGTTGGTGGTCTCTTTATAGGTGCTTTATTATCATTTTTAATGGGTGGGGGACTTACTTTTGGCATGCCTGGATTGCTGGAAATCCTTATTATTGGGGGTATCATCTTTTTAATTTTTAAAATGATCACAAGATCGCGGCAGAAAGAAAGTCTTCAGTACGCTACAGGAGGAAGTTACAGCAATCAGGCACATGATCCTAATGAGTCCTTTTATAGCTCAACTACCCAAGATATCTCTGTCTCTATTAATGAAAAATTCATTAAGGATGTAGCAACCAGCACTTTTAGGTTAGTACAAGAGGCATGGTCTAAGAATGATCTATCCTCTGTAAGAAATCTTCTCACCGATAGAATGTATAATTATCTTGAAAACCAGCTTCAGGATATTAAATCTAAAGGATTAAGAAATATAGTTGAGATTATCTATTTTCAAAACCTTAATATTGTAGAAGTTGAAGAGGAAGATAATAAAAAAGTAGTAGTTGTTCTTATTGAAGCTTTAATACGCGATTACACTTTGGATGGAAAAGGTCAATTAGTTGAAGGTTCGAAAGATTCTCCAGTTGAGATCAAAGAATACTGGGCTTTTGTAGGTAAAGCTTTAGAATGGAAATTAGACGATATTAAACAGCTTTAAACATTAAAATGTGGTTTGCTAAATTATTTAAAGGCAAGGGCTACAACCCTTGCTTTTTTATTTACTACTAAAATGATTTTAATCTATACTACATTATGCCTTTATTTGGAGAGATATTTCTTAGTGAGATCATAAGAAAACCTGTTTATGACCCAAAAGGAGAGGTCGTAGGAAAGATTAGAGATATAATTGTTGTCAAAGGTGAACCACTTCCTAAGGTCTCTGCCTTAATTATCCAAAAAAAAGACAAATTATACAGAATAAGATGGGAAGATATTAACCTTTTTAATAAAAAAGTCATATCAACAAATTTGCACAAAGAAGATATAGAAGTATACCAACCTAATGAGATAGATCTGCTTGCTTTTAGAGATATTGTAGATAAACAAATTGTAGATGTAAATGGCGTTAAAGTTGTTAAAGTTAATGATATAAAGTTAGAAGGATATGATGGAAGCGCTATTCTTGTAGCGGTTGATATAGGGAAGAGATGGAAGTTCAGAAGATATGGCGCTCAGAAACTAAATAGAATTTTTGAAAAACAATTTCCATCCCATTTAATAAGTTGGAACTACATTCAACCTCTTAAGCCAAAACTTGACTCTATAGCTTTAACAGTACCAAGGCAGATGGTATCTCAATTACATCCTGCTGATA
>JAOAHE010000012.1 GCA_026415415.1 Thermodesulfovibrionales bacterium | reverse complement strand
TAATCTTTCTAAATGCCTAAAAGAAGCAGAGAATGAGATATTTTTTAAATTTTAAAACTTCTATCGGCAAATTTGGGATATTTATCTAACTTTAAAAAGCCAAATAAAAGTGGCATATAAAGTAACAGGAATGATTCTATGAAATTTCTATTAGCAAATATGCCCTTATACATTAATTAAAATTTGAAAAAAGTTATTATTAAATAATATGCAACTAAGTAGTTGTTTTAACAGCAATTTATAAACTAATGTAGCATTGACTTTCTAAAACCACTCATAAGAATAGATCTTTCAAGTCATAAAAGTCTTTCTAAATATTGATATTGTTTTTTTCAGATCCATCTGTTAATCTGAAAGATAATGCTAATTAATAGGCTTTAAAGAGTCATGAAAAACCAAGAAATAGCAAAGATATTCAACGAGATAGCAGACCTGTTAGAGATAAAAGGGGATAACCCTTTCAGGATAAGAGCTTACAGAAGAGCAGCTCTAAATATTGAAAACCTCTCTAAAAACATTGAGAGCTTAACTAAAGAGGAGATATTAGAGATTCCAGGCATAGGTCAAGATTTAGCTGAGAAGATCAATAATTACCTTAAAACTGGTATAGTACAAACCTTAGAAGAGCTTAAAAATCAAATCCCAGAGGAATTACTCACTATAATGTCAGTGCCTGGCGTTGGTCCTAAAACTGCAAAGACACTCTACGAAAAATTAAACATAAAAAGTATTGAAGAACTTGAGAAATTTGCTTCTGCACATAAACTATCCTCCTTACCTGGTATTAAGAGAAAAACCGAAGAAAATATTATTAAAGGTATTGAGATTCTTAAAAAAGGCAGAAAAAGACATCCCATAGGCAAAATAATGCCTCTTGCTGTTGAGATAGTTAATTATTTGCAAAAAAATTCTCCCTTATTAAAGATTGACATAGCTGGCAGCCTAAGGAGATGGAAAGACACAATAAAGGATATAGATATCGTTGCCACATCAAAAGAGCCTCAAAAGGTTATGCAAATATTTACTGAGATGCCACATGTTAAAGAAGTTCTATTAAGCGGACCTACAAAATCAAGCGTAATCCTTAAAGAAGGGATTCAGATAGATTTAAGGCTTGTAGATGAAGACTCTTACGGTGCTGCTTTAGCGTATTTTACAGGAAGTAAAGAACATAACATAAAACTTCGTGAGATGGCTTTAAAGAAAGGCTTAAGGCTTAATGAATACGGGATTTTTAAAGAATCAAATAACGAAAAGTTAGGTGGCAAAGATGAAAAAGATATCTATGATATTCTCGGGCTTCCCTATATTGAGCCTGAACTAAGAGAAGACCGAGGAGAGATAGAATTAGCCCTTAAAGGTAGTTTACCTTCATTGATCTCCTTAGAAGATATAAAAGGAGATCTACATGTCCATTCTAAATGGAGTGATGGAAGCCATACCTTTGAAGAACTTGTTGAAGCTGCAAGGGCTAAAGGATACTCATATATTGCCGTGACTGATCACTCAAAGGGCCTCGGCGTAGCAAATGGGCTCACAGAAGATAGACTTCTTGAACAAAGTAGAGAAATTAAAGCTTTAAATAAAAAACTTTCAGGTTTTAAGTTATTACATGGGGTGGAGGTTGATATTAAAAGTGATGGTTCACTTGACTTAGACGAAGGGGTATTGAAAACCCTTGATATAGTTATAGCATCAATTCACTCAGGCTTTAAACAATCAAGTACACAAATAACTTCAAGGTTGTTATCAGCTATTAAAAATCCCTACGTTCAGATTATAGCCCACCCAACTGGCAGACTGCTTGGAGAGCGAGAACCATATGATATGGATATAGATGAAATAATGAAAGCTGCTCAGCTTAATGGCACAGCTTTTGAGATTAATGCATATCCAGCAAGGCTTGATCTGAATGACATTTTCGCAAAAAAAGCAAAAGAGATGTCAATACCTTTAGTCATCTCAACAGATACACACATTATCCCAAATATGGATTACATGAGATATGGAATCTCTATAGCTCGGAGAGCTTGGTTAGAGAAAGATGATGTTCTAAATACCCTAAGCTCTGATAAGTTAATTGTTAAGATAAAGAAAAAAATAATTAATCAAAGTATTTGAGCTAAAATTTTTAGATAGAATATTTTCAAAAGATAAAATAAATTTTTTAAAGACTAAATTTTGAAAGCTATTTTAAAACACCTATTATACATTATAAAATACTCAATATTGGTTGAGCTTCTCAGCCAATAGAGAGAAAAACTTTTTAATAAATGATTTAAATCTATTTACTAATAGCTATATAGAACTCTATTTTTAATGGCGAGGTTAAATAAAATAGTTGCAGTATTTTTATTTATATGCATAAAATAGCAAAGGATGAAAATTGGAATAATCGCTGGAAGCGGACTATACGATATTAAAAACTTTAACCTATTTGAGGAAGTTTCATTAGATACTCCCTTTGGACAGCCATCATCACCTTATAAAATAGGTGAAATAGGTAATAAGCAAGTAATATTCCTTGCAAGACATGGACCTTCACATACTATCCCACCCCATAAGATAAATTACCGAGCAAATATCTGGGGCTTGAAGACACTTGGAGTAGAAAGAATAATTGCCATAAACGCCGTAGGGGGGATAAATAGATTGCTTACACCTGGGGATATTGTGCTTCCTGATCAAATTATTGATTTCACCTTTGGCTATAGATGTTCAACTTTTTATGAGGATGATAAGGTTGTGCACGTTGACTTTACTTACCCCTACTGCTCAGAAATACAAAATTCTATTTATGAAACCACCAAAAAAACAGGAATTAATGTTACTCCCAAAGGGACTTATATCTGTGTCAATGGGCCAAGATTAGAGAGTGCTAAGGAAATTAAATTTTTCGCATCTATCGGTGCTGATATTGTAGGTATGACAGCTATGCCTGAAGCTATCCTTGCAAGAGAGTTAGAGATATGCTTCGGCGCACTATGCATAGTAACCAACTACGCTGCTGGCATTGTTGAACAGAAGCTCACTACCGTTGAAGTACTTAATACTATGAAAAAAAGCGCTGAAAAGATAAAAATAATTATTAGCGAAGTCCTAAATTATATCCCCCTTATAAGAAAGTGTCCTTGCAAAGATGCTTTGAAAGATGCTCAATTATAAAGGTCTTTCCAAAATTATAGCTACAATCTTTTTTCTTGGCTACTCACCTATTGCTCCAGGGACATGTGGAACTTTAGCAGCTTTTTTTTTAATACTAATCATAAGGCCCAACTCATGGACCCTATTAATTTTTATAATTATTCTATCCTTTGTGGGCACTATATGCGCTCATATTACTGAAAGACAGTTTGGAGTTAGAGACTCACAGAAGATCATTATAGACGAATTCTTAGGATATTTAATTTCTATAGTCTTTTTACCTTTAACCTTAGAATATTTAATTTTAGCCTTTTTTTTATTCAGATTTTTGGATATACTAAAACCAGTACCTATTAGAAATATAGAAAGTCTATTCCAAGGTGGAGTAGCCATAATGATTGACGATATGGCAGCTGGTGTAATAACTAATTTATCATTACAACTATATAGCTTTTTATGAGATGTTTTATAGCAATTGATTTACCAAAAGAGATAAAGCTTCAAATTCAACAGTTAATAAAAAGCATCTCTCATCTCTCTCATGAGATTAGATGGGTACCTTTTGAGAATTTACACCTTACATTAAAGTTTCTTGGAGAAATTGATGAAAAAACTATCAATAAAATTCAACAAATATTAAAAAAAGTTTTAGGGGAACGCACACCTTTTAAAATTTCCATTAGCGGGGTCGGAGCTTTCCCCAATACAAAGAAGCCAAATGTCCTTTGGGTTGGGGTAGCTCCATCTGAAGAGTTAAAGCTTCTATTTGAAGCTATAGACACATCATTTGTTCATATCGGCTTCATAAGAGAAAAAAGAGGTTATTCACCTCATCTCACAATAGGTAGAGTAAAAGATCATAAAAATATCTCTGAAGTAATAAAATCTTTCAACGAATTTCAAGGTAAGACCTTTGGGAGCTTTGAGGTAAGTGAAATATACCTCATGAGAAGTATTTTACACCCACAAGGAGCAGAGTATATTAAACTGATAAGTTTTAAATTAACTTAATTTTTCTTTTGGAGGTATGATGAATAAAGATAAATTAAAAGCTCTTGAATCTGCTATATCTCAGCTTGAGAGAAGCTTTGGTAAAGGCACTATAATGAAGCTTGTAGGGGATGCAGTAACTGAAGCAATACCTGTAATACCCACTGGTTCTCTTTCCTTAGATATAGCCACAGGTATTGGAGGTTTCCCTCGTGGAAGGATCATAGAGATATTCGGTCCTGAATCATCAGGGAAGACAACCTTAGCTTTAAGTGCCATTGCACAAGCCCAAAAACAAGGTGGCATAGCAGCTTTCATAGACGCTGAACATGCTCTTGATGTTAGTTATGCATCAAGACTTGGTGTAAAGTTAGATGAGCTTTTAGTATCACAACCTGATACAGGTGAACAAGCATTAGAAATAGCCGAGGCTCTTGTAAGAAGTGGGGCAGTAGATATTATTGTTGTTGACTCAGTTGCTGCTTTAGTTCCTAAAGCTGAAATAGAAGGAGATATGGGAGATTCCTTACCAGGACTACAGGCAAGGCTTATGAGTCAAGCACTAAGAAAACTAACAGCTGCTATATCCAAGTCAATGACTACGGTAATCTTTATAAACCAAATAAGAATGAAGATAGGTATACCTTTTGGCAACCCAGAGACAACCACAGGTGGAACAGCCCTTAAGTTTTATGCCTCCATGAGACTGGATATTAGAAAAACAGATACCATCAAAGAAGGACAAGATGTAATCGGTGGAAGAGTAAAAGTAAAAATTGTAAAAAACAAAGTTGCCCCACCTTTTAAACAGGCAGAATTTGATATCCTTTTCAATGAAGGGATATCAAGATTAGGTGAGATCATCGACCTTGGCGTAGAGAAAAATATAATAGAAAAAGCTGGGACATGGTATAGCTACAACGGCGTTAGGATAGGACAAGGCAGAGAAAATGTAAAGGAGCATTTAAAAAATAATCCAGAGATAGCCACTGAGATAGAGAAAAAAATTATAGAATATAATAGTAAAAAAACAATGGATAAAGGAGGAGTGTAAAATGAGAAAATTCGCCCTTGGTCTTTTACTACTATTTTTAATATCTGGATGTACCACAGCACCAGTAAGATTCACAAATGAAGAGATAAAAGGCTTCCCAATAGAGATACAAGAAAAGATCATTAAAGGAGAGGTAGCTTTAGGAATGACCACTCAACAAGTAAGATATGCTTGGGGCTCCCCCAACTCTATAAGGGTATTAGAGCCTATGGATGGAAAACAACGAGAGGAATGGATTTACACCACAGCTGGGATATTTGAGCAAAGAAGGCTTTTCTTTCTCGATGGTAAGCTATATTATGTAATACCTGATTCTGAAAAAACGATTAAACAGGAGTAGAGATGAAAACAGCAGAGATTAGAAAAGCCTTTTTAGAGTTTTTCAGATCTAAAGGACACGAGATTGTCAAAAGCTCATCCCTCATCCCCAAAAATGACCCCTCTTTATACTTTACAACTGCTGGAATGGTTCAGTTCAAAGACGTCTTTTTAGGAACTGAAGTTAGAAGTTATAAAAGAGCTGCAAGTGCTCAAAAATGTATGAGAGCTGGCGGTAAACATAGTGATCTTGAAAATGTAGGACATACGGCAAGACATCATACCTTTTTTGAGATGCTCGGCAACTTTTCTTTTGGAGATTATTTTAAAAAAGATGCCATACTTTTTGCGTGGGAACTCTTCATTGAGTGGTTTAAACTACCACCTGACAAACTTTGGATCTCAGTTTTTGAAAAAGATGATGAAGCTGAACAGTTATGGCAAGAATTAACAGGTGTTCCAGCTCACAGAATTGTTAGATTTGGTGAAAAAGACAATTTTTGGAGAATGGGGGATACAGGTCCTTGTGGACCTTGTTCCGAGATACTAATTGATCAAGGTCCTGAGGCAGGTTGTGGAAAGGCAGAATGTAAAATAGGTTGTGATTGTGACCGCTTCTTAGAGCTCTGGAACCTTGTTTTCATGCAATACAACAGAGAAGAAACAGGTAATCTAACTCCACTGCCAAAACCCAGTATAGATACAGGTATGGGACTTGAAAGAATATCAGCAATCCTGCAAGGAAAAAAAAGTAATTTTGAGATAGATGTATTTGCACCTATAATATCCTCAATAGAGTCTCTTGCTAAAGTTAAATTTAAATCTAATCCCCACATAGATATATCCATTAGAGTTATAGCAGACCATATAAGGTCTATTACCTTTTTACTATGTGAAGGGCTTATGCCTTCAAATGAAGGCAGAGGATATGTATTAAGAAGAATTATTAGGAGAGCCTCAAGACACGCTAAACTCCTTGGACTGGAAGGTGCAGTACTATATAAACTGATTGACTCAGTAGTAGAAGCAATGGGGGGAGCATATCCAGAAATCGCTCACGAAAAGGAAAGAGTTACCAAACTTTTAGCCTTTGAAGAAGAAAAATTCACCCGAACCCTTGAACAAGGGGTAAGAATTATTGAGGAAATTGTCGAAAAATTAAGGAAAAAAGGTGAAAAAGTTATACCAGGTTACGAGTTGTTTAAATTATACGATACCTTCGGCTTTCCCCTTGACTTAGCAAGAGATATAGCTCATGACAATCATATGCAGATAGACGAAGAAGGATTCCACAAAGAAATGGAAATACAGAGAGAGCGTGCTCGAACTACATGGGTAGGTGAAGAAGCAGCTGTAGCATCAATTTACAAAGACTTACAAGCAGAGATTGGACCTACAATTTTTGTAGGGTATGACACCTTAAAGTCTTACTCTACTGTAAAAGCCATATTAAAAGATGGAAAAGTTATCTTGGAAGCCCATAAAGGTGATAAAGTTGAAATATTCCTTGACTTAACTCCTTTTTATGGTGAGTCTGGTGGACAAGTTGGTGATATAGGTTATATGGAAAACAATAACACCTTAATTGAAGTAATAGACACTAAAAAAGAAGTAGACCTACACAGCCATATCTGTATCATAAAAGAAGGTTCACTCAAAGTTTGGGACAAACTACATTGTCAAGTAGATAGTGAAAGTAGACTATCGACAGCAAGGCATCATACTGCTACCCATCTTCTTCATACAGCCCTTAGGGAGGTAGCAGGAGACCATGTAAAACAAGCTGGTTCTTTAGTTTCTCCTGATAGACTACGTTTTGATTTTGCTCACTTTCATTCTTTAACCAAATCAGAAATCAGAGAAATAGAGGATATAGTTAATGATAAAATCTTAAAAAATATCCCAGTTAAGACTGAGATTACTGATATTCAGGAAGCCTTGAAGTTAGGTGCTACAGCCTTATTCGGAGAAAAATACGGTGAGAAAGTAAGGGTCGTCCAGGTACCAGGGGTTAGCTTAGAGTTGTGCGGTGGGACTCACTGTAAAGCAACAGGAGATATAGGAATATTTGTCATAGCATCTGAAAGTAGTATTGCCTCTGGTATTAGAAGAATAGAGGCTTTAGCTGGTACTTCAGCTATAAATTATCTAAGGAAAATTTCAGATGATTTCTATGCAATAAGCAACATGTTAAAGACTGATAAAGCTATAGAAAGAGTTGAAAAACTTCTTTCAGATCTAAAAGAGAAAGACAAAGAGATAGAGACCCTAAAATCTAAACTTGCCTCCGATTTAGCATCATCTATACTGCATAATGCAAAAAATATTAAAGGAGTAAATGTAATTTCTTACATTGTTGATAATTTTGAACAAAAAGACTTGAGGACATTAGCAGATAGTATAAGAGACAAGCTCGGCTCAGGAATAATTGTCTTGTTTTCTCAAAAAAACAGCCAAATTTCTATAATTGCTATGGTTACAAAAGACCTTACAAATAAATATAATGCTGGGAAAATACTTAAAGAAGTAGCCCAAATAATGGGAGGTAAAGGTGGTGGTAAACCAGATATGGCTCAAGGAGGGGTTGCAAAGTTAGAAAACTCAGAAATATTGCACAGAGCAGTCAATACAGTCTATGATTTAATATAATCTAAAAATAAGTTTAAAAGTTACTAACTTAAAGGTGGAGGTCTTATGTTTGATCTTTTAAGAAATATACTTTTAGCTGGACTTGGTGTTCAGGAGAAGATTAAAGAGTCAATAGATGATTTAGTGAAAAGAGGTGAACTGAGTGAATCTCAAGGGGCAAAAATCATTAAAGAATGGACGGAGAAAGCCAACAGAAGCACAGCAGATCTAAGAAATGATATTTATGATTTAGTAAATAAAACCTTAGAGAAGATGAACATCCCAGCAAAGGAAGATTTGGAGAGGTTACAGAGGAAAGTTGATGAATTAACTACCAGAGTTGAGATGCTTGAAAAAGCTCAAAAAGATGGTAATCAAAGCTAAAAAGGTATTCATGTGGAAATCGGAAATCTCACAAGGAGATTTAAATCTGCAAGAAGACTTCAGCAGATCGTTAATGTTTTTCTCAAGTATGGGTTTGGACAAATTATTGATCAAATTCAACTTGGCAGATATATTCCCTTCAAAAGAAGGCTTAAAACCTTTGGCATATGGCCAGCACTAAAAGGACCTACTGTCCCAGAGAGACTAAGATTTGCTTTTGCAGAGTTAGGTCCTTCTTTTATAAAATTAGCCCAGCTTTTAGCCTCACGCCCAGACCTTATAACTGTAGAATATGCAAACGAGTTTAAGAAGCTCCAAGATGAGGTGCCTCCTTTTGAGTTTGAGAGTATAAAGCAGATAATAGAAGAAGAACTGAATAAACCATTAGAGAAGATTTTCCTTGATTTTAATAAGACACCTATAGCTGCTGCTTCAATCGCGCAAGTACATAAAGCTTTATTGCACAATGGTAGAAGTGTAGCTGTTAAAGTCCAAAGACCTAATATCAAAGAGGTAATAGAAGCAGACTTAAATATTCTTAATATAATCGCTCGCTTGCTTTTAAAATATGTCCCTGAAAGTAGATTTTTCAATCCTACTGGGATAGTGGAGGAATTCTCTAAATCCATATCTAAGGAACTTAATTTTCTTTTGGAAGCACGGAACTGTCTTAAGTTTTCTTTAGACTTTCAAAATAATCCCAATGTTCATTTCCCAGAGGTTTATGAAGAATACACAACAGAAAAAGTCCTAGTTATGGAATTTGTAGATGGCGTCAGAATTGATAATATAAAAGCAATAGATGCCTTAAATCTTGATAAGAAAAAGATTTCAAAAACCTGCATAGAGCTCTATTTTAAACAGATACTTGAAAACGGCTTTTTTCATGCCGACCCTCATCCTGGTAATATCCTTATCAGAGATGATGGGGTAATATGTTTTTTAGATTTTGGTATAGTTGGTAGAGTATCTGATGAGCTTAAAGACATTATTGCAAATACCTTTATTGCAATTATAAATAGAGATTTTGATCGTCTTATAGACCAATATATTGAGTTAGGCGTAGTTCCTGAAGACATAGATATTGAATCATTCAGAAGAGAATTCAAAACAGACTTAAGAGATGTACTTGAGCCTTTATACGGACTTAAAATTAGACAAATAGATTTTGCTCAATACATGGAGACTCTTATCAGATTAGCTACAAAATATAGGCTAAGGATACCTTCAGACCTACTCCTTATTGATAAGACTTTATTAATCCTTGAAAACTTAATAAGGCACTTAGAACCAGATTTAGATATCATTGCTGAAGCTGAACCGTATGCATCAAGAATAGTAATGAGACGAGTAAGTCCTTCAACCCTTTATGAAAAAACAAAGAAAAATGTAATTGATTTGAGTGATTTCTTATTGTTTCTTCCAAAAAGTATGACAAAACTTCTTAAAAAAGCCTTAAAAGATGAAATTCAAGTCAAGATGTTTCATGTAAACCTGCCTGATTTCATTAAGGATATGGACAAAGCAAGCAATAGAATAGCTTTCGCTATGGTGGTAAGTTCGATAATTTTAAGTTCAGCTATAATGCACGCCGCAGGTGTAGAGCCAAGGATCTTTGGTTTTTCCTTTTTAGGCCTTTTAGCCTTTGGTTTTGCTTTTTTTCTTGGTGTTTGGCTAATTATATCCATCATTCGATCTGGTAGACTTTAAAAATGAAAATTAAAGACTATTCTTTCGGCAAGTTAATGTTTGAAGACAAGATTTACACTGCAGATTTAATAATAACCTCTGATTTTGTTATCAGCCCTTGGTGGCGAAATGAAGGGCATCTATTACAGTTAAAAGATTTAGAAAAAGTGATAGACCTCAAAAAGGACACTTTCATAATAGGCACTGGCTATTTCGGAAGAATGAGGGTTTGTAAAGAGTTAATAAGAACTTTAAAAGAAAAAATTAAATTCATTCATATTAAAAATACACCTGATGCAATTGAGCTTATAAATAGCCTTTCAGACAGAGAATTTAAAAAAACCGTAGCTTGTCTACATCTTACATGTTAAGACTTTGTTTATCCAGTTAATTTTATATATTATTACAACTAAATAATGGAAAGACCTAAAATTATAACCAGCTCTTCAAATCAGATTATAAAAGAAGCACTTAACATTAAAAAGAATCCTAAGGATTTTAAAGACCTCTTTCTTGTAGAAGGACCTCACCTCATCAAGATGGCTATTAAATCACCTTACAGCAGCATAGTAACCCTATTTATGAGAGAGGATTATTTTCTTAAAAAAGATTGTAAAAATTTGCTTCACCAAACTCAAAATTCCTATATTGTAACTAATAAAATATTTTCCCAACTTGCTGACACAGAAACACCTCAAGGCATAATAGGCATAGTTCATTATAAATTAGCTAAGCTTTCAGATGTTTATAACATTAATAACTCCCTTTTCGTTGTCTGTGACAGCATACAAGACCCAGGTAACTTAGGAACTATAATAAGGTCTGCTGATGCCTTCGGTGCTAATGCTGTTGTGATCTTACCTGCTTCATGTAATCCTTTTAATTCTAAAGTATTAAGAGCAACTGCAGGTAGTATATTCAATATCCCTATAATCAAAAATAATACAGAAGAAGCTTTAGACTTCTTTTTAAGAAACCATATTGAAATTTTTGCAACAAGTTCAAAGGCCAAAAAGACAATTTTTGAAGTAAAATTCAACAAATCTATTGCTCTTATTTTTGGCAATGAATCATCTGGAGTCTCCCTCAATTTACTCAAGAACGCACATGAAGTATTTAGGATACCTATTATTGGAAAAGCAGAAAGCCTAAATGTAGCAATGGCTACAACGGTGTGTTTGTATGAAGTTATGAGACAAAGAGTCAAAAAAAAAAGAATTATTTAAAAAGCCCAGCTACCATTTAAAAACTATGTTTTCTAATTACACGCCTTATACCTACCTTAATTACAAAAGACATTTTTATCGTATCTAACAAAAGGCTTTGGTAATTATAGAGTTTGGCCTACCTTAATTTATACTTTTATAGTTATGTCTATAGTTAAAATTAGTTATAAAAACTGCAACACTATCTTCTGAGAATTTCTAAAAGTAAAAATTTTACCAACAACCTTCTTAGTGTAATAAATTATATTAGCACAGATGTGTATAACTAAATAGCCTTAAGGAAGATTAAAAGATTTATATATATATAGAAAAAAGAACAAATTTCACCTGGTGTTTACAAAAGCGCTACAAATAATCACAGCGAAAGGTTTGAGATTGGGGTGGGCGAGGGGATTCGAACCCCCAACAACTGGAGCCACAGTCCAGTGCTCTAACCATTGAACTACGCCCACCACGCGCCTGGAGAGATTCGAACTCCCGACCCACTGCTTAGAAGGCAGTTGCTCTATCCTGCTGAGCTACAGGCGCAATAGGAGCCAAAAATGAAAAAGATTTAAGTAGCCTAACAATTATCGGGGCGAGAGGATTCGAACCTCCGACCCCCTGCGCCCAAGGCAGGTGCGCTTAACCAGGCTGCGCTACGCCCCGTTTATTAGTATTATTTAAACTAAATATCTATTGTAAAAGAGAATGTTTAGATAAGTCAAATTCATAAGGCTCTTCAAAAAAATCTATTAGAAAAATCTTTATACCTTTATAATTAACAAAAGGGGTATCCATCCATGAACTTAAAATTTTATCAAATTTAAAAAGTCAATAGCACTAAGACAAGGTATCTTCATATCAAAAATAAAAGCAGTTTATAAAGTTAAAGATGAAGGTGAGACATTGAAGTTTTATAAGAATAATATCCCTTCTAACTCTCCTTACCTTCCTTTTAATCTAAGAGAGGGGATTAATCTTCAATTTTAATCTTTTATCAAAAGGAGAAGGA
Organism: Thermodesulfovibrionales bacterium; assembly: GCA_026415415.1. GTDB lineage: Bacteria > Nitrospirota > Thermodesulfovibrionia > Thermodesulfovibrionales > Dissulfurispiraceae > DYHD01. Next base: position 26,039 of record JAOAHE010000012.1, on the reverse strand, counting down.
TATGAAATTTCCCTACAATGATTTTCCTCCTATCAGTTTAATGGAAGGTTAAGTAAGGTATTAGTTTTTATACCTTACATCTTTATGCTAAGTAAGGAGGATTATACCCTCACTTTATTCCTCTCCCATATGAAGAGGAATAAAAATAAATGCTCTTCTAAACAAGGGAGCATAAAATTAAGAGTATCACAAAAAAAAGAAAAAATACTGCTTAAAAGGAATATTAAAGGAAAATAACAACTTTTTCAAAGGTAGACGGGAAAATGGTAAAGATTTTCTAAAAGAAAAAAAAGAACACCCAAATGAAGTGCATAAAGAGAAAGTCAAAAATCAATAGTGAGAATTAACAGAATTTTATTTTACTCTTTTACGAACATAAAACTTTCTTATATATAGTTTAGTATGTAGTTTTTAAGTATAATTACAAGAGGGAATTTTTGTATACTTTATGAAAAGATATACGAATGAATGCCCTTGATAAACTAAAGGATATATCAAATCAGCTAAAAAAAGAGGGGATTATTGATTACATTAAGGAAGCAGAGCTAATAATAACGGAGATATTAAAAATCTCAAAAGCAGAACTTTATACTCACGAAATAATACTTTCTGAAAAAAATTTAAAACTCATAGATGAAATTGTTTGTAGGCGATCTAAAGGCGAACCAATACAGTATATTTTAGGATATGTTACTTTTTTCGGACTAAAAATTAAGGTAGGCAGTGGAGTTTTAATCCCTCGCCAAGAAACAGAACTCCTTGTTGAAGAAGCAATTAAAGAGCTAACTATAATAAAAAACAATTTAGATCCAGTTGGTAAATCCCTTTCTATAATAGACTTATGCACTGGCAGTGGGTGCATCGCTCTTGCTTTAGCAAAACATTTTCCTACAGCACAAGTATACGGCGTTGATTTTTCTCACAAAGCTTTACAATATGCAACATCAAATGCAAAAGAAAACCTCATAGAAAATATCCATTTCATAAATGCTGATATTTCTAATAGCTTGGAATGTCTTAGCTTGATTGGTAAAACTTATTGTATAATTTCTAATCCACCATACATAAAACGATCTGATATCAAAAGCTTACAAAGAGAGATAAAAGACTATGAACCTCTTGAGGCACTAAATGGAGGTGAAGATGGATTAACTTTTTATAAAGTAATTTTTAAAGATTCCCCAAAGTATCTTAAAGAAAATGGATTACTAATTCTTGAGTTTGGAGCAGATCAGGCCTCTGCCATCTCTGAGCTTGCCAGTAAAGCTAATTTTAAGAATTATAAGATCATTAAAGACTATTCAGAAATCGAGAGGATTTTCATTGGTTACAAAACCCTCTAACTAAATCATATATAGCTTTTATTTTCCTTAGTAAGCTTTCTAACTCATTTAATCTAATCATATTTGGTCCATCGCATAATGCTTTATCAGGTTCATGATGCACTTCCATAAAAAGCCCATCAATACCAGCAGCTATTGCAGCCCTTGCAAGTGGTTCTGCGAATTCTCTCTGACCACCAGAGCAGCTCCCTTGACCACCTGGAAGCTGTAAGCTATGAGTCACATCAAAAATAACTGGTACACCAAAGGACCTAATGATTGGAAAAGACCGGAAATCCACAACAAGATTATTATAACCAAAAGTGGTTCCTCTTTCAGTTATCATAATATTTTGATTGCCTGTAGATGTAAATTTTTCAATAATGTTTTGCACATCCCAAGGAGCAAGAAACTGACCTTTTTTAACATTAACAGGTCTCCCAGTATTTGCTGAGGCTAAAATTATATCTGTCTGCCTACACAGAAAAGCAGGTATCTGCAAGATATCAAGAACCTCAGAAGCAGCTTTTACTTCATTTACTGAGTGAACATCAGAAAGAACTGGTACACCAACTCTCTTCTTAACATCTGCAAGAATTCTAAGTCCTTTTTCCAAGCCTGGACCTCTATAAGATTTGATTGAAGTTCTGTTTGCTTTATCGTAAGAACTCTTAAAAATTAGAGGAACCCCAACCCTTGAACATATCTCTTTAATCGCATAAGCTATTTCTAAAGTCATACTTTCACTCTCTATAACACAGGGACCTGCGATAATTAAAGGAGAAGATTTTCCACCACCTAAAAGATCTCTCATCTGCATTTTGTCTAAATTTACCACTTTCATTCAGGATATTCAAAAGGATTAGTTCTTATAATTTTATCGATTTTAAGTGGCTTGTCTCTTAAGACAAAGACTGCCATACCTCTTTCTTCATAACTTCTGTTATCTTTATGCCATCTACTTTGCCAAGAAACGTTTAATAATACTTTATCACTTTCTATTTCAACCCATACTGGTTTAAACACTAATTCAATAGTGTCAAATTTCATAATATCCTTTGTAATCTGGGCCAATCCTTCTTTTGAAGTATTGCTTTCTATGGTCTTAATGTCTTTTACCACAAAAGAATTTTTTATCGTCTCAACTAAGGAAAAGGCTTCTTTTGCTATCTTAGATTCCAAAGTTTCTCTTTTAACTTCCTTTTTACCTCCACATGAGATTAATAAAAAGATCATTACAAAAAGAATAAAGACTCTTTTCATTTATCCTCCAAGATTGGTTAGTGTTTGAATAATATTCTATTTTATCTTTATACTAAAAGTATAGTATAATAAATTATACCCTATCAAAAGGGGGCGATAGGTCTCGACGGGGGTAACGAGGGTCAGACTGCATGTCATGGCTCCATCACCATGTAAAAAGATGGAAAAAATACAAACGCCAATCAAGAACTGGCACTTGCTGCCTAATTAATGGCAGCTCGCCTATCTGAAGTTGCCTGTGCTTCAGAAAAGGCGTCATAGAGCAGGCTACTGGCAGATGACTCCCTTAAATCTGGCAGGAATAAAAAGGGATAAGATATTAGAAAGCCTGTCTGTTGGCATTCTAACATCCGATAAAGAAAAAAACAGAATAAACATGTAGATGTCTGAAAGTAGTGCTTTCGGACGCGGGTTCGATTCCCGCCGCCTCCACCAAAAAGTTGCTATCTACAAAAACATCGCTTTAAATTATGTTAATTGGTTATCTTTCCATAAATTTTTTAAAAACAGTGGGTTTAATAAACCACCTATTACTTGATAAATTGCTCATTTAGCAAAAATGGTAAAGGGGTGAGATATCAATTTTTTTATTTTAGAGGGATAAGATTATTAGGCCTGCAGTTACCCATCGTAACCTATTCTTTTTAAAAGCAATCTTAACAATGAACGAGTCTTTAGGCTACAATACCCCTGATAAATTTCAATTAAAAGAACTCTCAAGTTTTTATATACTCTTTCTGACTTTTAATTTATATTCATTGAACTTTTAAAATATCAATCCTAAAGTAGCTTATCAAAGCTATAAAGTGTTTATTAAACATTGGATTTTCTTTGAAATAAAAAAGATGACTATTACATTTACAATCAGAACATCCAAATTTATCTACGGTATCATCACTTATGCCTTCACACTTTTGTGCTAATTGGCATTCTAAATCTTTCTCTGTTATTATAGGAATATCCTCTATTATTTTGGCTTTATCAAGAAAATAGTCAATATGCCAGTGCTTTTTTTTATTTTTTTTCTTATGTCTTGATATCCTTTGGAATAGCCCTCTTTTTGCTGAACCTACATAAATATAATAACCAGCTTTAAAATGAAAGATCCCTTTTTGCCCGATAATTATAGATTCCGCCCTATTTAATTTTGCAATTAATATATAAACTCCTTTGTCTTTTAAAACCCTTTTAAGAAATAAAAAGGGGATGTTTAATTCTTTAATGTTTGTAACATATGAAAAAGAGTCGTCCCAGTTTATAGATATAGCAGTAATCTCAACGGATTCTTTTATCTGTAGAAAGACATTTGCAAATTTATAGTCAATATGATAAGCAGGTAAGAAAATTTCAACATCTGGGCTCATTACTACGAATAAAAGGGATGTTTTAGCCCCTTTTTGAGCCATCTTTTTTAACTCTATAAGATGTTTTAGTCCTCTTGATGTTACAGCATCTGGAAACATAGCAATTTTCTTACCAAAAAGGGTGCAGCTTTTTATTTCCAGATAAAGCTTCTCTTTTCCTTTATTAAGTAAAAGATCAAATCTACTGTTGTCTACTTTAACCTCCTTTGAGATAACTTGGTAGTCCTTATAGAAAGGGATGAGCTTTTCTTTAATAAGACGCTCGATTATTTTATTAGTCAAATGGGTATGCAACAATACCCATTTATCTTCTTTTTTTACAGCTAATACTATATATGGAAGTCTTTTCGCATAAGAATTTTCTATAAGCAGCAGCTCAGATTCGTTTGGTATCAAAAGCTCCCAAAGCCTGCCAGGGTTAGCTAAGTAAGAGCTAATAATTCTATCATCATTGATTATAGCTTTAATGACAAAACGACTAACCCTTTCTTTGAAAATTGCTTTTATTTTTTTGAAATTAAAAGGATAGTTTATCACTAAGGCTATTTTAAACTTACAGTATCTCTAAAACAAGTATTTTATTTAGTAAAAGCAATAAAATCTTTTAAACTAAATAGTCCTATTTAAACATCTATGATTTGTAAAGACATTTGCAGGTTTCACCACTATAAAGCTTACCTAAAGATTTTTTACTGATAAAGCTATAATTTAACCTACGACATATATTAGTTTTGTAATTTTTATACTATTCACTGCATTAAAATTTCACCTCATGAACTTAATTCTACTTATATATGTTTTAGTAACTATTTTTTTAATCTTAAGAGAAAACCTATCACAAAAATTTTATTTCTTTATCTGAGATAAAAAAACTAAAAAGTATTCTATTTTTACCATAAAATCTTATAATAAAATAGTAGTAAATATTAAACCAAGGAGAGGGTAGTAAATAAAATGGCAAGCTATAAATATATAACGATTATCTTATTCTTCATTCTTATCTTTTCTCCCTCTGGATCACTTATAAAACCAATTTTTGCAGAAGAACCAAAGGTTTCAAAAGAAGCCATAGATATACTGACAAAAGCAGGGCAAGCTATGGCAGAAGTTGTAAATATAGTAAGACCAGCTGTGGTTAATATTTCTACTACAAGGATACTTAGAGGCGGCTCTCCAAATCCTTTTTTTGATGACCCTTTTTTTAGAAAATTCTTTGGTGATGAATTTGATCAATTCAAAAAGAGGAAAGAACGTAGAAATGTTACTTTAGGGTCAGGGGTAATAGTCGATAAAAACGGATATATTTTAACAAATAATCATGTAATAAAAGGTGCTGATGAGATCATTGTCAGGCTATCTGATAAAAGAGAGTTTAAAGGTAGAGTTATAGGAACAGACCCAAAGAGTGATATCGCAGTGATAAAAATAGATTCCGATCGCCTGCCTACAATTAAATGGGGGGATTCAAGCAAATTGAGAGTAGGAGAAACAGTCATTGCTATAGGCAATCCTTTTGGCTTAAATCAGACTGTTACATCAGGAATCGTTAGTGCCACTGGAAGGGCAAATGTTGGAATTACAGATTATGAAGACTTCATCCAAACAGATGCAGCAATCAACCCTGGCAATTCTGGAGGAGCGCTAGTAAATGTCCGAGGTGAACTAATAGGAATAAATACAGCAATTTTTAGCACCTCAGGTGGTTATCAAGGTATCGGATTTGCTATCCCAAGCAATATGGCTAAATCAGTAATGGAAAGCTTAATAAAAAAGGGCAAAGTAGTAAGAGGATGGCTTGGTATCACAGTTCAGCAGTTAACACCAGAACTTGCTAAACAATTTAATGCTAAAGAAGAAAAAGGTGTCTTAGTGGTTGATGTAACTCCTAAAAGTCCTGCCGAGAAAGCAGGAATCTTAAGAGGAGATATTATAATTGAGTTTGACGGAAAAGAAATCAATGACCCATCATATTTAAGAAATTTAACAGCTATAACGCCACCAGATAAAGAGGTCTCAGTTAAAATAATTAGAAACTCAACATTTAAAAATCTCAAGGTTTTGATTTCTGAGTTGCCTCAAGAAGGTACCTTAGCCTCTGAAGAACAATTAACCTTACTAAGCGGTGTTCATCTGCAAGAGATCTCACCAGAGTTACGAAAACAACTGCAAATTCCTGCTAAGGTAAATGGAATTTTAGTCAGCTTTGTTGAACCAAATAGTAAGGCAAAAGGTGTATTAAAACAATATGATATAATAACCGAGATAAACAAGAAAAAAATCAGTAACCTTGTTCAGTATAGAGACTTAATACCTCATATTAAACATCTCAGACAACTTACTTTAAACGTCTTTAGAAATGGTGAGATATTAAAAGTATTATTACGTTAACTGGAAGGTGCTTTAATGTGTAGTAATAAAAAACCTAATTTTAGAGCTTTTTTTACAAACTTAGGGGTAGATATCCCTTTGAAGAAAAAAATTTATCTTCTGCTAAAGAACAATATGAAAAAAATTCTTAATAGAAAAAACTGCTGTGGTAATTTAGGTGAACCTGGATGTTGACAAAGCCCTAAAAATCCTTGCTAGTTAGCAAATTGACCAAAAAACTATTATTGATTTTTAAAAATAATATTTATTTTCTTGTTTCCCATCTTTTCCAAAGAGGTGATAAATATAGATGCTTGATAAAAACTATATATTACCAGCCGATGCAGTAAGAAAATTAATTCATAACCTAAAAGAAAATACACACATAGAAAGGCTCAAAATAGAAGAATGCTATGGTCGTGTTTTAGCTGAGGATATAAAATCTCCCGAACATCTACCTCAGTATCCGCGCTCTACAGTTGATGGATTTGCTGTAAATTCAGCTGATACTTATGGGGCAACAGAAAACTTACCTGTTTATCTAACTGTAAGTTGTGAAATACCTATGGGAGTAGCACCTAATTTTGAGTTAAAAAAACTCCAATCAGCAAAAATTTACACGGGGGGCATCTTACCTAAGGGTGCTGATGCCGTAGTTATGATAGAAAATACTCAGGAAATATCTCCCACTGAGATAGAAGTAACAAGATCCGTTTCAGCTGGTGAGAATATTATAAGTAAAGGCGAAGACTTTAAAGAAAATGAAATCATCGCTCCAAAAGGTAAAAAGTTAAGACCCCATCATATAGGTGCTTTTGCATCAGTTGGCATAACCCATCTATCTGTCTATAAAATTCCAACTGTAGCTATTATATCTACCGGGGACGAGATTGTTTCTCATGACTCAGTACTTCAACCTGGTAAAATACGAGATATTAATTCTTTTACTTTATATGGTTTAGTTAAAGAAGAAGGTGCTATTGCCAACAAAAAAGGTATCTTCAAAGATGACTACTATCAAATCAAAGATGCCCTTATAAACTCTTTAGAAGATTCTGATTTAGTATTAATAAGTGGGGGTACATCCGCTGGTAGTAAAGACATGGTTTTAGACATATTAAATGATCTTGGGAACCCAGGTATAATTTTTCATGGTGTAGCTATGAAACCAGGCAAGCCCTTAATCGGTGCTATAATTAATAATAAACCTGTATTGGGACTACCAGGCCACCCTGTAGCTGTAGAGATATGCTTCTATGTATTTGTAAGACCTCTTTTACGTATACTTTCAGGTGAAACAGAACCCAATAAGGTACCAGAAACAAAAAGATTAAAAGCTAAAATTGCAAAAAATGTAGCATCAGTTGCTGGAAGAGAAGACTATATTGCAGTTACCCTTAAAAAAGAAGATAATGATACTATTGCTTACCCTCTTATAGGTAAATCAGGTCTTATCTCACTGCTTGCAAAAGCTGATGGATATATAGTTATACCATATAATAAAACAGGGATAAATATTAGCGAGGAGGTAATCGTTAATATTTTCTAAAAACTTTCAGGAGGGAACTATGCAAGTTTTAGTTCTTTATTACTCAAAGGGAGGAAACACAAAAAAATTAGCAGAGGCTGTTGCCAAAGGGGTAGAATCAACAGGCCTAAAAGCACTTCTTAAAAATACTGATGAGGTTAAAAAAGAAGACTTTCTTAACTCAGCTGGTATTATAGCTGGTTCGCCCGTTTATTTTGGAAGTATGGCTGCAGAGCTAAAAAAGATCTTTGATGACTATGTAGGACTTCGTAAGAAAATGGAAAATAAAGTCGGTGCTGCTTTTACCACTGGTGGTCATCACACAGGTGGGAAAGAGACAACTTTACTATCAATAATAACCTGTATGTTAATCTACGGCATGATAATAGTAGGCGACCCTATGAGTGCTTCAGGACATTATGGGGTTGCTTGTGTTGGTCAACCCAACGAAAGCGCTTTAGATGATGCTCATAAACTCGGAGTCAGAGTAGCAGAGCTCTGCAAAAAAATCAATTAAGCTATGCAAAGAATATCTAAAAAAGATGCTCTTGACCTTCTTTTATTATCTGATTTAATAGAACTTGGTCAAAGAGCTGATGAAATAAGAAAACTTCTTCATCCTGAAAATATAGTTACCTTTATAGTAGACAGAAATATTAATTATACAAATGTGTGTATTAATAAATGTGCTTTCTGTGCTTTCTATAGAGATATTGATAGTCCTGATGCATATCTTTTAAGTAAAGATGAGATTTTCCAAAAAATTCAAGAGACGATCCAATTAGGAGGGACACAGATCCTACTGCAAGGAGGCTTGCATCCTACTTTAGAAATAGACTACTATACAGATCTTTTAAGATCTATTAAGAGGCTTTTCAGGGTAAATATTCATGGTTTCTCACCTCCAGAGATCTATTACATATCAAAAAAACATAAATTATCGATAAAAAAAACCTTAGAATTATTAATAGATGCTGGTCTTGACTCTATTCCTGGTGGTGGTGCTGAAATTTTATCTGATAGAATAAGGAAAATAATCAGTCCTAATAAAATAACTGCCTCCGAGTGGCTTGAAGTTATGGAGGAGGCTCACAATTTAGGAATAAAAACTACCGCAACAATGATGTTTGGTAGCCTTGAAGAGCCAGAAGATATTATTGAGCATCTTGAAGCTATCAGAAACTTACAAGACAAAACAAATGGTTTCACTGCATTCATTCCATGGTCCTTTCAACCAGGAAATACTAAATTATCATCATATTTAGATAAAAGATCAAATCATTCATCTATGAGCCATTTGAACTCTCTTAAAAAAAGTTTTTTTAGCCATGAGTCTGCTGTAGACTATTTAAGAATTCTTTCATTTTCAAGAATTTATTTAGATAATATCAAAAATATTCAGGCATCCTGGGTTACACAAGGGATAAAGCTTGCACAAATAGCCTTAAGGTTTGGGGCAAATGATTTTGGCTCAACGATGTTAGAAGAAAACGTTGTTAAAGCTACGGGAGTCAGTTATAGAGTCTCAAAAGATGATATAATTAATGCAATAAAAGACTCAGGATTTCTTCCGGCACAAAGGGATACTCAATATAATATCCTTAGATTTTTTTAGAAATTTTATATATCTCTTATTCCCAGAAAAAGGCGGTGCAAATATGGAAAACATATATGATGTTATAGTTATAGGTGGCGGTCCTGCAGGTCTTAGTGCTGCACAGTACGCTGCAAGGGCAAATTTAAAAACTATTGTAATAGATAAATCTGCTACAGCTGGTGCTATTGCCTATGCATCTTTAATAGAAAACTATCCTGGTTTAGAAAAACCTATATCTGGTATTGAGTTATTAGACATCTTTCGTAAGCAGGCTTTAAGATTTGGTGCTGAATATATAGAATCACAAGTAATTGGTGTTTCTTTAAATGATGAGATAAAAGAAGTTTTTACTATAGAAAACTCCTATAAAAGTAAAACCATTATAATTGCTACAGGTGCTATGGGAAGGAAACCAACTATAAAGGGAGAGGCTGACTTTTTAGGTAAGGGAGTTAGTTATTGTGCTATATGTGATGCAGCTTTTTTTAAGGGTAAGACTGTGTGCGTTCTTGGTGATTCAGCTGAGGCTGTTAAAGAGGCTGCAGTATTGTCAAAGTTTGCAGAAACTGTTTACCTAATATCACCATCTAAAAAACTCAAAGTAGACGAAGACTCACCTGAATTAGGCTTGAAAAACCTAAAAGTTCTCCTTGGACAGAGCGTGATCTCTATAGACGGAGATGAGGTTGTTACAAAGGTTAGGCTTAGAAATATGGAAAAAATTGAATCTGACCTTGAGGTTTCAGGTGTATTTGTCTATTTACATGGAAGCAAACCTATAGTAGATTTTTTACAAGGATCTGTAGAACTTGACGAGAACGGTTGTATTATCACAAATAATATGATGGAGACTAACATCCCTGGTGTGTTTGCAGCTGGTGATGTTACATGCACATTAGTAAGACAGGTTATAACAGCTGCGTCAGGTGGTTGTATTGCGGCCCTTTCTGCTGAAAAATATATCTCTCACAGAAAAAAGATCAAGTATGATTGGCATGGGTAGACAATGAACTGCAACTGCTATTTCACAACTTAATTGAACCTATTACTTGATTAATATGGGATATATTGTTCTCCAATAGAAAGTTTTCTATTCCCTGGATTATCTCTATAGTTGCTCGAGGATTAAAAAAGTTTGCTGTGCCTACTGCAACTGCTTTTGCCCCAACTATTAAGAACTCAAGGGCGTCTTTGTAAGTAGTTATTCCACCCATTCCGATGACTGGAATTTTTATTGCTTTGCAGACTTCCCAGACCATCCTCACAGCAATAGGTCTAATTGCTGGACCTGATAGTCCACCTGTTACATTTGCAAGGAGAGGTTTTCTCTGAATAATATCAACAGCCATCCCTGTAATTGTATTAATTAATGATACAGCATCAGCTCCTGAATCCTCAGCAATTTTAGCCATTAAAGCTATATCAGTCACATTAGGTGTAAGTTTAACTATCAAAGGTAAGTTAGTAACTCTTCTTACTGCTTCAATTACCTCCCTCATAGTGCGAGCATCAGTTCCGAAGATACACCATTGAGCTTCTTTATTAGGACAAGAGATGTTCATCTCAAGAGCATCTATACCTTTAACACCACTAAGAGCCTCTGCCGTTTTAATATATTCGCTAATTGAGTCTCCGAAGAAGTTAACGATTACCGGAATTTGAAGATTTCTTAAAAAAGGTAGTTTTTCTTTTATAAAGGTTTCTACCCCGATGTTCTGGAGTCCTATAGAATTTAAGATGCCACAAGGTGTCTCAATTAATCTCGGTGGAGGGTTACCTTTTTTAGGTTTGTATGATAACCCTTTAACAACTATAGCTCCCAGTCTTTGTAATTCTATAAAATCAGCATATTCTTCACCATAACCAAAAGTGCCAGAGGCTGTCATTACAGGATTTTTTAAGGTAAGTGAAGCTATTTTTGTGGTAAGATCAGGTTTTACATTTTCCATCGCTTTCTACCAAAAAATATCTTTCAAAGCAAAAACAGGACCTTCCTTACAAACTCTGCTATATTGAAAACCACTTATATCATCATAATTCTTAATCTTTATTACGCATCCTAAACAAGCGCCAATCCCACAAGCCATATATTCCTCTACAGAAGCATAACAGATTATATGATATTTTTCTGTGATTTCTCTAAGTGTTTTTAACATAGGGGTTGAACCACAAGCATAAACTGGCAGATTTGTTAAGTTCCCGTTAGAGTCTAAAAAATTAAAAAAAAGGTCAGTTATCAAACCCTGTTGCCCTATAGAACCATCATCTGTTGAGAAATAATAATGTTTAGCCATCTCTGAAACTCTATCTCTCATTACAAGTTCATCACTATTTCTTGCACCATAAAATAGAATAGCTCTTTTTTGATGAAACTTCAGAAGAGGCATAAGAGATGCTATCCCGATACCACCTGCAACAACAATAAAGTCACCTGGTGGTTGTGGATAGCCATTTCCCAAAGGACCAAGTAGATATACTAACTGCCCTTTCTTAGTCTGTGAAAGAAGAGATGTTCCTTTACCTTTTACCCTAAAAAGAAACTCAAGATATGTTGCGTCATAATCAAAAATACTGAAAGGTCTCTTAAGAAGTGGGTCATACGTTTCGCCGCACTGAAGCATATAAAATTGCCCATAAATAGGCAAAATGATCTCCTCTAAGGGAGTTAATCTCAAGAAATGGAAGTTCTTACCAATACAAACACTTTCTATTGCCTTAGCTGGAAAAAATTTATTCAAAGCTTATCTCTACGATCTCGTATTCAATAGTTCTTGCTGGTGCCTTAACTACTGCAATATCACCAACTTGTTTCCCCAGTAATGCTTTACCAACGGGTGAGTTTAACGAAATTTTTTTCTTTTTTATGTCAGCTTCCTCAGGACCTACTAATATGAATTCATATTCTTCATCCGCTTCAAGATCTACCACTTTAACCTTAGCTCCAAATGCGACTTTAGATTGATTAATCTTTTTAGTGTCTATAACTTCAGCTAACCCTATCTTAGCTTGTAACTCTTTGATACGAGCCTCTATAAAGCCTTGTTTCTCTTTAGCGGCATGGTATTCAGCATTTTCTGAAAGATCACCATGAGCTCTTGCTTCTGCTATAGCTTGGATTATAGCAGGTCTTTCTACTTTTATTAATCTATCAAGTTCATCTTTAAGTTTTTGTAACCCCTCAGCTGTCATAGGTATTCTATTCATTTAGCTCACCTTCCGTCTAAAGATTTCATTTCAACCAGCAAAGTTACTTAATATAAGATAAAATAATAACTTACTGTTAACGAACAAACTTAATTGTGGTTTTTATTTAGAGTATCAATTTTTTAGTATTTTTTTCAAAGTCGTAATCACAACCAACTAAAAGAAAACATATTAAACCTTTTCTCCCTTCCAATAGTGGTAGCTGGCCCATGTCCTGATATAACCTTTGTATCTTCAGGTAATTTCAATAGTCTACGGAAAGAATCTCTAAGCTTTGAAGTATCACCACCATAAAGGTCTGTTCGTCCCACAGAACCTGCAAAAAGGGTATCTCCTGTTATTACCAATCCCTTTGTATAAAGGCAAATACCGCCAGGACTATGACCTGGCGTATGTAATATCTCAAAAGATAGATCACCTAATTTTAGTAAATCGCCCTCAGATACTTTAATGTCTGGCTCTGGTAATGGGTCTATATCAAACCCCCAAAAAGAAGCCATTTCTTTAGCTTTATTATAAATCTCTAATTCTTCCTTGTGGATTACAATCTTAGCATTTGTTTCCTTTTTTATATCACCTACGCACCCTACATGATCAAAATGCCCATGAGTACAAACTATATATAAGACATTAAAACCATTAATCTTTACCGTCTCCATTATTAAATCAGGTTCATCGCCAGGGTCTATAATCATACAATCCCCTGTGACCTCATCTGCTACGATGATACAATTACCCTCAAGAGGTCCAACTGGTATTGTTTTAATCCACATTTATGCCCCTCCTCTTAGTTATGAATTTATTAACAATAAACTTTAGCTCATCATTCCTTAGAAGATATGAGATAAATAAAAATATCATGATAGATATTATAATAGTTATAACCAAATAAAGGGATTTAATAAGAAAGTTTCCCTCTGTTTTCCATAAATCACCCTCTATGATTAACCATCCACTTAGTCCCATAATAACTGCTGCTAAGAGAGTCTTTATAAAAGATTTAACTATTCTTTTAGCACCAAAACTTCCTATTTTTTTTCTAAGAAGATAAAACAATAATATAAAATTGGTTATAGATGCAAGAGCATTTGCAAGAGCCAATCCATTGTGTTGCATGGGCTTCATTAGTAGCAAACTAAAAAGGATATTTACTATCATTGAAAAGATGGCTATCTTTACAGGTATTTTTGTGTCTTGCATAGAGTAAAAAGTTGACGCTAATACCCTTACACCAACTATAGCCCATATTCCCAATGAATAAAACATAAGAGCTTCTGATGTCCCTATGGTTGCCTGATAACCAAACTCTCCTCTTTGAAATAAAGTGTTTACAATGGGTTCTTTTAAACAGATAAGACCTATCATAGCAGGAATAGTTATGAAAAAAAGCAGTCGTAAAGCAAAGGAAAAATCTTCTTTTAGATTATCAAAATTTTTTCTAGCAGCGTGTTCTGAAAGAGTTGGCAAGACTGCCATGCCCATAGCTACACCAAAAAGACCTATCGGAAACTGGATCAATCTCATTGAGTAGTAAAGATATGTAATACTTCCTTCATGTAGAAAAGAAGCAAGAATTGTGCTTATGAAAATATTAACTTGAACAACTGCAAGTCCAGTTATTGAGGGGATTATTAAGATACCAATTTTTTTAATACTAGGATGCCAAAAAGAAGTTAAATTAAGATTTGTCCCAAAAAAACTGTAACCTTTCTGTTTAAAAGAAGGTATTTGAAACAAAAACTGTACAAATCCACCTACGCTTACACCTATAGCAACAGCAACAATAGGATTTGTAAATTTCTGTGAAAACAGAAATAGGCAAAGAATAATGCTTATATTTAAAAAAGCTGGAGCCAGTGCAGGTACAAAAAAAACCCCCCTCGTATTAAGTGCTCCCATAGTTATAGATGCAAAACTAATAAACAACAAAAAAGGAAACATTATTCTTGTAAGTAATACAGTTTGCTCAAATTTTTCAGGATTTGAGATAAACCCAGGTGCTATAGCAGAGACTATTATAGGAGCAAAAACAATGCCCAAGATACAGACTGAACCCACTATAAACAAACTTATCATAAAAATTGTTCTAACTAACTTATTAGCATCATCTTTTCCGTTTTTAGTCAGGGTTTCAGTAAGCACAGGTATAAAAGCAGAAGACATTGAGCCTTCAGCAAACAAATCTCTTAGTAAGTTAGGGATTCTGAATGCTACAAAAAAGACATCAGAGGTTGCCGTTGCACCAAAATACTTTGCTAAAATCATGTCTTTTATATAGCCAAAGATACGGCTAATCAATGTAGCAAAAGACATGGAAACTGCAGCTTTGGCGATCTTACTTTTTGTGGTCAAAGGTAAACTCTTATATAGTTTTTTGATATGACTTAAATATTATCAAACTATATAACTATCTGTCATCAACATCAGCTAAGATAAAAATATTGAATGCTTAAAATATATTAGAGGTAAAAGGTTTTGAGGCAGTTTTATCATTTAAAAAGACTCCTAACTAATAAGGATAAGACCTGAACCCTTAATGAAAGAGTAATTAGTCATTAAAAAAACACCTTGGCTATACAATGAGATTAAAAAATATTGAAAACATAAAATAACATAAAGCTTTAAACTCTTCTGTTGTCAACTACTCTCTTTGCTTTCCCTTCGAATCTTTCAAGAGTGTTTCTCTCAACTAAGCTAATATCAACCGAAATACCGATCTCGTTAAAAATCCTTTTTTTAATCATATCTACAATTTCTCGCTGTTTTTTGATTTGGTCAAAGAAAATCTTCTCAGAAACCTCCACAAGTACCTTTAAAGTATCTTCAACTCCTTTTCTTTCAACAACTATCTGATAATGTGGTTCAGTTCCTTCTATCTCAAAAAGTATAGTCTCAATCTGAGAAGGGAAAACAGTTACACCCTTTATCTTTATCATATCGTCTGTTCTACCTATAATCTTGCTTATTCTCTTAAAAGTCCTCCCGCAAGGACAAGGATCTGATATTATGCTAGTTAGGTCTCTTGTTCTAAACCTAATAACTGGCATGGCTTCGCGGGTAAGAGTTGTAATTACTAACTCACCAGTAGTTCCATCTGCAACAGGCTCAAGAGTCTCAGGGTTTATGATCTCCACTAAAAAATGATCTTCATTAATATGAAGTCCTTTTCTCTCGATGCACTCTCCTGCTACACCGGGACCCATTACCTCACTTAGTCCATAATTATCAGTTGAGATAATTTTTAGTTTCTCTTGTAACTCATTTCTCATTGCTTCTGACCATTGTTCAGCACCAAAGAGCCCGTATTTCAAAGAAAGAGAGTTTACATTTATGCCCATCTCTTGTATCGCTTCTGCTATCATAAGGGCAAAACTTGGGGTGCAGATTAAGACAGTAGTTTTAAAGTCTTTCATTATCTTTACTTGTCTTTTAGGATTTCCACTTGAAACAGGTATAACAGATGCACCGATCCTCTCAGCACCATAATGGAGTCCAAGAGCACCGGTGAAGAGTCCATAATCAAAAGCAATTTGGACAATATCACTTTGAGATACTCCACCAGCTGTAAGAATTCTTGCTACGAGATTTGACCAAATTCTTATATCATTTCGTGTATAGCCTACAACCGTGGGCATCCCTGTTGTACCAGAAGAAGCTTGCAGTCTAACTATTTCTCTAAGTGGAACAGAGAAAAAACCATAAGGATAGTTATCTCTAAGATCTTCTTTGGTTGTAAATGGTAGTTTTTTAAGGTCTTGTAAAGAAAGAAAGCTGTCTGGGTCAATCTTGAGCTCATCAAACTTCCTTCTATAGAATGGGACGTTCATGTAAACCCTGAGCAAATTAGCCTGTAATCTTTCTAATTGAAGTTGTTCCAATTGTTCTCTGCTCATACATTCATTAACTGCTTCCCAATACATAAAGCCCCCTTTATTTTACGATTTTTTAATGCTTCTTATTTTAATCTATATCCACCTTAAAAAAGCATCATAAGAAACTTTTAAATATTTTAATTATATTCATACCGCAAGTATATACTCATAAAAATTCTTTAAGCAACTCAACTATTAAAGATCGCACAAAGCACCTACTTAAATACATATAACTACTCATTAACTTACCATAAAGGGAAAAGTTTTTAAATATTTTTTACTTGAAAGTTTTAAAAACTATCAAATATTTTAATAACAAAATAATTATTATTTTAAAATCAAAAAATCTCGCCATTTTCTTGACATATTTTCATCCTCATTGATATACTAATAGACTAAAATATATATAGAGAGGAGGGATACCTATTGCCCTCTATTAAGGTTAAAGATAACGAATCTTTTGAAACAGCGCTTAAGCACTTTAAAAAACAGTGTGAGCGCGAAGGGATTCTTTCTGAGATCAAGAAGAGGGAGCATTATGAGAAGCCTAGCGTGAAAAGGAAAAAAAAGATCTTAGCTGCTCGCAAAAAGGCTTCCAAACGCACCCGAATAAAATATACCTCCTCAAAATAGCATAGTGGCTACCGTTATCGAAAGATTAGACGCTGATCAAAAAGAGGCTTTGAAAACAAAAGATAGCTTAAGGCTTTCAGTAATAAGATTAATCAAAGCCTCTTTGAAAAATAAGCAAATTCAAAAAGGCAAAGAGCTTACTGATGAAGACATATTAGATGTGCTTTCTTCTCAAGCTAAACAAAGGAAAGAGTCAATACAACAGTTTCTCTTAGCAAAAAGGGCCGATCTTGCAGAGAAAGAACAAAAGGAGCTTGAGATCATAGAAAGCTACCTACCAAAGCAGCTTAGTGCTGAAGAAATAGACGAGATTATTAAATCTACCCTAAAAGAAGCCTCCATTACAACTACCAAAGAAATAGGTCTTGCTATGAAACTTATAATCCCAAAGATTAAAGGCATTGCTGATGGCAAGTATGTCAATCAAAGAGTGAGGGAGATATTAGAGGCTCAATCTTAATAATTCAACTCTATTAAAAAACATCTCTAAATATGAACGACAGTATATATCTTTAGTATATATCTTTTTTTTGCAAATAAATTGTAAAGGAGCAAGAAATTGAAATTATATGATTTTTATAAAAAAGCTATCTCAATAGGTATCGATAATGACCCAAGAGGGAAAGACGCCGTTTTAAGTGAACTATCACTGAAAAAGAAAAACTATGAAAATATGAGCCCTCGTGAAAAAGAATATTTCGACCTTGAACATTTAGAGAACCCCTATCCTGATACAAGAATTTTGTATGGAGACAACGATACTGATCTAAAAAATATCCTTGTAGGCATTGATATTGATAGCTCAGAGGTTTTGCTTGCTGACTATCTCAAAAATAAAAATATTATGATTGACGCTATCATCTCACACCATCCAAGCGGAAAAGCTTTTGCAAATCTCCATGCAGTTATGTATATGCAAGCAGATATTTTGTATAAATTTGGTGTCCCGATAAATATAGCTGAAGGACTCATGGAAAGTAGGATAAAAGAAATAGAAAGAAGAATAGCTCCAATCAATCATTCAAAAGCTGTCGATGTGGCAAGATTACTGAGAATCCCCTTCATATGCTTACACACCCCTTCTGACAATATGGTTGCAAACTATTTACAGAAAACTTTTCAAGATCAAAAACCTATAACTCTTGATGATATTATTGATATCTTACTATCCATAGAAGAATATAAACAGAGCTCAAAAAATGGCTCATGTCCTAAAATTTTAATTGGTAACAAAAACAGAAAAGCAGGTAAGATTTTTGTTGATATGACTGGTGGCACAGAAGGATCAAAGGAAATATTTAATAGTCTTTCATTGAGCGGTGTAAACACTATTGTTGCAATGCATCTTAGCGAAGAACATAGAACTGAAGCGGAAAAAAACCACCTCAATGTAATAATAGCAGGACATATAGCCAGCGACAATTTGGGGCTCAATCTCTTACTGGACGAGTTAACAATAGACGAACAAATTATAGTCTATGAATGCTCTGGATTTAGAAGGGTTAAAAGAAAATAAGAGTTCGTATAAACAATTTTAGTTATGTTTTTGAAAATAATGGTCGGTATCGCTAATTAGACTTTTTAAAACATCCTCTTCAGATTCAATGTTTGTCCCATATTTGATTATCTTGGCTATTTTCCATTTTCCAGATTCAAGCTTAAAGACAATAGCTTGCCAACTCTTATAGTCCTTATCAGCTTTATAATAAAC
The DNA here is from genome assembly GCA_026415415.1 of Thermodesulfovibrionales bacterium. Lineage (GTDB taxonomy): Bacteria > Nitrospirota > Thermodesulfovibrionia > Thermodesulfovibrionales > Dissulfurispiraceae > DYHD01. Next base: position 7,178 of record JAOAHE010000012.1, on the reverse strand, counting down.
AAGTCTTGAGATATCTTGTGATGCATCTACCCTAACAAATACTGATTCTTGAGGATCAAGCTCATCAGCTGACATCTCCTTAAGTAGATCTGCAGTAATAAGATTATTCATTTGTGCATATTCAGCTATCATGTAACTTAAAGCAGATGAGACATCACCTTCTCTAACAAATTTAAGATATTTAGAATAAATTGAGATTAGATGTTGTGAAAAAGGATGCTCTTTATCGTCAGTATTCTCTGGTGAGGGTAAAGATGTTATCCCAAAAAACATCAAGATAGTCATTATAAAAAATACACGCAGTTTCATTATCTCTCCTTTTATTTCAATTTTAACATGAAATTAATCTGCTATAAATAGAAATCATTCCAAAAACAAGATTCTTTGAAAATTAAAGCAAAATTTCATTTTACCTTGTAGCTTTTGATTCTTTAAAGAAAGTTCCCCGTTTGAAAAGTCTGATTATATAATCTGTAATATTAAAGTCAAAAGATCTTTTGTCTTATGTTAAACTATTAAACAAAAGAAGATTTTGATATTTTTAAGAGCAACTTTTTCAAAATATCTTTAAATTTGCTAACTTTAATGAATTAATATGGCTTTTAAAAGACCTTCATGGGATGAATACTTTATAGAGATCGCAAAAGTAGTTGCTTCTCGTTCCACATGTATTAGGCGTAGATATGGAGCTGTTATAGTTAAAGATAATGTCATAGTAAGCACAGGTTATAACGGAGCACCAAGAGGCTCACTAAATTGTGTTGACTTACAGAGTTGCAAAAGAAAAGAGCTTAATATACCCGCAGGAGAAAGATATGAGCTTTGTGAAGCGGTCCATGCAGAACAAAATGCTATAATAAATGGCTCTCCTGAAAGAATGAAAAATGCAACTATATACATAGCTGGATTTGAAGAAGACAATACATTTGCCAATGGCACACCATGCCTCCTATGTAGAAGAATGATAAAAAACGCCCAGCTCAAAGAAATAGTCTATCTTCTTAAAGACGGTTCAATCATTAAGGAAAACATTTTTTAATTTAAAATACTTTATGCATAAACAATACATTTAAGTTATTTTATGAGCCAAAATACTTGTTTTTTAATACATTGTTCATCCCTCTTTGTGCTGATAAAATAAAAGGAATAAGTCTTTTTACCATCTCAGAAAAAGCCTCGGGAGAGAGTGATTGTTGCCCATCAGAAAGTGCTTTGTCAGGCTCCGGGTGAACTTCAACCATGATTCCATCAGCACCACTTGCTATTGATGCAAATGACATAGAAGGTACATATTTAGAATATCCTGTAGAATGTGAAGGGTCTACAATAATAGGCAAGTGAGTTTCTTCTTTTAAAACAGGAACTGCTGAAAGATCAAGAGTATTACGTGTCTTCGTCTCAAAAGTTCTTATACCCCTTTCACATAGAATTACTGAACTATTTCCCTCACTAGTATATACTCTGCACTCATTAAAAGCTCTTGGATTGTCATAGACATCCCTCTTTTAAGCATAACAGGCTTCTTCAGCTTTCCTACTGCTTTAAGTAGTTCATAATTTTGAGAGTTTCTTGTGCCAATTTGAAGTATATCCGAATACTCTGCTACTAAATCTGCTGATTCTGGATTAACTACCTCTGTTATAACTGGTAACCCCGTTATCTGGCTCGCTTTTGAAAGAAGTTTCAGTCCCTCTGCTTTCATCCCTTGAAAGTTATATGGTGAAGTGCGAGGTTTATAAGCACCACCTCTTAAAATATCAGCGCCAGCCTCTTTAACCGCCTGAGCTACTTTAATAATCTGCTCCTCGCTCTCTACGGCACAAGGTCCTGCGATTATAACTATATTGTCACCTCCAATAAAAAGATTTTCCGCTATCTTAATAACGCTTGACTCTTTTTTAACTTCTCTTGATGCAAGCTTATAAGGTTTGAGTATAGGGACTACCTTTTCAACCCCCTTCATTGACTCAATTGATTGTAATATGAACTTGCCCCGTTCATCTCCAACTGCACCTATTACATCTCTTGTTGAACCAACAATTACATGAGGTTTATACCCCAGTTCTTTAACTCGCATAATAACATCCTCTTTTTCCTTTGTTGTTGCTTCAGGTTTCATAACGATAATCATTTCTCACTCCTTTTGTTTGATTTTTCTAAAAAATAAAGCCGAGGGATGGTTGCCCTCGGCTTTAAAAATTTTTACACCGGGGCGACCCTTTGTCTATCCCCGGTGTATGGTTTATTTAAAGTTTATAATTGCCTATCCTCTAAATCAACCATCTACCGAAGATAGACGGCATAAAAAAGAAAAAAAAGCGCCAAAACTTACGGTAGATGTTTGAATTATTGGATAACTTTTTCATAGTATTGATTATATTTAAACTATTTTAATTTAATATGTCAAGATCTCCTTATTGTTTAAGCTTTAAGCAAAATGAGAAAATAATATATGATTACAAAAAGAAAAGCAATAATCATAGCTTTTTTCTTATTTACTTCTATTACATTAACAGTAGAGGATAATTTATTTGCTGATGTAATAGTTCATGACATCATCGCTATCAAAAACGAAAAAGTAATGCTCAAAGCTGAGATAACCAGAGGCTTTTCAAAAAAAGGCGGTGAGATCGTAGAGTTTTATATAAAGGACGACTTCGTTGGCAAAACCTTATCAGGAGGCGATGGGGTTGCCTATAAAGAGTATTTAGCTTCAAAAAAAGGGCTACTGAAAATAAAAGTAAAGTCAGCTAATGATGAAAATATAGGTTTTCTATTAGTTTTAGACAGAAAAGATAAGATTATCTTAATAGAATTTGAGGAAAGCTTTCTTGATAGAAAATTCCTTGAGTTTATACCAAAAACTAATAGTCAGTTAGCAATTAAAGAGATCAATAAAAGATACCCTATAATAATTATCCAATCAGGTTTTTTAAATAAAGCAGTGATAAGAAAATGGTTTAGAAAATATGAATATCCTGATTTACCAATAATCTCAATAGATGAAAAAGATTTAATAGATAGCTTAGTTAAAAAAGGTATAATTATCAAGGCGACTATCGGTGGAAAAGTAGTAGATATAGGAAAAAGATATAACTCACAGACTATTAGTTTTAAAGACATTGAAGGAACAATAGCCGTTTCTGACTGGGTAGAGATAAAAAAAATAATTTTTAAAAAAAATCTTAAGGGGGCAACCTAATTATGAATAAGGTTAAAATAAGTTTTGAGCTTGTTGTGGGGTTAATAATTACCATTATATCTGCATATTATTGGTCAGAAATCGGAAGTGATTTTACAGGCAGTAGCAAACTTATTTATTCAGAGATCCCTTTATTTTTTCGTTATACTTTTAGGTTATTCCCTTTTGCTGATTTTACTATAACAGTAATTGGAATGGTATTATTCTATACAGGACTTAAGAAACTCCGTTCGCAAAGTGAATCATTTTGATTTTAAATTATGTTAGGATTAAATATTACAACTCTTAAAATTACAAAACTAACTTAATTTTAAAATCATGAAAAGATATATTATTCCAAAAGACACTAAACTGGACAAAGTAGATAATGACGATAGAAAAGAAGACAATGGTCTTGCAATCCAAAAAAAATACTATCACGATATTGAAAGATATTACCAAATAGAGAAAAAAGCTTTAATCCCTGATAGCGAAGTTCCTTTTGAAGTATATGTCCACAAAAATTTCAGCTTTAAGTCACTATTTAAAGCATCTCCATCACAGCCTAAAAAAATTACTTCTGATTTAATAAATGTAGATGGTGATTTAATGATTATTAATTCAGACTTACCCCTCTATAATGAGTATTTGGAGTCAATGGAAAAAAAATTATCATCAGCAAAAACCGATAAAGAAATAAAAGCAGTCGTTACTAAGGAAAAAACTAAAATTATGATGAGGAATGTTTTAAATGAGCCAAGATGTGGAGAAAAAATTAAAGAAGCAAAAAAAGCCGTTGAGACCATAGCCTCTTTAATATTTGAAAATAGAGATACTTTATATAACTTAATCTCAATCAAAAACTATGACTACTACACCTATACTCATTCAGTAAACGTAGCTGTATTATCTATCGGCTTAGGAATTACTATAAATTTACCCTCTGAAAAGATCGCTACTCTTGGTTTAGGATCTTTACTACATGATATCGGCAAAAGCATAATATCTGCAGAAATCCTTAATAAACCAACAAGGCTTTCACCCTTAGAATACCAGATTATGAAAAGTCATGTTATTGAAGGCAAAAGAATTTTAGAAAAACACGATTTTTTCCCAAAGGAGTCCTTTTATGCCATTACCCAACATCATGAAAAACTATCTGGTAAAGGTTATCCTTTAGGGTTAAAAGAGCCAGAAATAAAACTCTTCGGTAGAATATGCGCTATAGCAGATTGTTACGATGCCCTAACAACCCAGAGACCTTACAAGCCAGCCTATAGTCCCTTTGAGGCACTCAAAATAATACTAAATGATTCAGGGGACTATGACCCAGAATTGATCAAAGTCTTTATCAAGATGTTAGGCAAAATAGAATGATTCTATGATTTTTATAAATCAAAAGCTATTATCTACTCCAAGCAAAAGTAAACAATCTAAAATAAAATTACGAGAAAAAAACACTAAGAACTATCTTCAGCTGGTTGCTCTATTTCCCTAAGGATACTTTTTACTTCTTCTTCGGTGCTCCTTAATTTAGCTCTACAAAATTTGCAGAGGTAATCTGCTCTTTTTATCTTTTCAGTTAAAGTATCAATATCTATCTCTTCATTTTCAATCTGTTTAACGATTTTTTCTAGCTCAGATAGAGCTTCACTGTATTTCATCATTTCTTCCTTCTCCATCATTATAATCGTTGATTTTGATTATCTTACTTTCTAAAATCCCCTTATAAAGCTTTGTAGTAATTATAAAACCATTTTCCAGCTTTGAAGTGTCTTTAAGAGATTTATTCCTAAAATAAGTGATACTGTATCCTCTTTTTAAAATATTAGAAGGATCAAGTAGATGTAAAGCCTTTTCTAAATTATCTAATTTGCCTTTATGCCTTATAAGTAAATGATTTATAGCAAGTTGAAGGTTTTTTTGGATAAGATAAAGTTTGTTGTCCTTTCTCGCTATATTTACCCTATGAGATGATAATAACCTGTGAATAAATAGCTCCATTTTATTCTTGTTTGTATTTAAAATATGCTGCGTTGATTTAATAAGCTTGTTAATAGTATTGTTAAGTTTATAATTTTGATCTTTCAAGATATGTTCAGCAGATCTAATAACTTGTTTTCTAAACTCTAAAATCCTCTCTTCAAAACTACGTATCCCAGATATTATAAACTCAGCCACAGCTGTAGGAGTCTTCATTTTAGTATGAGCCACCATATCAGCTACTGTATCATCCTTTTCATGTCCTATCCCAGTAATCACTGGTAAAGGGAACTTGGCTATCTCAGATGCTATTTTATAACTATCAAAACAACTTAGATCTACCTGTGATCCACCACCTCTAACAATTACTACTAAGTCAAAAAAAGATTTTTCTTTTTTTATCTTTCTTATAGAGTTAATTATTGATTGTTCTGCCTCTTCACCTTGCATAATTGCAGAGAAAAGTTTAGTATAGAAAGCATAACCATATTCATTTTTTCTCAAATGGTCAACAAAGTCAACATAACCAGCAGCCGTAGGTGAAGATACAATAGCTATCCTTTGAGGTACAAGAGGTAAAGACAAGGCTTTGTTTAAATCAATTAATCCTTCTTGTTGTAGCTTAAAGATTGTCTCCCTTTTTTTTCTTGTCATCTCGCCTAAGGTATAGGTAGGGTCTAAGTCTTTAATATTGAAACTTAAGCCATAGACCTCATGAAAGTTAACAGAGACAAGAAAAAGCATTTTTATACCTTCCTTCAGAGCTTCACCAGTTTCGTTAAAAAACTTCAAAGAAAGCCTTCTATAATCATAAGCCCAAATGTTACCTCTAACTTGAGCAACTATAATGTCATCTCTCTTTTCAATAAGTTCAAGATAACAATGACCTTTTTGGTTAAGTCTTAATTCTGAAATCTCAGCAATCACCCAATAATACTCTGAAAAAGTTATATCTATCGTCTCTTTTATTAAAAGTGTAAGTTCATATAAAGTTAAATATTTTATATCTGGCTTTTTACTCATTTTTTTATTATAAACATTTGCTATGAAAAAAACTTAATGCTACTTATAAACCAAGATGAATACGGCAATTCACCTTTTTACAATAATAAATTCTATAAGTATCTTTTCTATATTAATGATTATGAATTTTGGAGATCTAATAAGTTTAATTAAACTGAGAAGACTTACTGAAAAGCTTTTCTTTAATGAAGATGATCATCTATCCCTTTGCATATTTATCTGTGCATTAATCAAAGGATTACAGTATAACTAAAATTGATAACCTATGCTTAAATGTCTTATCACCCCCTCATGGATTCTCTGAGTCATTCAACTATCATCCCCTTACCTGAAAAGTAAAGACTAATATAAACTTCTCAAACATGTCTTCAAACTATTTAACACATTTAAGTCTTAGAGGCAAACTTATCTCTACACTACTATAGACAGTTAAACATCTTTATTATCAAGCTTTTTGATAACCTATAGCAACTCTCTTTTATATTATTTTTCTAATACACTCTCTTATAATATGCATTAACTACATAAGATTTTCTTTATAATAGGGTATATTTATTTTTGACTTTGACGACTTATTTAGTTACAAAGAAATCTTAAAAATGATCTACTAATCCTTCTTCACTCAACAGTTTATAAGTTAACAACTATAAGCCCAAGTCACACCTTACATATCATACATTGTCTGACCTCAATTACTGGGTGAGATATTAAAAGACATTGAGGTAAAAGGGATTTATAATCATCGGGTTGCTTAGCATTATGGGTAACCACGGTTGCTATAAGAGTGTACACCTGTGGACCTACTAACCATATATGAAGGTCTATGACCTTAGAGTCTCCATCCTGCTCAAGAACATTAATGACTTGATTTCTTATATCTTCAGATGCTTCGGCATCTAATAATACCTTAGCTGTATCCCTTATCAATCTATATGCCCAAACAATTATGAAGGCTGACACTGCAAAACCAACAATTGGGTCAAGCCATAGC
>JAOAHE010000011.1 GCA_026415415.1 Thermodesulfovibrionales bacterium | reverse complement strand
TCCCAATACTCTTACTTCATGGTTTATGAGTTTACTTGAATACTTCAATATGATTACAATGGTCGCTTTGCTTGTAACTGCTGCTCAAATGGTTAGGGAAAAGGAGCATGGAACAGTAGAACAGTTATTAGTTACTCCAGTAAGAACTTGGGAGATATTCATTGCCAAAATAATTCCTACAGTCTTTGCCATAGCTCTTCTTTCACCAATAAGTATCTTTGGCATACTTAAAGGAGTTTTTGATGTCCCATTAAGAGGAAGTCTGCTTCTTTTTTATCCTGTTATGCTTTTTTATGCCTTTACTATTTCATCTTTGGGTCTTGTCATATCAACGGTAGCAAGAAATCTTGCCCAATCTATGATGCTAATGCTTGTAATACTTATCCCTATGCTTTTTCTTTCAGGTGCATGGACACCCCCTGAGTCAATGCATCCAATAATGCGGTATCTAAGTCTTATCTCACCAATGCGTTATTTTATTGATTTTGGCTACAGTGTCCTATTTAAAGGAAATGGAATAGAGTATGTTTGGCATGATATTGTGGGAATAGTTTTACTTGGTGTTGCTCTTTTTAGTTTCTCAGTCTGGAGATTCAGAAAAAGCTTTGCTAAGTAAATATTAACATCCTTTAAAATTTTCTTATTTTACTATAAAGTGATTTTTTGATAATTAGGATAAATGTATGGATTTATGATTATTATATGATAATCTAATCATTGAGAATGTAATCGACTACTTCTTTTAAGTTGGATGCAGTATAGTCAGCGGAATAAACATCTTCTCGTTTTTTATTGTTGATAATAAATATACTTTTAGCTCCAATAGCTTTTGCAAGCATTATGTCGCTCTCTTTATCCCCAACCACAAATGATTCTTTTAGATTTATTTTATATTTAATTTTTGCTTCAAAAATCATTGATAACTCAGGTTTTCTGCATGAACATTTTTCATCTGGATGATGAGGACAGTAGAAAAAATCATGGAAAAAATATTTATCAATAAATTCTTTGTTTACTGCTTTTACAAAATCTTCATCAATAATACCTCTTGCTATTCCTGATTGATTTGAAACCCCAATTAATAGGTAGCCTTTTTCTCTTAATTTTTTAAGGTGATAAATTTGTGGAAAAATTTTTAAATCTTCCCATCTTCTTAGGTAATTAGCATCTTCGCAAAGAGTGCCATCTCTGTCAAAAAAAACAGCCCTATTATAAGGCATTATATTTTTTAAAGCGAAGTATACATCTTCAGATGAAATATCATACATGCACTTTATATATTCTTGGTCACATTTTCTTTTAAAGCAAGGACTACAGATAGCTTTTCCTTGCAAAACTATGTTTCCTTTTAGCGGTGGACCAGTGAGTTCTGGTGATGTAGAGCCGAAGATAGCGACTACTGGAGTGCCAACAGCATAAGAGATGTGCATAGGTCCTGAATCATTAGATAAGACTAAATCACATTCTGATAAAAGGCTCATTAGCTGTCTTATTGATGTTTTACCCGTAAAATTAATAATGGGTGCTTCTTCCGAAAGATTTCTCGTTAATTTGCTGTAAATTTCATAAGCAATTTGCTCTTCATTTTTGCTCCCAAAAATTACTACACTTCCTTTTAAATCCTTTATAAACCATTCTGAAACATCTGTAAATCTTTCTGTTAACCATCTTTTAGCAGAGCCATAAGATGCTCCTGGGTTAATTCCAAGAACTGGTTTTCTTAAAGTTGAAAGCGTATCTTTTGCATATAGCCTTTCATTTAATGATAAAAATATATAAGGGATAGAGTATTCAGCTTTTAATCCAGATTGCCTTAAAAGGTTTAGATAATATTCTATATGGTGGAGTTTTCTATCCTCTTTATGGTAAGGGATAGGGCTTGTAAGTAGAAAACCTCTACCATCTCTGTTATACCCGATTCTTTCAGGAATTGCTGCTAAAAAAGTTATTAAAGCAGCATCAAAAGCGTTTTGTAAGAGGTATGCCTTTGAGAACCCTTTTTTTCTTAATAAAAAAGAGAGGTTTATTCGTCCAGGAATAGTTTTAAATTTTTTTTCGTATAAAATGATCTCATCAATTTTGGGATCTTTTTCAAAAATAGCTGAGACTGAAGGCGTTAGTAGCTGGCAGAGGTATTGGTTTTTATAAGTCTTTCTTAAGGAGTTAATTGCTGGTATAGTCATAACGGCATCACCTAACCAGTTAACTCCCCTGATTAAGACCTTATCTTTTTCAACATCCATAATTTTAATTTAACATTTTGATAGTTCACTTGTAACCTTAATGTTGTAAAGTATATTTTAAGTTTTAAAAAAAAATTTAAAAAAATTTAAAATACCTATTGACAATAATTATTATTATATGATAACTTATATCAATTGAAAATAATTATTATTAAGAGATTGATATGGATAAACAAACTTTAAGACTTAAACAAACTCCTCAAAGAATGGCAATTATGAAATATCTTCAGGGCAACAAGAATCATCCAACTGTAGAAGATATTTATAATTATGTGGTTGAACAATTCCCAAATATTTCGTTAGCTACTGTGTATAAAAACATTGATATTCTTAAAAATATGGGGCTTGTACAAGAAGTAACTATTGACCCTGATAAGAAGCATTATGATCCTGACACTCGTCATCATCACCATTTGATTTGTGTACAGTGTAAAAAAATAATTGATGTAGATATTGATTTTGATATCAGAGTACCCAAGGACTATTTAGAGGATTTTGAGATTACAACAACTCACATAGATTTCTATGGAATCTGTAAGTCATGTAAAACTAAAGAAAAATAAAATTTTTAGGAGGTAAAGAGATGGCAATTTATGCTTGCAGTAAATGTGGTGAAACAAAGGATACAAGGTGTAAACCTAAGAAATGCCCTAAATGTGGAGAGCAGGGCACAATGGAGAAAAAGTAGTATTAAATGAGCATATAAGCTCAGTTCTAAATTGTTATCAAAAAAGATAAAATGAGGAGGTAAAAGATGGAAGAAATTTGTTGTGGTTTGAGAGTCGGGCAAGATGTACCTAATTTTAAGATGGAGACTTATGAACCTTCAAAAGGTGACTTTGGTGAGATTAGTCTTGAGACGTTAAAGGCTAATAAAAAATGGACAATACTGTTTTTTTATCCAGCTGACTTTACCTTTGTTTGTGCAACCGAGTTTGCAGCACTTGCAGAACAGTATGAAAAGTTTAAAAATCTTGGTGCAGAGGTTATAACAGTAAGTACTGATACAAAGTTTACTCACCTTGCTTGGCAAGCATCCGAGGGGATGTTAAAAAATGTGAAATATCCTATGGGTGCAGATCCAACAGGCAGAGTTTCGAAATTGTTTGGGGTATATGATGAAGAGACAGGCTTAGCTTTAAGGGGAACTTTTATAATCAGCCCAGATGGAAAACTTTTTAACTCAGAAGTTAATTTCTATAACATCGGAAGGAATATCGATGAATTAATGAGGAAATTTAAAGCAAATCTTTACCTTTCTGCTCATCCAGAAGAAGCATGCCCAGCAAAATGGAAAGATGAAGGAGATAAAACTTTAAAACCATCAGCTCAGATGGTGGGTAAGGTTTATGAAGCCCTTGAAGGTTACTATGGTGGCGAAGATGTTATATCAAAATAGTCTTTAAAATAAGATTAGCCCCCTATTCTCCTATTTTGTAGGGGGCTAAGGATATATAACAAATAAAAATAAGCTCAAGGAGAGCTATTTATTAATTATTAATATGGTGTTTTAATGGAAATTTACATAGAAAAGATACCGGGTGGTTTTAGAGTAGATGGGTTGGAGCTTAAAAATGGTAAATGTGGATGTACCTCTATACTTCCCTGCTGTTATAGTTACTCTAAGGTTAAAAGAAATAGTAATCATTTTTCTTTTTCTGCTAAGGCATCAACTCCTTCTACTAAAGATAATTTTAAATGGGGATATAAAGTAAGAAAAGGTAGTTATATTATTGAGGTTGATTTTGATGATGCGAGGGATAAAGTAATATATTCAGGTTTTTATCCACCTTCAGTTAATGAATGGGAAAAGAGAGGATGGGAAATTATTAGTAGTATACATGACAGAGAAGACTATAATGTATGGCGATGTGCTGTATGTAAATGGCTCTATAAAGAAAAAGATCAAGGTATACCTTTTGAGAAACTGCAATCTGATTGGAAGTGTCCAGTATGTAAGGCAGGGAAGGATTCTTTTGAAAATTTAGGTTAAGGAGGTGATATACATGGCAAAATTAGGACAGAAATATAAATGTATGATTTGTGGTAATGAAGTTGTAGTTACAGCTCCCGGTAGAGGGGCTTTATCATGTTGTGGAAAGTTTATGGAGTTGATAGGGGAGGGGTTTGAGTGTAAATAAAAGATTATTTTAATTTTTAGATTAAAGGAGTTTTAAGATGACAAAAGTTGGCCAGAAATATAGATGTAATATTTGTGAGCAGGAAGTTGTAGTCACTAATGCTGGTGGTGGCGATTTAGTCTGTTGTAATGCTAAAATGACTCTTATTGGTGAGGGCTATGAGTGTAAATAGCTTTTTAAGGAGGTGTAAATGACAGCAGTAGAAATTAAGAAGGATATATTTTGGGTTGGTGCGATAGACTGGTCCGTTAGGGACTTCCACGGGTATGAAACTCCTCGTGGTACATCATATAATAACTATCTTATTATAGATGATGATATAACCTTAATAGATACCGTTAAAGAAGATTTTGCCGATGTAACTATAAAAAATATTCAGAGCATAGTTAGCCCTGAAAAGATTAAAAATGTGGTTATTAATCATATAGAGAATGACCATGTTACAAGTATAGACAGAATTATGTCTTTGACACCAACCGCAACTGTCTATATAACCGAGAAAGGTAAAAAAGGTCTTAGTAGATTCTTTGATATATCTAAATGGAATATAAAAATAGTAAAAACAGGAGATACTCTTTCAATAGGAAAAAAGACTTTACTATTTCTTGAAACTCCAATGCTTCACTGGCCAGATTCAATGATGACTTATGCTAAGGAGGATAAAATTCTTTTTAGCCAAGATGCTTTTGGACAACATATAGCTTCAGCAGTAAGATTTGACGATGAATTTATATCTTGTGAGTCTATGTATGAACTTGAAGATGCAATTTTTGATTATTATGCTAATATATTAATGCCTTTTGGTCAGCTTATTAAGTCTAAAATCGCAGAGGTTCAAAAATTAGGTATTCCTATCGAGATGATAGCACCTGATCATGGTATAATCTGGCGTTCTCATCCTGAAAAGATTCTTAGTATGTATCTTGATATGGCATCAGGTAAATCAAAACTTTCTGTGTCAATTATATACGATACAATGTGGCACAGCACAGAGATCATGGCAACCCCTATAATGCAAGGGATTAAAGATGAAGGACTTGAGTGTAAGATTATGAAGCTAAGAGCGACTCCTATGAGTGTGGCTGTGAAAGAGTTCTGGAAGTCTCGTGGAACCCTTTTCGGGACCCCAACTATAAACAACGTAATGTTCCCAACAGTTGCTCAGATTCTTTATCATCTTAGTGGTTTAAGACCGAAAAATCGTATTGTGGGTGCCTTTGGAAGTTATGGATGGGGTGGTGGTGCTGTTAAGAATGCTTACGAGGAGTTTAAGAAAATGGGGTTAGAAACTTTTGAACCTGGGCTTCAGATTAACTATAAGCCATCTCTTGAAGATGAATTAAAGTGTTACGAATTTGGAAAAGAATTTGCGAAAAAAGTCAAAGAGTATCATAAAAAATTTGATTCATAAAGTTTTCAAATAAAAGGTAGTTGTATAGCTATTATTACGCAACTACCTTTTCAACTCTTTTCTTACTAAGTGTAGTATGCCTTTGGTAAAGTAAAAATGTTTAAATTTAAATATTAAGGTTTAATAATTCTCTTAAATTTTGATTATATATCATTTTTGGGAGAACTTTATGGTTCACATAACCTTTTACCATAAGCCAGAATGCTGGCTTTGTGATTTAGTTCAAGAAATGCTAAATGGATTAGAGGAAAAATATAGTCTTTATATTAAGAAGATTGACATTACCACTGATAATGAGCTATATGAGCTTTATCGACATGATATCCCTGTCCTTGAGTTTAAAGATGGGACGGCTTTACACGGTAGGATTAGACTAAAAGATCTACTTCAGAAGATAGGTGAAAATAAAGAATAATGGATTAGAAGGCTTAATCTTAAATCAAAAATTAGCTTTTTAATTTTATAAATTTAAATAATATTAGCTTTCTTGTTTTTTCCTAAAAACTCTATTAATTCTTTCTTTCATGTCTTTAAAACTTATATTATTTTGTGGGATTTGATTAATTACATCTATTCCCCCAAAAAGGGTTTTCCTTATTAAATATTCCTTTCCACCTTCTAAGATTTTACCTCTTAGGGCGAAAATATCTTTTTCTAAAGTGCATAAAATACCAATTTTGCTATAGCTGTAGTGCTTAAAAAACTGACTTAATCCACGCCTCAAGGTGGTTCCAATACCTTTTGAGCCAGAGCCGATAATGGATATATTCTCAATGGCTTCTACACTGATATTTTGGGGTATACCCTCAGTTTTTACAGAGTCAATGCTTAATATAAAGTGAGAGGGTTGCCCATATTCAATTTCAAAGTCTTTAAGATAACCTTTTATAATGCCTGACATCTTTCCTACCTCTATAAAATCTGTAAGTTCTTTTAAGTTTATATTTTCAAAAGTAATATCTGAGCCAAACTTTCTTGAATTTGAAAAGAGTTTTCTACAGTGTATATTGTATATATTAACCTTACCACTAAAAATATCAACTACTGCTGAGCCATTGACTTTTAAATCATCACCTTTTAAAACTGCTTCATTGAAATGAGCACTTAGTTTTGCAGGTACTTTTACTCCTATGGTATTCTCAATTACCAACCCCAAATCTAAATCACTCGCTGTTAAACCTATTTTTAAGGTAGCCTCTGATGTAAAAAGGTTATCCGCTCGTAAATTTAAGATAGATAAAGTAGAATCAAGAAAGGGAATAGTTATCTTTTCTTGTATCCAGAAAGAGCTTTTTGATGAAAGTACAGGAATATTAAATGTTGGTATCTCAAAAGATGTGAGCTTTATTTTTTTAAAAGTAATATAGCCTCTTTTTATTTCTTCATCTTTTGTTATTTGATTATTTTTGGAGGGATGATTAAAATCGAAAGGGAGTTTTAAATCTATATTTAATGAAAAGCTGTTGGGGATATTTATATAACCTTCTTTGAGCATTAAATTCCCTTTGAGAGAAAAACTTTCTTTGAGAGTTTCAAAATTAACCTCTAAGGTAGATAAACCTTTAAGTTCAAGTTCTGACAAAGATGGACTTTCCTGTATTAAAAAGTCTTTGATAAACAGGGTAGTGAAGTCTTCAAGATTTATATAGTCACTTTTAAGGTTAACATTCCACTTTGGGTTATTAGAAGATATAGTAAAGTAATATTTACCAGCATCCTCAAGATCAATAATACCAGAAAAATTCCCAGACTTAGGCGATTTATCATAAATAAAACCTTGAGCGGTGAGAGAAAATCTTATTTTGCTAAAATCTTTATAGTATTTTCCCCATAATAACTCCCCAAGATATATCTGTGTCATTAGCTCTATATGACCTTTTTTATCTTGGGTTGGTATTAGGATGTTTAAAATTATAGTTCCCGCTGCTCCTTGTACTGCTTTGTTACCATCTGGTGAACTAAAACCTCCATTTTTGAACTGCAACCTCAATTGTCCTTTCGCGGTAATATTATTATCAATAAAGTCTCCTGTCATCTTGATTTCTAAATCCCCATATCCTTGAAATAACCAGTTTTTATATTGAGAAGGCAAAAAATGTTTTATTATCTCAGCTACCTTATCAATATTAACAGAGCGTAACTTTATCGAAGCATTCCATGGAAGGTTTTTTGTCAATGTTGAGTAAATATCTATATCAATAGATCCAAGACTTGAAATCTCGCTTTGTTTCACCCCAGCATATAGTTCACCTTTGTTAATATAAAAAATTCCGTATGGCTTTAATTTAAAGTTTTTTAACTCTATATTTTTGTTTTTACCTCTATATATTAAATCTGAAGTGATGATAGAGAGATTGTTTAGTGTAACTTG
Source organism: Thermodesulfovibrionales bacterium (assembly GCA_026415415.1). Classification (GTDB taxonomy): domain Bacteria; phylum Nitrospirota; class Thermodesulfovibrionia; order Thermodesulfovibrionales; family Dissulfurispiraceae; genus DYHD01. Next base: position 30,900 of record JAOAHE010000011.1, on the reverse strand, counting down.
TTCTTTGTTTATTTCTAAAGCCAGATAGACCATAGTATTGATAAACTCAAAATTTTTAAGTCTTAAATTGTTTAAGGTAAGCTTTATATTACCTTTGCCGATAGGGGTAGGTTGAATAGCCGTAAAATTAAAATCAGCCTCAAGATTTCCTTGTTCTGAGATAAAACCATGGTCTTTGGATTCTATAATGATTTGTGATTTAACTAAAAATCTGCCTCCTTTAATAGGGGAAAAGTTTTGTATGTTTAAATTGATATTAGAAAGTATTATAAATATACCGGAGGAACTAAGAAGAAATTTAGCTTCACCTTTTTTAATTTCAAGAAGTTCAATTGGAGGTAATTTATAAAGGAAGGAAAGTTCAGTTTTTCCTCCTTTACCTATTAATAACGATAACTTAGGCTCTTTTAGAGATGCCCTTTTTATTTCACCTTGTAAAGGATAATTAATTCTACCTTCAACCTCTATATTGGATGCAGAAAAAATTAAGCCCTCTTTATCTAATCCGCTAATGTAAAGATCTGTTATCTCACCTTTAAGTATGGGTGAAAGAGAGATATTGCTAATCTTGATTTCATAGCCAATGTTATCTTTAATGAGATATGTGAGTTTATTTATTAAAAAAGGACTCTGGACGGCATACAAAGCAACTGTTACAAAAAATAAAAAAGATACTATTAAAATGAAAATTTTTTTCTTTTTCATGGAAAAATAAAAGTGTGTTATATAGTACTTGATATTAATACTAAAACGAAATGCCTTTTTTTTGTAAAGAAAAATTATCTTTCAATTCAATATCTCATTATCTTCAATTTGTAAAAAAGATGGTATAACACAGATTAACTTATAATGTTATAAAAGGTGTTATGTATTTCAAAAGTATCTCTTATTATCTCTAAATATGCTTTAACAATTCTGAGAGGATAACAAACTAAATTTACTCTTTATCTTTTGGATTGTAAAGATCTCAATTAGTTATCCCAGTTTATATGCTAAAAACTATGGGACTGTTTTTGTGTAGGAGATTTATTATACAATCTCTCTTAAGTTATTGGAGAGTTTAAGAATAAGAATATGTTGTAGATTCCTATAAGTTAATTTATAATTTTTAGACTACCCATTGAAAGTTATAGTTAATAATTAAAATTTAAAATATTTTGATTTTTTTAATTTTTTTGTAATTTTCTTAAACAAAATTTAATTTTTATATGTTAAAATTGTTTTATAGTTAATTTTAAAAAATTTTAAAAATATAAAGATATAATAAATATGATAATCTACAAGTGATATGTTATTATTCATATCTGAAAATTCTTTAATTATGAGCTATGTTTAGTTTTTATAATCACATTTATGAATAACCACACTACCGAAAAAAAAATAAATCAGTTTTCACCTATTAAAGATATCCAAGATTTAGAAAAACTCGCCCTTTTGGGGAAACAGATAGCAACTATTGCCCATGAACTGAACAATCCTCTTTCAGCTATTATTGGCTATGCAGAAATGTTACAAGCTATGGATTTAGACTCAAGAGCTAAGAAATACGCCCATAATATTTATGTATCTTCTATGAGAGCATCAAAAATAGCAGAAAGTTTGTTGACATTTTTAAGAAAAAAGGATATCAAGTTAGTCGCTATTGATATTAACGAGGTTATATCAAAAACCTTAGCAATATTTGAATATCAATTAAACACTAATGATATCTCTGTAGAAGTAGATCTTCGTGCAACACATACAATGTTAGGGGATTTTCACAAGCTACAGCAGATTTTTTTCAACCTCATAATAAACTCTATACAATCACTTGAAAATTGGGAAGGGACAAGAAAAATTTCAATTCATACAAAATCTTCAGCAAACACGATATCTATTATCTTCTCCGACAGTGGCGCAGGAATAGCAAAGGAGGAAGCAGAGAAGATTTTTTTACCACTACATACTACTAAAAAAAATGGTACAGGTCTTGGACTAAGTATAGTTCAAGGATTAGTCCAAGAACACGATGGTAAAATTAAATTGCTTAATGATCTTATGGGATGTACTTTTGAACTCATTTTTCCAACATCTGCAGAGATTCAGTATGATAAAGTATCTACAGACACTTTAAGATCAAAAATCAGCTCTAAGAGGATTCTCATAATTGATGATGATGAGATGGTAGTCCATGCAATAGTTGGTATAATAAGACTTCTTGGGTGTAGTGTTACATTTATGACAAAACCTTATGAGGCTCTTGAAGAGGTTAAAAGGAATATTTATGATAAAATTCTTGTTGATTATAAGATGCCAATATTAAATGGGGTAGAGTTTATTAAGTTGGCATCTGAATTTGTTGATTTGAAAAAATTTGTTCTTATTACTGGTTATGTAGGGCTTAATATTGAAGAGAAGATGCAGAGTTGTAAAATACCTGTGCTTCATAAGCCTATCGGGTTAGAAGAAATAAGAAAAATTGTATCAGAATAGGCTTGCAAAAAATGGAAACTGATATTAAAACAAAAATCACTGAGTTAACTGCAATCCCTACCATTCCTCTTATTGTCACTAAATTGATAAATATAATGAAGAAAGAAAACGCAACTATAGAAGAGTTAGTTGATGTAATAAAACATGATCAGGCAATCTCATTAAAGATCGTATCAATAGCTAACTCTCCATTTTTTGGATACCCTGGAAGGATTAATAGTTTAGATCAAGCGGTCCTTATGTTAGGATTTGATCTTGTAAAAAGCATTGCTTTGAGCATCTCAATATTTACTATGTTCCCTATCCCATATGTAAAGTTGAAAAAGATGTGGGCTCATGCTTTTTTTATTGCTTCTTTATCATCTACTTTTTATAAAAAAATTACAGGGAAAGATAGTGGTGTTTGTTTCCTTGCTGGTTTGTTACATGATATTGGAAGGGCTATTCTTTTAACTATAAGTAACTCTATATACCCTATGAATGATGTAGAAAAAATCTTTCAGCTTAAATCAGATGCACTATTATTAGAGGAGAGAGCACTTTTTAATTGTACTCATAATGAAGCCGCTAAATGGTTTTTGGAGAAACTCTTTTTTCCTGAAGAGATTGTAGTTCCAGTATACTACCACCATGATTATTATAAACATAGTGAGATTAACTTGCCTTATAAAGTAATTATACTATCACTTTATTTAGCAGAAGGCCTTATAGGTGAGATAATTGAAAATACAATGAATGATGAAAAATGGTCTGAAGATCATCAATCGCTTTTAGCAACTGGTAATCTATCAGATGAGTTTATAAATGAGCTTAAAAAAGATTTTATATCGTCAGTCTTAAAGATTAATAGCTTTTTTGAGATTTAGGTAGACTCACTTTAAATTTCTTTAAGAGTGAAATCAAAAGGAACCTTTGATAAAACTTCTTCAATTGTTGTAATACCTTTACTTACTTTATCAAGAGCATCTTCATAAATATACTTTAACCCATCTTTCCTTGCCACAGAGAGTAAATACTGTTCATCAGAGGTTTTTGATAAAGCCATCTTAAGATTTCTTGTCATTGATAGATATTCATATACAGCAGTTCTTTCAAGATATCCTGTATTGAAGCATTTATTGCAACCTGCACCTTTGTAGAATTTTTCGATATGCTCAATGCCAAAACCAGCAAGAGAGGTTTTGATATCCTCTGAAACTTCTGTCTCAACTTTGCAATGGGGACAGATCTTTCTTACCAGTCTTTGAGATAAAATCCCGCTAACAGATGATGCTACTAAATAGGGTGGTATACCTATATCTACTAATCTTGTGATGGAGGCAACAGTGTTATTGGTATGAAGTGTAGTTAAGACAAGATGCCCTGTCAAAGCAGCTTTAATAGCTATTTCAGCTGTCTCTAAGTCTCTTATCTCACCAACCATTATAATATCTGGATCTTGACGGAGGACTGAACGTAAAATACTTGCAAAAGTTCTACCTACTGCTTCATCTACAGCTGTCTGAGATATTCCTTCTAATTTATATTCAACGGGGTTTTCAATAGTGATCACATTTCGAGTATTTGAACGGAGATGATTAAGACAGGCATAAAGTGTTGTAGTTTTGCCGCTGCCTGTAGGTCCTGTTACTATGAACATACCTTGTGGTTTTTTAAACATTTGGATAATGGCTTTTTCTATATCTACAGGCATAGCGAGTTTATCAAGAGGGACTAACCCTCTGCCTTGATCCAATAACCTAATAACAACCTTCTCGCCATAAATAATAGGAAGTGTGGATATACGAAGATCAATAGTTCTTCCTTTCATAACGACAGTAGCACCGCCATCCTGAGAGGTTCTTCTATTAGTAATATCAAGTTTTGATATAATCTTTATTCTTGATACTACCGAGTCATGGAGCTCTTTTTGATATTTGAAAATATCTTGCAGCTCGCCATCAATTCTGAACCTAATCTGCACATACTTTGATCTTGGTTCTATATGTATATCACTTGCTCTCTTTTTTGTTGCATCTGTTATCAACATAGCGACCAGTTTTACTATTTTTGGAGCGTTACTTTGTAAATAAAGAGTTTCAACATCCAATCCTCCCATATGATGTTCTTCTAACTCTTTGAATTTGATCTCTTTTTCTTCTATTAGTTCAGACTCTAAGGTTGTAAACATAATCTCTTCATGGGATTCATGTACATCAGTATCATAGCCATAATTATCTTCTATTGCCATCTCGATAGACCAATCATAAGACATGACAGGTATTATCTTTAAGCGAGTTCTAAAGGCTATCTCATTAATGGCGTTTATGTTTAATGGATCAGCCATTGCTAATAATAATGCTCCATCTTTTTTTGCTAAGGGAAAGATGGTATACTTTTTCAATATCTCTTTGGGAATGAGATTTTTTAAATCTTCATCAATAACATAATCAGAGCATAAAACAATATCTAAATTAAGCTTTTTTGCTAAAGCTTTAGTAACTTCCTCCTTTGACACATACCCTAAGTCAACTAATATTTCTCCAATCCTCTTTTTCTGCTCAAACTGAACTTGAAGGGCATGTTGCAGCTGATCTTCAGTAACTATTCCAGAGTTTAAAAGTATCTCACCTATCTTTCTTTTTTTGCCCAATTCATTTGGATTTAAACGCTCTAATAACACATTCATTAACTCCTGTTTAGTAATATATCCTAACTCAACTAATACTTCCCCTATCTTGGTCTTTTTTTCCTTAGCCAGTGATAAAGCATGATTTAATTGATCTTCGGTTATCCTATTTTTTCTAAGAAAATATTCACCTAATTTCTCTAAATCTTTACTTGCAGCCATGAATAGAGATGCTTTTTAATAGCTAAAAATACTTCTTATAGTTATTATACTAAATCCTTTTTTAATTATTTAAGTAGTAAGATTAAAATCTCTCATAATGAATCTTATCTTTATTAAAAACTACACTACACTCGTATTCTTCAGGATATTTTTCTGGATAACCTATTGGCATTAAGCATAATACCCTATAAGCGTCTGGTATATCTAAGATTTTTTTTATAAAAGCCTCTGGTTCTCCAACAGAACCTTCTGTTCCTTCTGCTATCTGTATGTAGCAGGTGCCTAACCCTTGATTTATGGCTTCAAGATATATGTTTTGAGCACAAATTGCGCAGTCTTCTTTAAACCTGTTGCCCTTTTTTGTATCATAACAGATTACTATAACGACAGGAGCATTTTTAGAAAATCCAGAGTATCGTGTAGCCATTGAAAACAGCTCTTTTGTCTTTTCATCTTTAACAACAATAAACTCCCAAGGTCTTAGATTTTTTGCAGTAGGTGCATACATAGCAGCCTTAAGGATCTCCATTAATTTATCATCTTCAACTTCCTTCTTTAAATAGTTTCTAATACTTCTTCGCTTTTTAAGAATATCGAGCATGTTTGATCTCCCTATTAAGTAAGCTTTTTTATAGAGTCAACGAAATCATCGGGTATAGGACATGTAAATTCCATATAAATATCCTTTACTGGATGTTTAAACCCTAAGGTTTGAGCGTGTAACATCTGCCTTGGAAAATTTATTGCTTTCCTCTCTATTGTAAGAAGTGTTTTTCTGCCATAGAGACTATCTCCTAAAACTGGATGTCCGATGGAGGAAAAATGCACCCTTATTTGATGAGTCCTACCAGTTCCTAAGGTTACCTCTATTAGTGTTGCCTGTTTAAATCTTGAAATCACTTTCCAGTGAGTAACTGCTTCTTTACCTATTTTAGCTTTAACTGTCATTTTTTTTCTATTTACAGAGGATCTGCCAATTTTTTGCTCTATTTTTCCCGACTCATCTTTTAAATTACCATAAACAAGGGCTATGTATTTCCTTTTTATAATACGACTTCTGAATTGCTCTACTAAATTATAATATGAACTATCATCAATAGCGATTACAATAACTCCAGTAGTATCTTTGTCAAGCCTATGAACAACACCTTTTCTGAGGGGAGATCCAACTGAGGGAAGGCGTCCAGTATGAAAATAAACAGCATTAAGCAACGTGCTATCAGGATGCCCATAAGAGGGATAAACAACCATCTTAGATGGTTTGTTAACCACGATAATATGGTCATCTTGATACAGTATCTCGATTGGGATATCTTGGGGTTTTAGTGTATCTTTTCTTTCTTCTTCTTTTTTAGTTAATCTAATAACATCACCAAGCTTAACTTTATAGTTTTGAAAACTTAAGCAGTTATTAACTAAAACATTTCCTTCTTTAATAATCTTTTGTATTTGAGAACGGGTAATACCAGTTTTTTCAGCTAAAAAAACATCAAGTCTTTTACCTATGTCATTATCTACAGGAGAAATCAGCTTAATCATATGTATTGTTTATATTTTATCTCTATTGCGTTGCTTTCCTGTCGATAGGCAAAGGCATAGCGGTTGCCATTCCTTGTGCCAATAATCTCTGTGTCTTTAAACTTTTTGCGGTAAAGTCTACAACAAGTAAGTTTTTTCCCCTATGTATAGTTTTTGCTTCTGCTATAATTTTATCTCCTAAGGAAGCCGAGCGAAACATATTAAAACTCCATTGAATGCCAACAGCATCAGTGATGGAGTTTACAGCAATCGCAAAAGCAACATCTAATATGGCAAAAATCATGGCACCATGTGCGATCTTGTGAGCATTTAAAAAGTCTTCCTTTACCTCAGCACTTAATAAAGCATAACCTTCATGAGCATTTATAAGCTCCATTGAAAATAAGCTAAATATTTTATCATTTTCTACGATACGTCTTATCCTATCCAGAACTACCTCCTTGATTTTATTTGAATTTTCCAAAACTTATTAAAAGATATGATTTTTTATATTATTAAGCTTAAGCAAATATGTTCAAGAAATTTATGTAAAGCTACTTTTATTTTATATAGTAAGACACAATAAGTGTAAATATCTGAAAACTCAATGAATATAATATATATTTAAATTTTACCTTTATATTGTTTAATGATGCTTATCTTTAAGTGACTTTCGTTATCAAAGAAAGATTTATTTGGTGAAGTCGTGAAAGATCTAACAATCTTAAATTTTCTCTTGAAGAAATCCTTTCCAATTATACGATAATCTATTTTGTAAGTTTAAAAATGGGGGTTTAGATACAATAAGTATCTAACAGTATATTCTTTTCTATTATTTTAGACAATAGCCAAAATAATCAAAAGTTGATAAAATGTTATATAAATTCCGATTTGTATTATCGTATGATGAGAGGCTACACAGGCAAAGGCTTAGTAATAAATTTATCAAAATCGGAAATATTTATGCAAAAAATATCCTCTGATCAGTATGAGCAATTTATTGGAGGAAGAGGTATTGGAGTTTCTTTAATGTCTGATTATATAAAGTATGAATATGATTCACCTGAGATTCCAATTATTTTTGCTACAGGACCGCTTACTGCTACAGCAGCTATAACGTCAGGAAGGTCATCGGTAATAACAAAATCACCTTTGACAGGTACTATATTTGATAGTTCAGTAGGTGGGCATTTTGGTAAATCCTTAAAGAAAGCCGGCTATGATTTTATCAAAATATTTGGTATCTCTAAAACTTGGGTTATCATAGAGATTAAAAATGACGAAGTAAATATCCTCGATGCAAGAAAATTAGAGGGTAAAAATATTTCAGAATTAATTCCTTTAAAAGAAAAGGGTTTTAGTTTTGCTGGGATAGGTATTGCTGGAGAGAAAAAAGTAAAATTTTCATCTATAGTTATTGATGGTTATTACTGTGCAGGCAGAGGAGGCTTAGGTGCAGTATTAGGAGCTAAAAAACTGAAGGGAATCTTTATTTGGGGTGATAAAGAAGTTATTATTTCTGACTTAAAAAGATTAAAAAATGTTAACTCAAAAATAATTAGATTACTTAGGGCATCTCCGGCTATTTTTGGTGAGTTTGGGATATCTGAGTTTGGCACAGCCGCTTTCGTAGATTTAATACACGCAAGAAGACTTGAACCAACTGATAATTTTCGCAAAACTTATTTTCCTTACTCATATAACTATTCAGCATATAGACTCAAAAAAACTTTTAAATATAAAAAAACGGGGTGTTCAGGGTGCCCTATCCTCTGTAAAAAAATTGGGACTAATGGTATAAAAATACCTGAGTATGAAACTCTGTCACATTTTGGGGCCCTTAATAACTGTAGCGATCTTTCAACTATTATTGAAGCAAACGAGATATGTAATGATTATGGTATTGATACAATCAGTGCTGCTTCAACGATTGCTTGTTTTTCGGAGATAAACTCTTTAAGAACCAACCCCGACGATATTAAAAAAACTTTGATAAATATCTGTCTGCGGAATGGAATTGGAGATGCTTTGGCAGAGGGCTCTTTGAGATATGCTCAATCAGTTGGTTGTCCTGAGCTAAGTATATCAGTAAAAGGATTAGAGTTGCCCGCTTATGATCCAAGAGGTGCTTACGGACTTGCTTTAGCTTATGCCACTTCCAGCAGAGGAGGTTGTCACTTAAGAGCATACCCAATCAGCCATGAAATTCTGAGAAAACCTATCTCTACAGATAGATTTTCTTTTGAGGGGAAAGCCCGTATAATAAAAATTTCTGAAGACCTTAACGCTGTTATAGACTCTTTAATTGCTTGTAAATTTGTTTTTTTAGCTGCAACTCTTCACGAGTATTGTGAAGCACTTAATGCAGTGACTGGTGCTAATTTTGATTTACAAAGGTTATTAAAGATAGGTGAAAAGATTTGTAATTTAGAAAGGCAGTTAAATAAGTCCTTAGGTTTCAATGAATATCATGATGACTTACCAAAGAGGTTTTTTACTGAGGAAGGCTCATCAGATGATAAGGTTAAAGTTTTGCCAATAGATAGGAACGAGTTTTTGCAAGCTAAAAAAAATTACTATAAAATTAGAGATATAAAATAGGTTCTAACTTTGTATTAGAATTATTGTTTAAAAATGAAAAGACACTTATAAATGAAGATATTAGTAGCAGAAGATGACCCTGTATCGTTAAAAATTCTTGAGTCTATCTTAACTGATAGTGGTTATGAAGTAATTTTAGCTAAAAATGGAAAAGAGGCTCTTGATGTTTTAAGTTTAAACAATTCCCCTAAGCTTGCCATTTTAGACTGGCTTATGCCTGAAATGGATGGAATTGAGGTGTGTAAAGCAATTAGACAGCTAAATAAAGAACCTTATATATATATAATCTTGCTGACAGTTAAGAATGATATAAAAGATATAATAACAGGTTTGGAATCAGGAGCAGATGATTACATCTTAAAACCGTTTAATCCTGATGAACTTAAGGTTAGGCTTAGAGTAGGACAGAGAATTATAAATCTTCATGAAGAACTAATTGCTACTCGTGAGGTACTTAGAGATTTAGCCGCTCGGGATAGTCTTACTGGTGCTTGGAATAGGATCACTATCTGGGAGATGCTTGAAATGGAGATCAACAGAAGCAAAAGAGTAAGAGAACATTTAGGAATAATAATGTCTGATATAGATCACTTTAAGCTTATTAATGATAAATATGGTCATATTACAGGAGATATTGTATTACGGGAGGTAGTAAAGAGAATAAAAGGCTCTTTGAGGATATATAGTGGTGTAGGTAGATATGGTGGAGAAGAATTTTTAATAATTCTTCCTGGTTGTAATATAGATAATACCTTCAAGATCGCAGAAAGAATTAGAAAAATAATTGAGTCTTTTCCAATAGAGACCCCTAAGGGTTTGATAAAAGTTACTATGAGTTTTGGTATTTCTTCAATGTCTCCTCAGGAAGAGTTAAGTGCTATAACCCTCGTAAATTCAGCTGATGAAGCTCTCTATATAGCAAAGCAAAAGGGAAGAAATAGGGTAGAGAAAGCAAGACCTATTAAAAATTAGTTACATCTCAAGATGAAACAGACAAATAGGTTGAAGAATGAGCTTTTCATTATTACTAATTCCAAAGGAAAGATTTGCTTTGCCAATAAAGCTGTAAGTGAGCTTATAGGGTATGAAGACAAAGAGCTAATAGGTAAACAGATAGGAGATTTCTTTGAAGACTCAAAATTTGATCTGCCAATCAGAACTAAATCTATTTCAAAACAAATATTTGTTATTAAAAGAAACAAAGAACAATTATTACTTAATCTTTCAATTTACCCACTTATCTTAGATGATCAAGAGGTTTTAATATTTGAGGGACATGCTCTAAATAGTACTACAAACTGTGAGACTGACAACTATTATACAATTGAACAAATAAAATCTGATTTTCTGGCTAAGATAAGCCATGAGATTAGAACACCCATAACTGGTATTATCGGGATGTCTGAACTTTTATTGAAAACCGGACTTACTTCTCTACAGATTGAGTATCTTTGTATGTTACAGAATTCTGCTGAGACTTTACTATCTCTTGTAAATGATATACTTGATTTTTCTGATATTGAATCGGGTAGACTTAGACTTGATTTCAAGAAATTTAGGTTTATGGATTGTATAGATTCTGTAATTGATTCGGTGAGTATCAGTGCCAGAAAAAATGGTGTAGTACTACTCTGTTATGTAGACAAAGATGTCCCCGAATACTTAATAGGTGATGTTAATAGGCTAAAGCGTGTTTTGCTCAATCTTCTGACTAATGCTATTAAGTTTAGTAACCAAGGTGAAGTAGTCTTAAACATCAAAAATATCATTCCTGATACCTTAAATAATGTATCTATGCGGGATGTAAATTTTCCATCGCAAAACCTTAAATCCTTTGACTCATGGTATTCTGCTTTATCATCTCTTATCTCAGACTGTGCTTTACATTTTTCTATAAAAGACAGCGCAAGAATAATACCTGAAAATAAGTTTGAAAGAATTTTGGAGCCTTTCTCTCAAGAAAATGATCTTGTTAATAAAAATTTAGGGGGGTTAGGATTAAGCTTATCTATTGGCATTGTAAAATTAATGGGAGGGAATTTTTGGATAGAGCAAGGAGAAGGCAGTGGCAACGTCTTTAATTTTACTGCTCAGTTTGGAGTATGCCAAGAGGAAGACTATGCTCTTGATTGTATTTCCAATTTAAAAGATCTGCGAATACTTATTGCGGACTCAAATGAGATGGATAGAGATAATCTGGCAGAGATTATTAGAAGTTTTGGTATTAGACCTATGACAGTCCAGATCGGCTCTTCCATTATAGATGAGATGTTCAAAGCAGTAGCTTTAAATAAGCCTTATAGAATACTATTTCTAAATGCCTTTTTACCTGAAGTGGATATTTTTGCTATTGTCTCGGAGATAAAGAAAAACCCTCTTTTCAATAAGATAAACATTGTAATGCTATATTCAGAAGATATAAGATATGACCATGCCTATTTCAGAGAAATTGGTATCTCTGATTATCTGATGAAGCCAGTTAAAAAATCTGATGTTTTCAATAAGATTGTCAATGTTATTCATCCAAAACCTCAATATTTCCATAGCAAGACTAAGATAATAAAACCTTTCAGGACTAAACAAGATATTAAAGATCTTAAGATTTTATTAGTTGAAGATAACCCTGTGAATCAATATCTTGTTATGTCTTTTCTTATAAATGAGGGACATAAAGTTAAAATCGCTGCTAATGGTTCAGAAGCCGTTATAGCCTTTGATAGAGAGGAGTTTGATATTATTCTGATGGATGTGCAGATGCCTGTAATGGATGGTTTTGAAGCCACAGCACTAATAAGAAGAAAAGAGGCAGAAGGTAGAAGATATACCCCAATTATAGCCATGACTGCTCTTGCCTCAAAAGGTGACAGAGAAAGGTGTCTGCAGGCAGGTATGGACGATTATATATCTAAACCTATAGATAGAGAAGAACTTTTCAACAGTATCTATAGATTAGTTGAAAAATTTCCTCAAAAAGAAGAAAAACAGGAGGAGATTTTAGATATACCTACTGCTTTATCTAATCTTCAGGGGAACAAAAAGCTTTTAAGGGAGATAGCTATACTTTTTATGAGAGAAATTCAGAATTATATTACTGCTATAGAAGTTGCTATAAGGCAAAAAGATAGCAATAAATTAGAAAGAGCATGTCATACATTCAAAGGTGCTATAGGTAACTTTTCGGCTAAACCATCCCAAAGGGCTGTTGAAAAGCTTGAACTCCTCGCAAAAAAAGACGATTTGACTAAAGCGGAAGAGGTTTTATCTGAATTGATTCATGAGATTGAAAAATTAAAGCCTTATTTATTAAAAATAGTGAACGAAGAAATATAATAAAACTTTTAAAGGAGAATTAAATGAAAATCACAAAGTCTAAAACACTTTACAAACAAGCTCTTCAACTAATGCCAGGTGGCGTTAATAGTCCTGTTAGGGCTTTTAAGGCTGTGGGGGGGTCACCACTTTTTATAAAGAGTGCTAAGGGCTCAAAAATTTACGATGTTGATGGAAATGAGTTTATAGATTATGTACTCTCATGGGGACCTATGATATTGGGACATGCTCATCCAATAGTTATTAAGGCGATTGAAAAAGCTGCGGAAAATGGGACAAGTTATGGTGCACCAACGCAGTTGGAGATAGAGTTAGCTAAATTAATTATCAAGTTTTTCCCAAATATTGAAAAAGTAAGGCTTGTAAATTCAGGCACTGAAGCAACTATGAGCGCTATTAGGTTAGCTCGAGGTTTTACTAAAAGAGATAAAATAGTAAAATTTGAAGGTTGCTATCATGGCCATTTTGATGCGCTTCTTGTAAAGGCTGGCTCTGGGGCTGCAACCTTTGGAATACCGGATAGTGCAGGAGTTCCTCAGTCTTTTGCTCAAGACACTATAACTTTACCTTTCAATAACATAGATCTTTTCAAAAAAACCTTACAAAAAGAGGCTCAATCCATAGCCTGCGTTATTGTCGAGCCAGTAGTTGGTAACATGGGATGTATTCTTCCCTCTTCGGAATTTCTTCATGTTCTTAGAGAAGAAACTCTTAAATTTGATATTGTTCTTATCTTTGATGAAGTAATGACAGGTTTTAGAGTGTCAAAAGGAGGAGCTCAAGAATTTTTTAAAATAAAACCTGATCTTACTTGCTTAGGTAAGGTTATTGGAGGTGGCTTGCCAGTTGGAGCTTATGGAGGCAAAAGGGAGATTATGTCATTAGTAGCCCCTGAGGGACCTGTGTATCAAGCAGGTACTCTTTCTGGTAACCCTTTAGCTGTTACAGCAGGCATTGAGACTCTTAAGATCTTATCAAAGAAAGGTATATACGAAAAGCTTGAATCAAAAATGAGATATCTTGAAGAAGGCTTCAAAGAAATATCTCTTAAGTCAGGGAAGAAAACGAGGTTTTATAGAATAGGGACAATGTTTTGCTCATACTTTACTGATACAGAAGTCTATGACTATGAGACAGCAAAAAAAGCTAATACTCAATTGTATGCTAAATTCTTTTTGGGCATGCTCAATAAAGGGGTATATTTAGCTCCTTCTCAGTTTGAAGCAGGCTTTATAAGTACTGCTCACTCAGAGAAAGACTTATCAAAAACGATTGACAGGGCTTATGAAGTATTAAAAAAGCTTTAGTTGGGTTTATATTTCTACTTTTATTAAATACATTAACATAAAGATATCTCATAAAAAAACATCTCAGTAAGATATGGGATTGATTTACTTATGTTAGATAACTGTAAAGTTATTTAATTAAATACTAAATTTATCCAGTTTGCATTTAGCTATCTCTAATTTTTTTAACAATAAATTTAAATAAAAAATTTACATTAAGTTGTAAGAATATTTAGATTGATGATAATTGTAACTTAAACTTTCAAAAAGACACATTTTAAGTACTCTGTCTCGGGCATATTTAGAAGTATAGGGTGATCTAAACTTTGTGAGCGAAACTCAAATAGTTTTGGGGTTTTACCAGCACTATTGCTAGCTATGGTTATAATCTCTCTAAATGTTTCTCTTGCTATATGGTAGGAACATGAGGATGTAGCTAAAAAGCCATCTTTTTTAAGTAGCATAAAGGCTTTTTTGTTCAAGTCTATATATCCTTTGATTGCTTCTTTAATTTTTTGTTTGCTCTTTACAAAGGCAGGGGGATCTAAAATAATAAAGTCATATTGTTCACCTTCTAAAGCTTTTTGTTTTAAAAAGTTAAAAGCGTCTTGTTGGATAATCCTATAGTTTGATTTGACCTTGTTTATCTCAATGTTTCGTTGAGCTTGCTGTAAAGCCTTTGGAGATTCATCAATTCCGATCACTATACATCCTTTCTTAGCAAGATGAAGTCCCCATGCACCTGTATTGCAAAAAACATCTAAACCTATCCCTTCTCTAATATATTTTGAAAAAGCTTGCCTGTTCTCAGACTGATCTATGAAGAAACCTGTTTTTTGAGACTCTAAAGGATTAACTTCAAATAATACATCATCTTCCTTTATAACAGGGGGACTTTCTAAACTACCTTTTATAACCTTTATCTCAGATTGTAAGCCTTCAATGACTCTACTTGGGCTGTCATTTCTTAAAACTATTATTTTAGGATTTAGAGTATTTTCTAAAATATTTAGGATAGTATCTTTTATGATCTCTAACCCAGCTGTGTTTATTTGAACAACAAGACACTCAGCAAACTTATCTACTATTAAGCCAGGGATGAAATCCCCTTCACTATAAACTAATCTTACAAAATCTCTATTTAGATTAAGCTTTTTCCTATAGTTTAATGCTTCAATTATTCTTTTGTGAAAGAAATCATTATTAATCTCTTCTTTTTTTCTGCTTAAGATACGAATTGTGATAAGGCTATGGGGGTTGATGTAACCAATTCCAAGAAATTTATTTTTTTTATCCCAAAGTTCTACTAAAGAGCCAGGGATAAAGTGTTTGAAATCTGAGGCTATCTCGTTTGAGAATACCCATTGATATCCTCTTCTAAGCCTATCTGTTTTATCTATTATTACTTTTTCATACATTTTCAATTACTATTAAGCTTACCTAATAAATCAATGATATGGCTTATCTTTAAGCTTCTACCTCCAGTATTTAACTGAAGAACACAACCTGGACAGGCAGTAACAACCATATCTGCATCTTTATAAGCAGAAAGTCTTCTATTTAGAATGCTCTCTGATAGTTTTTCAAAGTTTAACCCAAAGGAACCTCCAAAACCACAACAACCACTTTCAGATGGCTCTAAGATATTGAAGCCCATATAATTCAAAACCTTTCTTGGCTCATTGTATATAGATAAGCTATTTTTTAGATGACAAGGGTCATGATAAACGATTTTTTCTTTAAATTTTTTCCCTTCCAATCCTTTTATTAATAATTGTTTGAATTCTTCCTTTTTAAGAATTAAAAAAGTTGATATGTCTATGGCGTTTTCGATGGATTGTCCTAAATACTTACTATAAATATTCTTAATAAAATGAATGCAGGTAGGACATAAACAAATTGTATACTGAACGTTTAGATTCTTAAAAGCATGCAAGTTCATCTCTGCAAGTTTCATAGCATCACCTTCTAAGCCAGCCTCAAGTAATGGTGCGCCACAGCAAACCTCTGCAGCAGGTAGTATAACGTCGTAGCCCATTGTGTTTAAAAGATTTATTAGATTTTTACCATAAGAGGTAAAAAGGCAATTTACCAGACATCCTGTAAACATGGCTATCCTTGCTTTTGAGTCTATAGTTTTATATACAAAATTTTTTCCTCGCAGCGCGTTGTTAACTTTGATAACGCCATACCTATTTAGATATTTAAAAGGATATAGAGCATTTATCTTAGGGATATCAGCTATAAGTTTTAATACTTTCAAGGTTAGAAAGGTTTGGTGATGGCTTTTAAAGACGAATTTTAAAAAATTGTCTAAGAAAATGTTTTTTTTATGCTCTTTAAGTTTTTTCCTTATTTCATATATAGACTCTGTAATCTCTATCCTCATAGGGCATGCTTTACTGCAAGAGCCACATAAGATGCAGCTATATAGACTTTCATATAACTTATTAGAGAATTGTAATTGGCCACCATTGAATTTATTAATAATTGCAATTCTCCCGCGGCTGCTCATTGACTCTGAGGGGTTTTCGAGATAAGTAGGGCAATGTGCTTTACACTTACCACATCTGACACAGTTGCTATAGTTTCTTAAGTTCTTTAAATTACTATCTTTGGCTTGAGTAAGAAATTTCATTAAGTTTTCCACTTCTGAAGCCTTCTATATCAATGAATACTTGTTTAAATCCTAATGATTTTAAGTAATCAAAGATGTTTTTTCTAATCTCAGTATTGTTAAATATATAGAAATCATCAAGAGGTACTTCTATGCCGGCGAAACCGTTATAATTTCTAACTCTTACTATATTAAATCCCAAATTTTTTAAGAAATTCTCAGCTTTCTCTACCATTTTCAGGGCTGACATCTCAATTTTAACTCCATAAGGAATTCGTGTAGCCAAACATGCTGAAGAAGGTTTTGCCCAGGTTGGTAAGTTGAGTTGACGGGACAATTCTCTAATTTGAGTTTTTGTAAACCCTATCTCCATTAAAGGGCTCCGTATGCAATGTTTTTTAGCTGCCCTCATACCTGGCCTCCAATCTGAGATGTCGTCAGAATTACTTCCATCAACTATAAAGTTAAGATTAAACTCTTTAGCAATTTCTCTAAGCTTTGTAAAAAATTCGTCTTTACAATAAAAACACCTATTAAAAGAATTATCTGTAAAGTTAGGATTGGATAATATCGTTGTTTTTATTACTAAGTGATTTATTTGAAAAAACTTTAGTAATTCTAACGCATCCTTGACCTCTGAGTTAGGCACTACTTCTGATACAGAGGTTACCGCATAAGCTCTTATTTGGGAGTCTTTAACAGCTTTAAGTAGCAAAGTGCTATCAACGCCTCCTGAAAAAGCTAACAGTAAAGACCCCATGTTTTTTAATAAGGATAGCAGTTCTTCATATTTCTCAAACATTTTTTAACTCTCTTTAGGCAAAAAAGACTTTTCTGAGGTTTCACTTATACAACAGAGATTTTATAATTTTCTTGATGGATGTTATTGTCTTCTTTAATAATTATATTTACATTAAAGGTCTTCTCAACATCCTCAACGGCTGATCTTTCTTCATCAGACAGTAGTTCAGCAACCGCTGGATTAGCGTTTATTATAATAGTTGAACCTTTTTGAGGATTCATTTTCTTTAATTTCCTTAAAATCTCATAGGTTATAGTTCTTGTAGACTTTACAAACCCTCTACCTTCACAGTAAGGACAGTTTTCACAGAGAACCCTTTCAAGGCTATCTCTTACTCTCTTTCTTGTCATTTGCACTATGCCTAATTCTGAGATATTATAAATAGTGCTTTTTGATCTATCTTTTTTCATGAAATCTGTAAAAGCTCTTAGTACTTTTTCTCTGCTTTCAACTTTTTCCATATCTATAAAATCTATAATTATGATCCCACCTATGTTTCTAAGCCTTATTTGATAGGCAATCTCTTTAGCTGCTTCGAGGTTTGTTTTTAAAATAGTCTCCTCAAGACTCTCTTTGCCAACAAACTTCCCTGTGTTTACATCTATAACTGTCATGGCTTCAGTTTGATCTATAACGATGTATCCTCCCGATTTTAGCCAAACCCTTCTGCCTAAAGCCCTTGAGATATCAAGCTCTATGGCAAATGCATCAAAAATTGGTTCTTTACCTTCATACAACTCTATTTTATCTATCAACTTTGGGAAGTAATTTTTTGCAAATTCTCTTAATCTTTCATATTCTTCAGGTGAATCTATTACAAGTCTCTCTACATCATGAGTCATAAAGTCTCTGACAGATCTAAACAGCAAGTCCATATCACTATAAAGAAGAGCTGGAGCTGCTAATTTGTCTTTTTTCATCTGAATATTTTCCCAAAGTAACAATAAAAACTCTAAGTCTTTGCAAATCTCCTCTTTTGTTGCATCTTCACTGGCGGTTCTCATGATGAGACCAAAATTTTTAGGTTTTATTTCTGCAGCAATATTTTTCAACCGTTGTCTTGTCTCTTCATTTTCAATCCTCCGGGAAATTCCTATATGTTCAACGTTGGGCATCAGAACAATGTATCTACCAGGAATAGTAATATAGGAGGTCACTCTTGCACCTTTTGTACCGATAGGATCTTTTGAGACTTGGACAAGGAGTTCTTGTCCTTCTTGAATTAGCTCTTCAATAGAGAGGGGTTTGCCAATAAATTCATTTCTGTTGTAATCAATATTTACAATCTCATTATCAACAAAAGCAGAATAGTATTCTTCAAGATCTCTCATTATGTCTGCAACATAAAGAAAGGTTGCTTTCTCTAAACCTATATCTATAAATGATGATTGCATGCCTGGTAATACTTTAATGACCTTGCCTTTATAAATATTGCCAACAAGACTGGCATCTCTTCTGCGTTCAATATAAAGTTCAACAACTTGTCCGTCTTCTAATAGGGCAACCCTATTTTCTTCACCCATAGCGTTTATTATCAGCTCAGCACTCACAGCGGTACCACCCATTCTTTTTTCCAGCCAAATAAATTTAATCTTCTGATTTTAAGCTCATTTATGTTTTTATTGAATAACTTTTCTACAACTTCGCTTAATCTCACTTGATAAGTATCTGTATCTTTTAGAATTATGTTAATAGTCTGTTTGCCTTTTACATCTATATTTAATATTATATCCTCAATATTTTCAGAAATATCTATTTTTTTATCTTTTTTTTCTATTTCATGCTTTTTTGATTTTAAATGGAGGAGATCATCATTGTCTATTGTTATTTGATACTCATAGCGTCTAATAAAGCTGTCCAATGAAGGCTCATCTTTACTGATAATAGCCATTTTAGAGACTTTTATCCCTTCAGGTAAGACTGTATTTAGTGTCTGTTGATGTTTAATCAGATCAAATGGTTCAAATACAATCATATCAAAATATTCTCTCTCACCTTCAACGCCAACATTTAAAGGTGGGCAAAAAGATACAAGAGGTGATGGGGTGAATCCTTGAGAGTAAACAACGGGGATTTTTGCCCTTCTTAAGCCTCTTAGAATAGTTGAGATTAATTCATGATGAGATAAATATCTCATGAGATCTTTTTTACAATATTCAACTCTGACCCTTAAAGTATCTTGTGAGAGTATTTTGTAAAAGTCTTCAGATTTTTCTTGTGAGTTTTCATCTATGTTTTTTAAAAGGGTCTGTTGTTTCTTTATCTCAGTACAGTTGATACCGCAAGATAAACAAGACTTATTGCAGGTATAACTTCGCTGAGATGAGATGGCTTTTTGAAGTTCACTAACTAAAAAAGATTTTTTTACTCCAACATCAATAATTCCCCATGGTAATGGATCATCTATTTTATAACTTTTCTCTGCATATTTATAAACGTCAATAGAAGTAATATTCATTGCCTCATTCCATTTATTGAAGTCAAAGCACTCAGTCCATGCGTCTAACCTGCATCCTAATTCCCATGCTTTTAATATTAGTTTGGAGATATTTTCGTCTGCTCTTGAAAAAGCTGCCTCAAGAAGACTTATATTCTCATTGTGTCCTTTAAACTTTATCTTTTTTGAGAAAAAAATTTCTTTTAGGTAAGTTAGCTTTTTTTGTATATCTTCAGAGGAGGCTCTACCAAACCACTGAAAGGGGGTATGAGGTTTTGGATTAAATGGAGAAATGGTTACACTTATATTTACAAATCTTTTTGAGTATCTTTTTGCGATCTTGATAGCTTTGGTAACCATTTTAGGAATCTCTTCAATATCTTGTTGTTGTTCAAAAGGTAGACCAATCATAAAGTAAAGTTTTAAATTAAGCCATCCTTCTGAGAATAAAGTTATTAAAGCTTTTTCATAATCTTCTTCAGAGAAATTTTTATTAATTATGCTTCTTAGTCTGTCAGTTGCGACTTCAGGTGCGATAGTAAAACCAGTTTTTTTTACTGATTTGATCTCCTTTAGAATTTCCTTATTGACCGATCCAACCCTCAAGGAGGGCAATGATAAAGCAACTTTTGAGGCTTTGAATCTATTATTAAGTTTCCTCATAACATCATATAGGAATGGATAATCACCTGAGCTTAAAGAGACTAAAGACAACTCCTCATATCCCGTGCAATCAAGTGATTTTTCAGCAATTTCAATGACTTTTTGTGGTGATCGCATTCTTAAAGGTCTGTATATTATCCCTGCTTGACAGAACCTACAACCCATTGCACAACCACGTGAAATCTCAACGGCAACTCTGTCGTGGATAATCCTCTTGAAAGGCACTATTGGCTTTAAAGGATAAGGAGCAAGATCAAGGTCTGGTATAAATCTTCTTTTAATTTTTGTATCGTTTTTATGCAGAATAGGGACATAAAACCCTTCAATTTTTGCTATCTCTTTAAGTAAGCTTTCTCTATCTATACCATTTTCTATTTTCCATCTTCTCATGGTCTCTAAAAGCTCTAAAATAGCCTCTTCGCCATCACCTATGAGGAATGCATCTATAAAGGGTTTTAGGGGAAGAGGATTTACAGTTGAAGGTCCACCAGCTATAACCAAAGGTTGATGACCTTTGTGGTTTAGTCTGTCTTCAGTATAAATAGGTATACCTGCAAGATCTAAAATATTTAAGACAGTTGGGTAGGATAGTTCATATTGCAGACTAAATCCTACAAGATCAAAGTCTTTTAGAGGTTTATGTGACTCCAATGAAGTCAATTTTAGGTTATTATATCTTAAGTAATGTTCATGATCTATCCATGGGGAAAAAGCTCTTTCAGCTGATGCATAGGGTAAGGAGTTTATAATCTCGTATAAAATCTTTAGACCGATATGGGACATCCCTACTTCATAGATATCTGGAAAAACTAATGCGCAATTAAGAATTATTCCCTCTTGGTGTTTTTTTTTGATACTGTTAATCTCTGAGTTGATGTACCGACTTGGGGATATAAACAAAGAAAAGTTCACTCTTTTAAAATATCATCTAATATAAAATTTGAGCAAGAAATTTTGTGAATATCCTTTATTTACAATACTATTGATGGGTATAATTTTGTATTAATACTATAAAGTAATTTGATAAATTTTTGTGAGGTTAAAATATGAAGATTGTTACAGCACAAGAAATGAGGGAAATAGACAGAATTACTATTGATGATTATGGTATTCCATCTGTTGTTTTGATGGAAAGAGCTGGCTTAGCTGTTGCTTTGAAGATAAGAGAACTATTTCCTCCTAAAAAAGTTGTTGTATTATCAGGCAGAGGTAATAATGGTGGCGATGGATTAGTGGTGGCAAGAATTCTTAAGAACTGGGGATACAGATCAAAGGTTATAATTATAGCCTCAGAAGATGAGCTAAGTAAAGATTGTGCTATCCAGTATAGGATAGCGAAAAGATTTAATATAGAAATCTCTTTTACATCATCTGTAACCTATTCGGATTTGCATAGTGCTATAGTTGTAGATGCGATTTTTGGCACAGGACTAAATAAAGAGGTGGGTGATACCTTTATTAGGATATTTAGACAGATTAAATCTTCAGGTTGTCCGGTTGTATCTGTAGATGTACCATCAGGGGTTTCCTCTGATACAGGTCAGATAATGGGCGATGCTGTCAAGGCAGATATCACTGTCACATTTGGACTACCTAAGTTAGGACATTATCTTTTCCCAGGAGCTCTTTATAGAGGGAGGTTGTTTGTTGAAGATATAGGTTTTGATATAAAACTGATTAATCATGAAAATCTCAAAAAAAATCTAATAGAGAAATCTTTTATAAGTAGTTTCCTTACCCCGAGAGATAATTATTCTCATAAAGGTAACTATGGCCATATATTAGTTGTCGCTGGCTCAAAGGGTAAAACAGGGGCAGCTTTACTATGCTCAAAAGCAGCTTTAAGATCTGGCTCAGGTCTTGTAACTATTGCTATACCTAAGGGTATTTCTGAAATTATTCAAAGCAGGGTAACAGAGGAAATGACCCTAATAGTGGAAGACAGTGGTAAAGGAGAGTTTTCAGCTAAAGCACTACCTCAGATTGTTTCTTTTTTGTCAGAAAAAATTGATGCCCTTGCTATAGGACCAGGTATTGGCGTATCAACTGACACCCAAGAGATTGTGAGGCAAATAGTAAAGAGCTGCCCGATCCCTATTGTTATTGATGCTGACGGGATAAACTCTCTCTGTTTTGATCCAGACACTCTTAATAACTCTAAAGCATCTGTTGTCTTAACTCCTCATCCTGGAGAGATGATGCGGTTGTGGAATTCTTCTTTTAAAACAAATCTAACTATTAAAGATATAGAGAAAAACCGAATTGAAATAGCCACTAAATTTGCCAAAGAATACAATGTGGTTTTAGTATTAAAAGGTGTGCCAACAGTAGTTGCTTCACCCAAAGGGGATATATACATAAATACTACTGGTAATCCTGGAATGGCGACGGCAGGTTCTGGTGATGTCCTTACAGGTATAATAACATCGCTTATTGGGCAGAGGCTTTCACCCATAAATGCTGCTATTTGTGGGGTCTATCTACATGGCTTAGCAGGGGATATAGCAGCTGATAAAATAACTCAACAAAGCATGTTAGCCTCAGACATTATTAACTGCTTAAGCAGTGCTTTCAGCGATGTATCCGATGGCTTTTATAAATAAAGGTAAGGGCTGAAGTAGATGTTTATCTTTATGGTAAATTAGGGAATAAGATTAATTAAGATTTAAGAATTTTTAATAGTTGATATTTTTTAGTTTTTGAAATGGTAATCATAGCTTTGAATACTACGATTACCATTTACTTTAAAAGGCTAATTAAAGGAATTTTTTACTTGACCCTTAGCTACTATCTCTTAAAAACACTGAAAAGTTTTTCTAACCCGCTCTTTTCAAGTTTTGTTACTGTCTCAAATTCACCTGCATCAAACCACAATCCTTCGCACTCTGAGCATTTATCAACCTTTATTCCTTTGAAATCTATCTCAATAAGTTCCATTCCACACTTAGGGCATTTCATGTAATGGAGTTCTTTTAATCTTTTTCTCTCTTCTTCAGCGAGTTTAGCTTGTTTTTCCTGTTCAATTTTTCTTAATCTTTCAAATTCTTTTTTAGCAAAATATTCTTCTTCTCTTTCACTTGGTTTGTCTAACATTTGTTACCTCCTAATATATAAATATTTTAATTGCATATTTTAATTTTAAATATTTTAGAAAAACTTAAGCAAGAACCTAATTGATGATAGAAATATAATTTAGATTTTGACTTTCAGTTAATATAAATCTCTGATTTTTTAAGAGCCTTTTGCAATTTATGTAAGAAAATGTTATTTTATTTTTTATCAGGGCGATTAGCTCAGTGGGAGAGCGCTTCCTTCACACGGAAGAGGTCGTAGGTTCAATCCCTACATCGCCTATTTACTTTATAAAATCAAGCAAGCCTTAAAAAATCCAGCTTCTTTTCCTTTTTATAATGTTAGTTATAACATTTAATGTTATTGAGATTTGTTGCATGCACTCAAAGTGTTTTTTTAATTAATACGAAAACGGTAATATAAATAATTTTTATTTTTCATTAATAATTATTAATTTCTTTGAGTAACTTACATAACTAAATCTTTTGTTGAAATAATAGTTATTTAGATTTATCTTTAAAAATTAAAATTTTACCTATGTATAATTCATTAAAGAATGGTTTTGATTAAACCTTAATATTAGAAAAAATGCTGCAAAATTGCAGTTAAATTGATATAAGTAAGAGAAGAAATTTTTTAAAAAAAGTCAATACAATGCCTATAATATCTTCTTTATTAAAAGATGATAGAAGATTATTTTAAGATTTTGATAGTGTATAATTTAATGATATGAGAAAGTGATTAGATTTTTACTCTATAATTTAAAAAAACTCATAAAGTTTAGACTAATAAAAAATAACTGAATAGCTGATAGATAATTAACTGTTTAATAAATTTCAATTTTTTGAGTGTCAATATTGTATTGGTATTATTGCAATAAAACTGATATTATTTAGGAGATTGAGTTTATGAGTGTAGAGCAAATTTCAGTTTTTGTAGAGAATCGTTCAGGAAGACTTGCAGAGGTATCGCAAGTGCTTGCTAATGCAGATATCAATATTAGAGCTTTATATCTTGCTGAAGCAGGGGATTTTGGGATTTTAAGATTGATCGTTAATAAGACAGATCTCGCTTTAGAGGTTTTAAAAGATAGTGGATTTACTGTATCAAAAACTGAAGTTATAGCGGTAGCAATACCTGACAAACCTGGGGGGTTAGCAAAGGTTTTACAGATTATTAGAAATAAAGAAATAAATGTAGAATACATGTACGCCTTTATAGAGAAAAGCACAGAAAATGCGATAGTGGTATTTCGCTTTGATGAATTACAAAAGGCAATAGATGTGCTTAAGGATGAAGGGGTTAGGATCTTATCAGGTGAGGAGGTTTATTCATTATAAATAACGATAGGAGGGTTATATGAGAAATAATAAGGGGTTGATTTTAATATTTATGGTAGCCTTTTTATTGGCAAGTTTTTCACTTAATGATTTATATGCTAAACAGCCTTATAAAATAGGAGCTATATTTTCTGTCACTGGCCCGGCTTCTTTTTTAGGTGAACCAGAAAAAAACACGGTCTTAATGCTCCAGGAACAAATTAATAAAGCTGGCGGAATCAATGGACATCCTATAGAAGTCATAATTGAAGACTCAAAGAGCGATGAAACCCATGCCGTCCTTGCTGCAAAAAAATTGATAGAAAAGGATAATGTTTTGGCAATCATAGGCCCATCAACAACGGGCGAGTCCATGGCTCTTATACCTATAGTTACCAATGCAAAAATACCTTTGATATCATGCGCTGCGGGTGCTGGGATCACTCAACCTGTGGAAGAAAGGTACTGGGTATTTAAGACAGCTCAGTATGACTTCAGTGCCGTAGAAGCCATCTATATTTATCTAAAGAAGCATGGATATACAAAGGCAGGGATTATAACAATCTCTACGAGTTTTGGTGACTCAGGCAGAAAAGCTTTGTTAGAATTAGCACCTAAATACGGTATCACGATAGTAGCAGATGAAAGGTATGGGCCTAAAGACTCAGATATGACTACTCAGTTAGCAAAGATAAAAGCTGCTGGTGCACAAGCTGTGATTAACTGGTCTATTGGGCCAGGGCAAGTTATAGTTACAAAAAATTGGCATGCTTTAAAGATGAATATACCTTTACTTCAAAGTCATGGGTGGGGAAGTAAAAAGAATATTGAGTTAGCAGGTAAAGCAGCCGAAGGAGTGATAGCCCCTTTAAGTAGATTAGTAGTATGGGACAAACTTTCTGATAAACATCCACAGAAAGCTTTGCTAAGAAAATATAGCCAAGAATATGAAGCAAGATACAAAAGCGAACCAGGTGCATTTGGTGGATATGCCTATGACTCTTTGATGATGGTTGTAGAGGCTATAAAAAAGGTTGGTCCTGATAGAAAAAAGATAAGAGATTATATTGAGAATAGTATAAAAAATTGGCCTGGCACCGGTGGTATATTTAATATGTCCTCAAAGGACCATTGTGGTTTAGATAAGGATTCATTTGAGATGGTAATTGTTAAAAATGGTGATTGGGAGATTATAAAATAAAAAAATTTTATAAGAGGTGATTATATGAAAAAAGGTTTCTTTAGTATTTTTTTAGTTTTTTTAATGGTTTTTTGTCTCTTTACAGCAGTAACTAATGCAAAAGAGCCTTACAAGATTGGGGCTATATTTTCTGTCACTGGACCTGCTTCTTTTTTAGGTGAGCCTGAAAAAAATGCGGTAATAATGTTACAAGATCAAATTAATAAAGCAGGAGGGATTAACGGACATCCAATTGAAGTTATAATTGAGGACTCAAAAAGTGATGAAACTCATGCTGTGCTTGCGGCAAAAAAGCTAATAGAAAAAGACAATGTTTTAGCTATTATAGGGCCTTCAACGACTGGTGAGTCGATGGCTATTATTCCTATAATGACTAATGCTAAAACTCCGATGATATCATGTGCTACAGGTGCCTCTATTACTCAGCCTGTATCTGAAAGATACTGGATATTTAAAGTTGCCCAGTATGACTTTAGCGTGGTAGAGGCTCTTTATAGTTATCTCAAAAAACAATCTATTTCAAAGGTTGGTATTCTAACTATCACTACAAGTTATGGTGATGCAGGTAGAAAGGCTTTACATGAGGTAGCACCAAAATTCGGAATTACAATAGTTGCTGATGAAAGGTATGGTCCAAAAGATACTGATATGACAACACAGTTAACTAAGATTAAAGCAAGTGGAGCTCAAGCAATAATAAACTGGTCAGTAGGTCCAGGGCAGGTAATAGTTACTAAGAACTGGCATGCATTGAAAATGGGCATACCTCTTTTTCAGAGTCATGGCTGGGGCAGTAAGAGAAATATTGAGTTAGCTGGTAAAGCAGCAGAGGGGGTTATAGCTCCTCTTGGTAGAATAGTTGTATGGGATAAACTTCCTGATAAGCATCCACAGAAAGCAGTTCTTAAAAAATTTACTCAAGATTATGAAGCGCGTTTTAAGAGTGAACCAGGTACTTTTGGTGGACATGCTTATGATTCGTTTATGATGATAGTTGAGGCTTTACGAAAAGTGGGACCAGATAAAAAGAAAATAAGGGATTATCTTGAAAATGAGATAAAGAATTGGCCTGGCACAGGTGGTATTTTCAATATGTCTCCAAATGAGCACTGTGGACTTGATAGAACAGCTTTTGAGATAGTAGTTGTAAAAAATGGTGATTGGGAACTTGTAAAGTAGAATAATTTTACATGATTTAGAAAGTGACTTAGACTATCATCTAACAGCAATTAATTTTACCTATAAAACAGTAAGGGTACCAAGTTGTATTTAGATTGATGATTAAGTGAGGTAGTAGTGTTAAAATATTTCACAAAAGGCTGAGACTTTTAAAAATAGACTGTCTCAGCTTTTTTTTCATATAGTTTAATGCTATTAAAATAGATAATGAAATTTAAGTATCAATATTAACATCTTAATACAAATACAAGGAGAAATTTCTGCCTTCTGCAAATCTCTAATGGATTATAATGTCTTTGCAATTAAATATTTTTGTTAGATGGTTGAGACCAAAATTAGATTATTGTATTGTTTATATAAATCTGTTATTCTTTAAATTGAGTGTTTGAAAAATATATAAAATTTTTGTACAAATTATTTATTTAAAAAGACTGAAGAATATGTTTTTTGATTTTTTAAAAAAATTAAAAATAGGTAATTCAGTAACTCAACATACAAAAAGCAAAGCAGAAAAAATAAGAGAGAGATTCTTTATATTTAGGAATCTTCTTACCTCTAACAACAATGTCTTAGAGTTGATGGCTGATTTGAGTGAGAAACTTTCTGGAGAATTCTTATTTGATAAGGCATATTTAGAGCAAATAACAAAAAAAATAAAGATCAATGTAGAAGACATAGTTAGCAACCTGCAGAAGCTATCATCTGATCAAAAATATAAAATCTTAAGTGAAAAGATTGTTCTAATTGATCAAAAGATTCAAGAACTATTAGAGAAAAAATACACCATAGCCTTTGATTCATACACGTTAAAGTTGGAAAACATAACAAAAGAGATGGTTGAAAGAGTCGGTGGTAAAAATGCTAATCTTGGAGAGGTCAAAAACATCTTAAAGCTTCCCACACCTTCAGGTTTTGCAATTACAGCATATGCTTTCAAAAGGTTTATGGAACATAATGGTTTTTTAGAAAAAATAGATAACTATCTTAGAGAGATCTCTTTAAATAATTTTGAACAATTGGGATTAATAAGTAAAAGGATTCAAGAAATGGTCTCTTCTGGTGAGATCCCAGATGATTTAGAAAAGGCTATAATTGAAGAGATTGAAAGCCAAAAACTGAAATTGAAAAATGAAAACCTAAGAGTTTCTGTAAGAAGTAGTGCTATTTTTGAGGACTCAGAATATAGTTTTGCAGGACAGTATTACACCTTTTTGAATGTCTTACCCTGTGATATTATTCAAAAATGGAAAGAAGTCGTAGCAAGTCTTTTTACTCCAAGAGCTATTTTTTATTTTAAGTCTAAAGGCATTGAAGAAACTGGAATGGTTATGTCAGTTGGAGTATTAAATATGATAGATGCATTAGCTGGAGGAGTTATATACACCACTGATCCAAATAGGGAATATGAAGAAGGCGATATAATCATCAGTTCAGTCCATGGTCTTGGTAAGTGTGTAGTAGATGGTACAATAAGTCCAGAGATATACAGAGTTTCAAGGAACCCCAATTTTAGAATTATTGAAAAATATATCCCTATACAGAAAAAAATGCTTTTTTGCACTTTGGATGGTGCAGTTAGCGAAGTACCTCTTCCCGAGGCTGTAGTAGGAACGCCAAGTCTTACTGATGAACAGGTTATAAAGTTATGTGAGTTTGCATTGCAAATTGAAAAACACTATGGATGCCCTCAAGATATTGAGTGGGCAATTGATAAAGATGGTAATCCCTATATTTTACAGACAAGGCCTTTAAGGATTATTGAGAAAGAAGAAACAAAACCAATTCCAACAATAATTAAGGGGTATAATTTACTTATAGATAAGGGTGCAGTTGCATGTAAAGGGGTTGGGTATGGCAAGGTTCATATTGTAAGAACTGATGAAGATTTGAAGGAATTTACTCCTAATTCTGTATTAGTAGTTAGGCATACTTCTCCTAAATATGTAACTATTATGGATAAGGCTTCAGCTATTATAACTGATTTTGGTGGCATGACTGGACATATGGCTTCATTAGCAAGAGAATTTCAGGTACCTACAATATTAGATACAGAAAAAGCAACTGAGATACTGAGAAATGGCCAGGAGATTACTGTTGATGCATATAATTGCAACGTATATGAAGGCTATGTTAAAGAACTAATAGAACATGCCAATAAAAAGAGGGATCCTTTTAAAGAGACATATATATATAAACTATTACAAAAGGTAGTTAAGTTAATTGTTCCTCTACACCTTTCAAATCCTGATTCTCTAAATTTTAAGCCTGAATGTTGTGAGACTTTTCATGATATAACTCGTTATTGCCATGAGATGGCTATCCATGAGCTCTTTGATGTAGCAAAAACTTCACCAGATGAAGTAGGGGCTATCCAGTTTCAATCAAATATTCCAATGGAGATATGGTTATTAGATATCGGTGAAGGCATCGCCAATTATAAGACTTTTGTTAAGCCAGAAAATATAAAATCAGTCCCTTTCAAAGCATTTTTTAAAGGGCTCTCTTCAATGAGATGGCCTCAAGGACAGCCAGTTGACGCTAAGGGTTTTATTGACTCAATATTTAGAACTGTTACTATTTCTGAAGAGGAACTGAGAAAAGTTGGAGAAAAAAATTTTCTTATAATTTCTAAGGATTATATGAACTTTGCTATAAGGTTAGGGTATCACTTTTCGTCAGTGGAAGCTCTTGTGAGTGATAACATAAATGATAATTATATTAAATTTTTCTTTAAAGGTGGAGGCGCTGTAGTTGACAGAAGATTAAGAAGGGTAAGACTAATTAAAGAGATATTAACTACTCTTGACTTTGATGTTAAAACTAAAGAAGATGTTATAAATGCTTCCTTAATGAAATATAAAAAAGATCAGCTTGAAAACATCCTTGAGATAATGGGAAGGTTAACTGTCTATACTAAGCAACTTGATATGGTTATGTATAACGATGCTATAACTGATTTTTATATAGAGGATTTTTGTAAGATGTATATAAAGAAAGTAGCATAGGGGGTTAGTGGTTTTTTTCTTCCTTTTGAAAATTTTAAAAAATTTAGGTTAAAAAAAACAAATTAAAAAAACTGTACACCAATCTAAAACCTCTAATTAGAAATAAAATATAACAGGTAAATCTATTCCGCCAGATAAGTGATCAAAAATTCTTGTGTCATCTTAAGCATAACTCCTGTCTATAGTTTTAAAAACATACCTAAAACAGATCATAGATCAAGCTTTACTATGAGGTAATAACACATAATAAACTATTCTTTTAATGTTTAGTTTTTAATTCTACCTTTTCATAATTGCAAAAAAGTTTACATTTACTGTAGAGCCTTTTTTAACCAATAATTTAAATATCTCGGGTGTAATAAGAACGGAATAGATTTTTAGGAAGGTTTCTTAGGATAACTAAAGTTTAAGATAAACTCACATTTTTAGTGATAACTAATCTTAAATTTTTTGTCAAGTTTTTAAGAAGGACCCAAATTTGCCGATAGAAGTTTTAAAATTTAAAAAATATCTCATTCTCTGCTTCTTTTAGGCATTTAGAAAGATTAAAAAGTATATCTTTATCTCC
>JAOAHE010000118.1 GCA_026415415.1 Thermodesulfovibrionales bacterium | reverse complement strand
TATTAATGCTTCTGATTTCTAATGCGTATAAATCCTTTTCATATAACTCTCTAAAAATATTATACTTCTCGCTATATCTTTTAAAAACGTCGGGATAGAATATGTCGATTAATTGAACTATCAAATCACATACCCATTATTTTGAAGATATAAGGTTTTTAAATTCGAGTGTTGCTGCTGTTTTATTGTTATTACCAAATATCGACCAACCAATAACAAATATATTACAACCAGCATCAGAAATTTCCCCCATCAACTTCAATTAAAAAATTATAACCCATTTCTTTCTTTATTTGTGATAGCTCTTTAATCTTTCTTAGTGAACTATTTATAAACTTTTGTCCTCCAAAACCCGGATTAACAGACATAACTAATACTAAATCAACATACTCTAAAATTTCCTTAAGTACACAAACTGGTGTCGACGGATTTATAGATACACCAGCTTTAACATTTCTACTTTTTATGTAATCAATTGTTCGATGTAAATGTATAACAGC
>JAOAHE010000117.1 GCA_026415415.1 Thermodesulfovibrionales bacterium | reverse complement strand
ATCTAACACTTCCTTTGCTTTTAAATCAGTTTCATAAAGCTCTTTTAATTCAGGGATATTCTCCAGTGCCTCTTTAATTGGCATATTAAAAGGAATCAATTTAGCAATTTTATCTCCTAAAGCATAAGGATAACCTAAAGCACGATTAACATCACGTACTGCCAAACGTGACTTCATAAAGCCAAAAGTGATAATTTGCGCCACACGGTCTTTACCATACTTTTGAACAATATAATTTATTAAAATATCCCTTTTATCATCTGCAACATCAACATCAATATCTGGGGGTTGAATTCTTTCAGGGTTTAAAAATCTCTCAAAATATAACTCAAATTTCAACGGATCAACTTTGGTAATCCCTAAAACATAAGCTACTAGAGAACCTGCGGCTGAACCGCGGGTATTAGTTAAAATACCATTTTTTTCTGCAAACTTAATAAAGTCATAAATAATCAAAAAATAATCAGCGAAATTAGTCTGTTTAATCACGGTCAACTCATACTC
>JAOAHE010000116.1:249-506 GCA_026415415.1 Thermodesulfovibrionales bacterium | reverse complement strand
CCCTTAATTCCATATACTGAGAGATGAAAGACTTGTAAGTGACTTCGTAAGATAAAGGAGTTAATTCTTGAAAATCCTAAGTTAACCAACTTCCAGGCTGTGTAACAATTACATATCACTGCCTTAATTGAACATCTAATATTTATTGCTCTATCCAAATCTAACTTACTTCGTAAAAAATGTCTTTTCCCCAAGTTTCATATGATTTATTCCAAAATTGTCATTAGAGTTTAAAAAACCGAAGCACTCAATGTGAA
>JAOAHE010000116.1:0-239 GCA_026415415.1 Thermodesulfovibrionales bacterium | reverse complement strand
GCGTGATAAACTGTTTAACGCAACCTAAAGATTGCGGCTACAAAAAGATGAAACAAATGCAACGGTAGCCGCAGGCTTTAGCCTGCGAGACATAACGCAACCTAAAGGTTGCGGCTACCATTAAAACTATCACCGACTCTTTTTCTAATACTAACTCCCCCTCGCCCCCTCTTAAACTACGAGGGGAAATTTATCCATCCTCTTATCTTAAGGGGAGGTGGGGTTATCTTTTCCTTGCC
>JAOAHE010000115.1 GCA_026415415.1 Thermodesulfovibrionales bacterium | reverse complement strand
TGTGTATAAGAGACAGGCCAGGAGCCTATATTCCATATAAGTATCTTCCAGTTCTAATTGCTATGGTTTTTGCAACAGTGTTTGGAGTGGGTGGATTGTTTATAAATAAATTTGTTGCACCAAGAAAGTTTAATCCTATCAAATTTATTGCCTATGAATCTGGTAATCTTCCAAGTGGTGAACCAAGGGATAGATTTTTTATAGGTTTTTTCCTTCTTGCTATACTTTTTGTTGTATTTGATGTGGAAGTTATTCTTCTTTATCCATGGGCAGTTGCTTTTGACTTTATTTCCTTAGAAGGTTTTTGGATAATGTTCGTTTTTATAGGTTTAATCTTAATCGGTTACATATACGAAATATTCATAGGAGCTCTCACATGGCACAGGAAATAGAAAATACGCTCAAAATAGCAGAAAAGGTGAAAAGTCTTTTCCCAGAAGATGTTTTTGAGATAAAGGAATACAGAAAACAAGTTTCAATAATTACAAAAAAGGAAAGAGTAAAGG
>JAOAHE010000114.1 GCA_026415415.1 Thermodesulfovibrionales bacterium | reverse complement strand
CAATAACGAAAGTTTCAATATCAAATTAACTAGTGAAGAAATAGAGATAATTAGTGAATTAATGTTATTAACATGGATTAAAAGACAAATAGCAAATGTTGATATAATAAGAATGAAATATAGTACTGATGATTTTTCTTTAACTTCTCAAGCAAATCACTTAAAAGCCCTAATGTCTTTACAACAGCAGTTTGAAGATAATGTGGATAAATTACAAAAAATTTATATAAGAAGAGATTTACAAGATGATGGTATGTACGCACCTACAATGCCGGTTTTTGGAGGTGCAAATTATGAAAAATAAATATGACATGAAATTTGATATTATTGATTATGAGCTTTATTTAGTGCAGCTAAAAAATAAAATTTATAAACTTTTACCATTAAGAGAGGAACAAGCAGAATGGCAGAAATACCTTAATGGCCTTTTGGTGGAATTGAGTGGTGTTAATAATATTTTAATGAATAGAGTACTGTTAATTACTATTATGGGGAAATTAGAAGGT
>JAOAHE010000113.1 GCA_026415415.1 Thermodesulfovibrionales bacterium | reverse complement strand
CTATCATATAAATATAACAATAAACTACAAGTTTTAGAAATATTAAGAGAAGGTAAAGCCATAAGCGTAAAAGTAAAATTTCCATGTGGGCATGAAAGAATACTAGGGTATAAATATCTAAAAACAGGTAAAGTAGTATGTAGCGTATGTTATAATAAAAACAAACTGTCCAAAGAAGAGTTCGAAGAAAGGTTTAACAGCAAATACAAAGGTAAATTCGAACTATTATCAGAATACAAAGGAAGTTCAAGAAAGGTTTTAGTGAAATGTAAAAATTGTAATGCTGAATTTATCATAAGAGGGCATAATGCGTTATATTTAGAGATACATTGTCCGTATTGCTATAAATTAGCAAAGAAATATAAAGACTATAAAAGAGTTAAAGAATTCAAAGAAGGAGTGATTTACTAGTGTTTGATTTAAGTAGATATATAGGCAGTCAATATGAAAAAGTAAAAGTATCAGCCAACATAACAGTAAAAGAAGAAAGTTTAATAGGAATATTAG
>JAOAHE010000112.1:267-519 GCA_026415415.1 Thermodesulfovibrionales bacterium | reverse complement strand
CATTTTAATTGTGTTATAAACTGGGAAAAAGACGAAATAAGTTGGGATTAACAATACTGCTTTATAAACTCAAATTCTAATCACATTTTAACCAAATATGCTATATTAAATAAATTATCGGGGCGAGCCGATTCGAACGGCCGACCTCTCGCACCCCAAGCGAGTGCGCTAACCAGACTGCGCTACGCCCCGTGTTGTTGATATTACTTGATTTTTATCATTACAGTCAACAGGCAACAAAATACTTTATTA
>JAOAHE010000112.1:0-257 GCA_026415415.1 Thermodesulfovibrionales bacterium | reverse complement strand
GAATATCTTTGCTTCTACATATAAAGGGATGGGAATTTTTTTATTATTCTTTCTTTCGATTGTCTTTCTTTACAGTTCTTCTGTTTTAGCGAACAATAATCCAGAAAATAAATCTCTGATTGATCTAAAAAATGAAACCCTCTCTTATTTCGAGCCAACATCAGGAAAGATAATAGCTATTGATAATGATAATTTGATAATCGAAATTAGGGATAAAAAAAGTATTAATGTTGGCACGAGGCTGAACGCCTTCAAGG
>JAOAHE010000111.1:277-524 GCA_026415415.1 Thermodesulfovibrionales bacterium | reverse complement strand
TCATCATAGTCTGACCCTTCATCTAAAAAACCAACCCTGCTAAAAACCCTTTTTGTGTAGGCATCTATAACAAAGTATGGTCTGTCAAAGGCATAAAGTAATATACTATCTGCTGTTTCTTTTCCTATGCCTTTTATGCGGAGTAACTCTTCTCTTAAATTACCTTTTTCTTTAATCTTTTCGAAGTTGAAATCATATTCTTGAAGATAATTAAGAAAGTTTTTAAGTCTTTTGGCTTTCAGGTTGA
>JAOAHE010000111.1:0-267 GCA_026415415.1 Thermodesulfovibrionales bacterium | reverse complement strand
GTCTTTACTAAAATTTCAGGAGACAGCAGGCCTCTTTTTTTTAGATTCAACAGGGCCTTTTCAACATTTTTCCATGAGGTGTTTTGAGTGAGAATGGCACCGACCATAACTTCAAAGATTGTTTCAGCAGGCCACCAGTTTTGAGGTCCGAATTTGTTAAGAAGTTTAAAGAAGATACTACTTAGAAGATTTGTCATTTATTGATTTTCTGACATCGGTAAGGTTCTGAAGTTCCTTTTCTATTATCTTCAATATCCTGTCTAAATC
>JAOAHE010000110.1:271-536 GCA_026415415.1 Thermodesulfovibrionales bacterium | reverse complement strand
GTTCCATAGATTAAGCTTTTTGTTGCACCCCATAGCATTTCTCCTAAAACAAGTTCGTTAAAAAGGATGGGAGTTGCTAAAATCGCATCGAATGTCTTTTGATATTCCATCCTAACATAGGTACCATAAGTGCATTCATAGCTTGCTGCATACATTGCTGAAGACATTATAATTCCAGGTGCTATAAATTCAATATATGAAAGTCCATTTATTTCTTTTATAAATCCACCAAGTCCATAGCCTAAAGCTATGAGATAAAGCATTG
>JAOAHE010000110.1:0-261 GCA_026415415.1 Thermodesulfovibrionales bacterium | reverse complement strand
CTGTCATATTTAAATAAGCCTTTTCCAGATTGCCACCGAATTTAAAGGACAAATTTTCTGGGGTATCAATTACTAAAATTTGTCCTTTATTCATAATTGCAATTCTATCACATAATTTTTCAGCCTCTTCCATATAATGGGTAGTCAAAACAATAGTTTTACCTGAATGTTTAAGTATTTCTATTCTATCCCATATCTGTTTTCTACTACGGGGGTCAAGGCCTGTCGTAGGCTCATCAAGAATTAATAGCTCTGGATTGT
>JAOAHE010000010.1 GCA_026415415.1 Thermodesulfovibrionales bacterium | reverse complement strand
TATTTTATATCATCCTTAAACCTAATAAAAGAGGAGGCTTTTACTTTTTTTGAGAGTTGCCTATCGGCAAATTTGGGGGTAGATTTGATTACTTGTAATATTATGCTTGACTTAATTAAAATAGAAATCCAATCTTATTTTTTATATAAAATGCAGTGGAGGATATATTGAAATGTTAAAGCGTTATCTTTTAGCTCCGGGTCCTACACCTGTACCATCTGAAGTTTTACTATCTATGGCTTTACCGATAATACATCATAGGTCTGCTGATTTTTTACCAGTTCTGGATTCCGCTAAAAAGGGGTTACAATGGCTTTTTCAAACTAAAAATGATGTTCTTATACTTTGTTCAACAGGAACAGGGGGTATGGTTGGTTCAGTAAATAATTTTTTTAATAAAGGGGAAAAAGTTCTTGTTGTCAATGGCGGCAAGTTTGGCGAAAGATGGACAAAGATTTGTCAAACTTATGGTTTGGATGTAGAAGAATTAGTTGTAGAGTGGGGTTATACTGTTAAACCTGAAATTATTGAAGAGAAGTTAAAGAAAAATCCAAATATAAAGGGAGTTTTTATTCAAGCATGTGAAACTTCAACAGGTGTTTATCATGATATAGAAACCATTGGAAATATTGTAAAGAACTATGCAGACACTATATTTATTGTTGATGCAATAAGCGCACTTGTTGCCCATGACATTAGAACTGATGAATGGAATATTGATATTTTAGTGGGTGGCTCTCAAAAGGGTTTTATGCTACCTCCTGGCTTAGCCTTTGTAAGTGTTAGCGAAAAGGCATGGAAAAAGAATGAGAACTCAAAGATGGAAAGATTTTATTTTAATTTTAAAAAAGAGAGAGAAAATCTTGCCAAGAATCAAACAAACTTTACATCTCCTGTGACGTTAATTATTGGTTTAAATGAGGCTATAAAATTATTACAAAAAGAAGGCCTTGAAAATGTTTTTAGAAGGCACAGAAGACTTGCCCATGCTACAAGAGAGGCAGTGAAATCTATTGGGCTAAACCTATACTCAAAAGAGTCTCCAAGCAACTCAGTAACAGCAGTTGAAGCGCCTATTGGCATTGATGGACAGCTTATATATAAGACTTTGCGAGAAAAATATGGGGTAACAGCAGCTGGTGGTCAGGATAGGGCAAAAGGTAAGATATTTAGGCTTGCACATCTTGGATATTCAGATATTTTTGATATTATTGTTGGTATCTCCGCTGTTGAGATGGTATTGAAGTCACTTGGATATCCCGTAGAGCTTGGAAAAGGGGTTGCAAAAGTTCAGGAATTGATGATGTAGCATCACAAATTAAGTAGGATGTTTTGCCTTTGTAAATTTTACGATAGTCATTATTGAGGGAGGATTTGATGAGGGTTCTTGTAAGCGATAATATCTCTAATAAAGGAATAGATATCCTTAAAAATGCTGGGTTGGAAGTTGATATAAAAGTTGGACTTAAACCAGAGGAGCTAAAAGCTATTATAAAGGGTTACCACGCTTTGGTAATTAGAAGTGCTACTAAGGTTACAGCTGATATTATTAACAATGCAGAAAATCTTAAGGTTATAGGAAGGGCTGGCTCTGGTCTTGATAATGTTGATAGGGTTGCAGCTTCAAAACGAGGCATAGTTGTAATGAATACTCCGGGCGGAAATACTATCACAACTGCAGAGCATACAATCGCAATGTTATTTGCTGTGGCACGAAAAATTCCTCAAGCAAATGCTTCAATGGCTGCAGGTAGATGGGAAAAAAACAAGTTTATGGGGGTAGAACTTTATAATAAAACTTTAGGAGTATTAGGATTAGGTAGGATTGGGACTGAAGTTGCTCGCAGATGTCAAGGGATGGGAATGCATGTGATCGCTTATGATCCCTTTATGAGCGATGAAAAAGCTGAAGAGTTAGGGGTAGAGAAGGTAGAGATTACAGAGCTTTATAAAAAGGCTGATTTCATAACTATACATACACCTCTTACTACTGACACAAAATACATGATAAATAAAAAAACTATAAGTATGATGAAAGACGGGGTATATATCATAAATTGCGCAAGAGGTGGGATTATAAATGAACAAGACCTTTTAGATGCTTTAAACAGTGGCAAAGTAAGTGGAGCTGCTTTAGATGTTCTTGAGAAAGAACCACCTGAAAATAATCCACTTGTAGGACACGATAAAGTAGTCTGTACTCCACATCTTGGGGCATCTACAAAGGAAGCTCAGGAAAATGTAGCTATTGCTGTAGCAGAGCAGATAAGAGATTTCTTACTTTATGGGACTATTAGAAATGCTGTAAACTTCCCTTCCATACCTGCAGATCAAGTAAGCACTTTAAGGCCTTATATAACATTAGCAGAACAGATGGGTAGCTTTGCTGCTCAGATGTTTGAAGGTGCTGTTAAAGAGGTTCAATTAGAGTACAAAGGAGAAGCTTCGGCTCTTACTACTTCTCCATTAACAGCTGCAGCACTTAAAGGGCTGTTGTCACCAATCCTTTATGAATCTGCCAATTTTATTAATGCACCCTTTATAGCAAAGGAACGAGGTATTGAGGTAAAGGAGACAAGAAGTTCTGATGCAGGTGATTACTATAGCATGATAGTAATGACCCTAAGGTCTGCAAAAAGAAGTTTAAAAGTAGCAGGCACATTATTTAGTAAAAAAGACCCTCGTATCGTTAAGGTAAATGATTTTACTGTAGAGATTATGCCAGAGGGGAATATGCTTTTCTTGTATAATAATGACAAGCCTGGTGTTATAGGAAATATAGGTACTTTACTTGGAAGAAATGGGATAAATATTGGACGGATGCATTTTGGTAGAGAGACACCTGGAGGTTTAGCTATATCAGTAGTCAACGTAGACTCGCCAGTTGATGAAAAGATCATAGAAGAATTAAAGCAGTTACCTAATATTCTTGATGTTAAAGTTTTGTTTTTTTAATTAATCACAAATAAACTCTTGAGGTAAATAATGTCAACTCTTGTAGTTTTAGGCATACAGTGGGGAGATGAAGGTAAAGGTAAGCTTGTAGATTTTCTATCCCAAAAGGCTCACATGATCGTTAGATTTCAGGGAGGAAATAATGCTGGACACACTATAGTTATCAATGGACATAAATATATCTTACATTTGATCCCCTCGGGTATATTAAATGAAGAAAAAAGATGCATTATTGGTAACGGGGTGGTAGTAGATCCTGCTATTTTGCTTTTAGAGATAGAAAGACTTAAAGAAAGAGGTATAAAGGTTGATGGAAATCTCTTTATATCAAAAACTGCTCATCTTATAATGCCATATCATATTGCTTTAGAGAGAGAAATGGAGAAGAGTAAAAATATAGGAACAACAGGCAGAGGCATAGGACCTGCATACACGGATAAGATATCAAGAAATGGTATAAGAGTTATAGACCTTTACTTTCCTGATTTGCTCTTATCTAAGATTAGTTCTAATTTACAAGTAATTAATTTCCTCTTAGAACATTTTTATAAAGCTGAACCCTTAGATGCCAGAGAAATTTATGAGCTGTATCTAAGTTATGGTGAAAAGTTAAGTAAATATGTGGCTGACACCGAAGCATTAATTAATAATGCTGTAGAAGCTAAGCAGAATATCCTTTTTGAAGGAGCTCAGGGAACCCTTCTTGATATAGATCATGGCACTTATCCTTATGTTACATCCTCAAACACTATAGCAGGAGGCGTATGTACTGGTAGTGGTATAAGCCCTCTTAAAATAAATAAAATTGTTGGTGTAACAAAAGCTTATACTACTAGGGTAGGGGAAGGACCTTTCCCAACAGAGATTAAAGACTCTATTGGTGATTACATAAGAGAAAAGGGTGGAGAATATGGTGCCACTACAGGAAGGCCACGGAGATGTGGATGGTTAGATTTAGTAGCTCTTAAATATGCAATTAGGGTAAATGGTTTAAGTGGATTAGCTATAACTAAGTTGGATGTATTAGATGGTTTAAACACTATAAAGATGTGTATTGGATATAAATATGGTGATAAAGTATTTGATAGTTTTCCAAAGGAACTTGAAGTGTTAAATGGTTGTGAGCCGATTTATAAAGATTTGCCAGGGTGGGACATTAGTACAGGTG
Organism: Thermodesulfovibrionales bacterium; assembly: GCA_026415415.1. GTDB lineage: Bacteria > Nitrospirota > Thermodesulfovibrionia > Thermodesulfovibrionales > Dissulfurispiraceae > DYHD01. The sequence goes on along the minus strand of JAOAHE010000010.1, from coordinate 40,990 downwards.
GTATCAGGGATTTTGAAAAGTTACCAAAGAACGCTAAAGCTTATATAAAGGAAATAGAAAACTTGTTACAAGTTAAGGTGCAGATAATATCAACAGGGCAGGGTAGAGAAGATACTATATTATTAGATGAGGTTTTTTGAATAGGATTTATCTATGTAATGTCTGTTCAATTAATAGATAGGTTTGTAAATCTTTTTTTCCCCTCAAGATGCCCAATCTGTAGAAGTGAGTCTAACTCTTTCGTAACTAATCCCTTTTGCTCATTCTGTTGGTCTCTAATAGAAAAATATGAAGGACCTAAATGTTTCAGATGTGGTATACCTACTAAATCTGTCTATACTACAGTATGTTCAGATTGTTTGAGCTTAAATGTAAATATGAGAACTATTTACTATGGGCTTTATCAAGGGACTTTAAAAGAAGCTATTCACCTTTTTAAATTCAAAGGATTAAAAAGACTTGCACGCCCATTAAGTGATCTTATTTTAAGATTATCTATTCCTAATAATTGTGATTTAATCGTTCCTGTACCGATCCGTCCAGAAAGATTAAGAGACAGACAGTTTAACCAGACTGCATTAATAGGGTATTTCATATCTAAGGCTTTGAATATCCCTATGAATTTAGATATACTTATAAAAATCAGAGAAACAAAACCTCAAACTGGGCTTCTAAGAAATGAAAGGTTAAAAAATATAAAAAATGCTTTTTATGCAGAAAAGGTAATTAATGGTCACATTCTTCTTATAGATGATGTTATTACTTCTGGTACGACGATAAAAGAATGTTCTTATGCCCTTTTCAACGGTGGAGCTAAAGAGGTCACCGCTGTAGCACTGGCACACTCAATACCTATTAATTTTTTATAGACTACAATGAAGAGGGATGAACATCAGGGAAGCTTTGGATGCCTCCCTGATTTGTTCAAAGTTACTTTTTAGGTGCTTCAGCTGGTTTATCGGTTTTTGGCTTCTCAGCTGGTTTGTCAGTTTTTGGCTTCTCAGCTGGTTTGTCAGCTGGCTTTTCAGCTTTTGGCTTCTCAGCCTTAGCTACTGCTTTTTTAATACTCTTTGCAACAGCCTTTCCATTCTGCATTGTATATTTTGCAGTAACCTTATCGCCGACCTTCACATCACTAAGTAAATTGGGCTCTGCTGTAAGAGTAACATCACCCTTTTTACCTTTAATAGTAATGGATTTTGCTGCTGCATCAACAGCTGCAACTTCACCTGTAACTTGTTTTACTTTTGGTTTTTCAGCCTTTTTCTCATCAGCTTTTGGCTTCTCAGCAGGAGCTGCAGGCTTTGCTGGCTCGGCAGGCTTTGCTGCAGGCTTTGTGGGTTCAGCAGGTTTTGCTGCTGGCTTTTCTGTTGCTAATGCTACAGTAGAGACTGAAAAAACAAAAATTAATGCTACAAGTAATGCAAAATACCTTTTCATTATTTATTGTTCACCTCCTTCCCCTAAATATTAAAGTCTAACCTAAAATTTTAGGTTAAAGTGCAAATATAATGCCATTTTTGTATATTGTAAGTAAAATAGATTTTATTTATATAATTGATTGTCTGAAATAATAGCATTTAGTTATAATTTTTTTAAATCCCTATTTAAGGATATATATCCCCTTTTGAGGAGGAACTTTTTAGTCCAAACTTTTCAAGTCTATACCAAAAGGTTTTATAACTCATTCCTAAAAGTTTGGCAGCGTTTGTTGCTATATTATTTGATTTTATCATGGCTTTTTTCAATAAGGTTTTCTCAAGTTCCTCAAAGTTTATACCGCCATCAGGAATTTCTATGTCTAAGATACCACCTTCTTGAGGTAACCTTAATTCGCTCTTTATGTCATTTAAGTGTATTATATCTTTATCGCACATTAAGACTGCTCTTTCAATAACAGATTCAAGCTGCCTTATGTTTCCAGGCCAGGAGTAATCAGTGAGGGCTTTTTTGGCTGAATCTGAGGTATCTTTTATTCTTTTGCCGAATTCATGATTATATTTATCTATGAAAAATTTTACAAGAGCTGGGATATCTTCTTTTCTTTCCCTCAAAGGAGGGAGTTCTATAGTGACTACTTTTAGTCTATAAAAGAGATCTTCTCTAAATCTACCGGCAGAAACTTCTTTTTCAAGTTGTTTATTTGTAGCAGCTATAATTCTTACATCAACTTTTATACTGTTTTTCCCTCCAAGTCTTCTAATTTCTTTATCCTGTAAAACCCTAAGAATCTTTGTTTGGGTAAGAAGAGGTAAGTCTCCAACCTCATCTAAGAATAAAGTCCCTTTATCGGAAGCTTCAAATAGACCGATTTTACGATGGGTTGCCCCAGTAAATGCACCAGGTTCAAAGCCAAAGAGCTCACTTTCTATAAGATTATCAGGAATAGCAGCACAGTTAATTACAGTAAAGGGACCTGTTCTACGGGTACTATTGTAATGAATAGCTCTTGCTATTAATTCTTTTCCTGTTCCGCTTTCACCATATATTAAAACAGTCACTGAGGTAGGAGTTACTTTTTTTACCACCTCTATTATCTCTTGCATCTTTTTAGAACTGCTGACGATACCTTCAATTTTGAATTTATCATAAAGTTCATATCGAAGCCATTTATTTTCTTTCTGTAAGTTGATTTTCTCAGCAGCCTCTCTTACTTTGTGAACGATGACATCTTTGTCAAGAGGTTTAGTGAGATAGTCCATAGCGCCTTTTTTTATTGCTTCTACTGCTGACGATATAGTTCCGTATGCTGTCATTATTATAAATGCAGGTTTAAAGGGCATATCAGGCATGGCTTCAAGTAGTTCCACGCCGCTAATACCGCTCATCTTAAGATCTGTAAGAACAATATCAGGGGTAAGTTCAATAATTAATTTTAATCCTTCTTCTCCTGAAAAAGCTGTATGAACTTCATGTCCTTCCTCCTCAAGGATTGTTTTGATTATATCTACCTGTCGCCTTTCATCATCAATTACAATAATTACTGCCATAATAACTCCTTAATTGAATTATCGATTATTTTGGTTTTTATAAGGCAGAATGATTTTAACTTCTGTGCCTTCATTTTTTTTGCTTATAAATTCAACTCTACCACCATGTTCTTCAATGACTCTCTTGGTAAAGGGTAACCCTAATCCTAAGCCATCTTTTTTTGATGAAAAAAATGGTTCAAAGATCTTGGGCAGTTTTTCAGCTTCAACACCTTCTCCGTTGTCTGTTATTGAAAGGATAAACTCGTTAAGGATTAATTCAGCTCTAATGGTTAAGAGGCGTTGTCTGTCTATGTTCTGCATTGCACTGAAGGCATTAGTGAATATATTAAGGATGCAGGATTTTATCAGATCAGGGTCAACTGAAAGCTCACAATCAGTTTTTATTTCATAAAGAATGTTTACTTTTTCTGCGTCTGCTTTTGCTATAATAAGAGATAATAAATCGTCTATGATCTCTTTGAATCTGACATTTTTTCTATTTAGTTTTATTGGTTTGCTGTAATTGAGAAACTCGTTTACTAATGTATTGAGGCGTTGGATTTCCATTTTGATACCATTTATGAGGTTGTAGAATCTTTCTCTTTCTTTTTCATCTTCTGGGACATATTTGCTGTTTATGTAATCTATGCTTAGGTTGATGAAATTTAAAGGGTTTCTTATCTCATGAGCCATATTGCGGGACAGTTGCCCTATTGCTGTAACATGCTCTACTTCTCTTAATCGTTCTTCAATTTTCTTATTTTCTCTTAACTTGTTGACCATATGATTAAAACTCTCGGATAGCTGACCAATTTCATCAGAACTCCTTATAGGGAGATTTTGGGTTAGGTCACCTTGTGCAACCTTTAAAGCAGCATTTACGATATCATGAATAGGGCGAGTGTAGTGTCTTGAAAAGATAAATGTTAAGATTATTCCAATAGTAAAAACTAAAACTGTAACAACTATTTTCTCTAAGGTAGCAGCTCTTAGTAATTCTGAGAAGTCATCTTTGTTGATCTTAAGGTGTATATAACCATGGTGAATATAGGCGTATTCTGTCCCACCTGATATAACAGGGAAAATGATATTAAATGTTCTTCCTTCGTCTGAGACAGGCTCTCCAAGCTCTGCTTTTATTATTAATTCTTTTTTCTTTCTTGTTATCGGTTCACCTATTCTTGATGGAATAGTGCTTGCTATTATTTGATCCTCGTTGCTTATTATAGATATTTCTTTTATACCTTTGGCATTTAGTTGTTTTAGGTAGTTGCTAAGGCGTGCCTCATCTGTATTACCTGAAGCAGTAACTTCTTCAACGCCTATCTGGATAGCTTTTGTTAGCTCAGCTGTTTGTTTCTCTATCTCATCAAAGATTCTCTGCTCTGAACGGTGGTAGAAGACTAAAAGGGTAGATATTAAAAGAAAACTCATTAGGAGCATCATGAGAATAAGTTTTGTGTTAATTGATAAACCAGAGAAAAATTCTTTTAGCATTATATATGCATTATAGCAATTTTAATTTTATGTGATAATAGTTAATATTAACATATCCGATTCCTTGAATTTATTTTTAAAATATTAATACTATAAATTACAATGCTTTTAGAGAACGCAACAGCAATTTTTAAAAAAATCTCTCACTCTGCTATGAGGGCTGGTCGTGAACCTGATGAGATAAAACTTATAGCTGTAACTAAGACAGTAAAGCTAAGTATTATTGAGGAGGCTATAGAGATTGGTCTTAGAATTTTTGGAGAAAATAGGGTTCAAGAGGCTCAAAAGAAAATAGAATCTTTAAGTTTAAAGGGCAAAAATATTAATGTCCAATGGCATTTGATCGGACATCTCCAAAGCAATAAAGCCAGATTTGCTGTGAAATTGTTTGATCTAATTCACTCCGTGGATTCTATAGATCTCGCTAAGGAAATTGATAGACAAGCTCAAAAAATTAATAAAGTCCAAAGGGTGTTGGTACAAGTTAAACTCTCCGAAGAATATACTAAGCACGGAATAAGGGAGGATAATTTAATAGAGTTAGTTGAAACTGTAAGTTATATGAAAAATATTAAACTTGAAGGTTTGATGACAATACCACCTTTTTTTGAGGATGTTGAAAAGGTAAGGCCGTATTTCAGACGATTAAGACAATTAAGAGATAACCTTGTAGCAGTAGGTTTTCCTCTTAAGGAACTTTCAATGGGAATGTCAGGGGATTTTGAGGTAGCAATAGAAGAAGGCTCAACGATGGTGAGAATAGGAACAGCTATTTTTGGGCAAAGATCGTAGTTTTTTATTGATTAAGGTATAGGGTTTTTAATTCTAAGAGGGATTATATAATATCCTGGTGATACTTTGAAGGGTTCAATGATCATTAAGTAAGAAAGTTTATTAAAAGATGCTTCAGGCATTACTTCCATATTTAAGTCCAAAGACTCAGCTATAATATTGCCTTTTATCTTAGCATAAATGCTTTCACCTCTGAGGGATAAAGTTTTTATCTCTACTGAATTTTTATTAAAAGCTATGAGCCCTTCAATATATTCAAATAGTTCCATAGGTAAGATATATCCATTTGGTAAGAAGATGTTTTTGAGTTTTAAGTCTTTTATAGTAAAGGTAATCTCCCCCTCAGCGTTACCACTTGTAAGGTCAAAAGATAATTTGCCATTGCCATTGATATTTATAGATTTCAATAATGGACTTTCTTCAATCTTTATATCTTTACCAAATACAGTTATTTTCCTTTGCCTTAATATGTATAAGCCTGAAAGGTTTCCAGAGTGAATTTGCCCTGTAAAGGTAAGGGTTGGATTTAGTCGTAGTAAGGTTATATAATCAGGTTGAATTTTTAGGTTTTTAATCTCAAGTATTGTTAAGTTATTGGTGTTTTTTAAAAAAATATTTTCAATACAGAGGGAAAAAAATATCCCTTTTTTAATCCCTTCTGTTTTTAGTTGTATTTTTTGAAGTTTTATACTTTCTATAAGATAATCTTCTATTACTTCCTCAGGTATTATGATAATCCATAAGCTAATTAATATTAAGAAAATGCTTAAAGTTACTATGAGAGCAAGAGAAAGGATTTTCATTTATTAATGTCTTTCTTTATTTTAAATAAAGAAAGGTTTATAGTTATATCAAGATAGTTGGGTTTTTCGAAGGATTTTTTAATTATTGCCTTTTTTACTGTGACAGCTACAGAGGAACTGTCAATTTTATAAAGTAAATTTATTAGTTCATTTAAGGTAAGTTTCTCAAAAAATATCTCTGCTGTCTCCTCTGATATATTTTCCTTTAATTGCCGAGAGGATATATCTTTAATAAATTTCATTTTATCTTTTATACCTATTGAGGCGGTAACATCATTGATAAAGTTAGTTATACTGACATTTTGGTGGTGAGTTGCTTTAGACTCAACAGTAGATATTTTTGCTTTAAGCAAACTATATTCCTGTGATAGATTTGTTAGTTCTTTTAATTTTATAACTGTTAAACCTAAGGATGATTCCATTTTTTTATCTATTAGAATTAAAGGCACTATGGATATTATTGATAAGACAAGAAGGGAAATTAAGATAAGCCTTTTTTTTGGGTACTGGTAAAGAAAGTGAGCTATTATTTTTGAGAATCTATTATGTGAATCTTTTATTGGCTTCATTCTTTTATCGTAATTGTAAATAAGACTTTGTTTTCATTGATAGTTTTTATGTCAGAAAGAGAGATTTCTCTGTAAAAGTTTGAAAGGGATTTTTTTAAATCATCAAGTTCTGATATTGAGTTTGCTACTCCTTTAATGGTTATCATTTCCTTTTCAATATTAAGTTCTTCTACAACGATCCCTTTCTTTTCTTTATTTGAAAGTTTTCTTAAATGTTCAAGAACGTTAGTGCCAACCAGAATATTAGCTTTTTCAGAGATATTTTTCATATGGGACTTTATCTGGTAAAGCTCATCAGAGATTTTTTTATCTTCAGGAAATGTGGAAGTATAAATTGTTCTAATTTGATTTTTAAGGTTTGAGACCTCGGCATTTTTGATGAATATTTTAAATCCTAAATTTATATTTATTGAAAGGAAAAATAAAAGCAGCAAAGTTAGTAGTAAGTTGATTTTTTTGGTCTCTTTTGTGGTTTTTTGTAGGTAAGCTACTTCCTCCGGGTAAAAATTTAGTGGGTATTTTTGAAGGGTCTCGATAGCATTGCTTAGCATTGTTTTGTTATCTTCAGAGGTTGATTCTTCAATATTTAATAAAGCAAAGGCTAAAGCGTCTTTATGTTTATTGAAAAAATGTGTAAGTTCTAAGGATGTAACGCTAAGAGGCTTTAGCTCAGCTATATCAGATATTTTTTTTATTATCTTAGTTAAGATTTTTTTATCAATATAGGCGACTAAAATTTCGTAAAGGTTTTTTTCTTTTTCTTTAAGTAATAGATGGTCGTATACTAACTCTTTGCTTCCTCCTAAGGTATATCTGTCAAGTTCATAAGGGATAACTTTTTTAAGCTTGTCCTTTTCTTTGAAAGGAAATTCTAAAAGTCTAAAGTTAAAAAGTTTTATTGGAAGGCTTAAGTAATAAAAATCTAATTCTTGAAAATCGCTTGTTGTAGGGGTATCAACACTTTTGATTAATTCATATCCATTCTTTGTCTCGGTGAAAATGTGTAGGATGTAAATTAACTCATCATTAGTGTTTTGTTTATCTGGGAGGTTTAGGGGTTTTATCTCAACAAATCCAGCTTTTCTCATTGTTAAGTCTCTTGCCAAAACTTTATGGTTGGTATTTTACCCTTTATATCCACTACACATTCAATAGTCTTTTTTATTTTGTTTTCCTCTGCTGAACTGTCAATCCTGAAAATTGAAGGATTAGTTATTATTTTTGTTGGTCCTAATCCAATACCTGGAGCAACCTTTTCCACAGAGCTTATGTTTTCAAAGGGACGCGAATGGATAATTTTTTCTGCTGTTTCTTTAGTAATCTTATCATCAAGAGACATTATGATTATCTCGGAAGCAGTGTTTATATTTATAAGATGTGAATTTATTTTATCTACTCCATAGATTGTTAAAAAAGGCTTTAATTTATTAAAAGTTAGCATATCAATACCATCTATAAGTAATAGTTCTTCAAGACTTTCTAAATAGGAATTCTTTGCTCTGTCTTCGGAGTTTTTCAATCTTGGTTCTCTATCTTTGTCGATCCAGTCAGATATAATGTCTGCGATCTCTTCTTTAAGTTGAAGTTTCTTTAAAAGCCTTCTAAAAAGATTATAAGAGTGTAAGTTTAAAGTTTGATTATCGTTTATAAGGGAGTTAATATTAAATTTGGAGTTTTCATCTTCGATAGTTATAAAGAGCTGCCCTTGAAAATCACTGATGATATCATTTGCAGGTATTTGTATGCGGGCTGGTGCTTTATACATCTCTTTAATAGGTAGATCTAAAATAGTTTGGACAGCAACTTTTACTCCAGACTTTGTTATTGTAGAAAGCCTTTGTCCTGTCTGCCAGTTATCTAAACTTGTGGTTGCGATGTAGACTCCGTATGAGAATTCAATAACTATAGCTGTTAATATGGTTACTATAAGCAATGTAAGAATTAAGGCTATACCATTTTGATTTTTTAGATATATCATAGGTTTTTCCCTATCATAGGCTTAGCTATCTCTATTAGAGATATAATTCTTTTTTGTCCTTCCGAGGGGTCGGCTATTTTTTCTGGTATATTTATAGTAATTCTTACCTCATCAGGTATTATTCCCGATAGATTAGAATCCCATGTCTTTAACCAGCGGTCTTTATATCTTACCTCAAGGATAAACGACTGTAGATGTTCAATTAACTCAAAGTCTGATTTGTTAAGATCACCATGAAAAGCAGAGTCAATTTTTTTTCTTAAAGTAAGTTTACCGTTTTCTTCTGACACTATGTAGCTGATTTTTGCCAGTCCTTTTATTAGAGGCGAAAAAGTTGTAAAGGTTATTTTTGATGTGCCTCTACCATAGAAATCTCTATCTTCAATTTTAAAGATTGTATAGTCTTTTTCTTTCATGTAAAATGCAGACTCTAACTCTTTTTTTAATGTATCAATTGCAATGCGCGCCTCTTGTAATCTTAACAGTGAGTCATCTACTGCATTAATTCCTTTGTGTATTAAAAAAAAGGTGTTGTAAAGAGTTACTATTATGAAAGAGGTTAATGTTAGAGCTATCAATATCTCTATGAGGGTGAACCCCATCGTTTGCTTCTTTATCATCTTAAGAAAAAATCTTTTATCTTTTCTTTATTAATTGGGACAATATTACACTTTCTTTATCTTTGCTAACTTTAACTCTTATCTCTAACATAGAGGGGAGCTTTGAATCTAACACAAAGGTCTCATAAGAAAATCCTGTATAAGGCTCATCAAGATAACCTTTAGTTGAGATAGGTGATTTTTCCATCTCATTTATTTTTTCTTTTGCAATAAAGGTGCAAAGAGTTATGATATTTTGTCTTTCTGCGACACTTAGATGGTAATTAAGGGTGTAGATTAAGGTAATTAGTAAGCCAGTTAAGATCGCAAGACTGATAATAACCTCAAGTAATGTGATCCCTTTGTGGTTATGCAACTCTTTCATGCTTAGGTAATTTTTATTTTACCACTTAGTGGATTTACAGAGATAGTGATCTCGGATTTTTGATCTCTTAAATGTATGGATACATATTCGGCAACTCCCTGTGAGTGAAAAAAGATCGTTACTTCACCGTTTCTTATAATACCTTTTGATTGTAAGTTTACAGCGCTTAAAGTATCAAATCTTTCTTTTATCTCGCCTTCTAAGGTTGTATAGAGAAATTGTTTTTTATCTAAATTAACTGTCAAATAAAAGGTCTCTTTTGTAGTAATAGAGTGGTCGTTTAGGAATCTCATAATTGAAGCGATTTTTTTTGCTTCCTGTTTAATTTTAAGCTCTTCAAAAAAGGATAAAGTAGGGATAATTATAGCTGTTAGTGAAGTTAAGATAGCTATTACTACCAAAAGCTCAAGCAGAGTAAGACCGTTTTTCTTATTGTAAGTCCCAGTTTTTAATATCAGCATTTTTCCCCTCGCCACCTTCTTTACCATCAGCTCCATAACTGATTATATCGAAATCTCCATGAAGTCCTGGAGATATATATATATAAGGATTTCCCCAAGGATCTAAAGGTATCTTTTTTTGTTCAAGATACCCTCCTTCTCTATATCTTTTTGGGATCTGTCCTATTGTAGGTTTCTCTATTAGAGCTTCAAGTCCTTGTTGAGTATCGGGATAAAAGCCATTGTCAATTTTAAAAAGTTTAAGAGCAGTCTCAAAATTTTTAATCTGGACTTTTGCCTCCGCTATCTTGGCATCATCTGTTCTACCTATTATTTTTGGTGCTACGATCGCAGCTAAGATGCTCAGGATAAAAACAACTACAATAATCTCAAGTAGTGAGAACCCGCTTGTATTTCTTAGTCTTTTCATTATCCCTCCTAAGTTAGATTACTTTATTAGCTGATTTAATTGAAAGATTGGTAACAAGACCGCTAAAACTATAAAACATACAATAAGACCCATCGTGATGATCATGGTTGGTTCTAAGATAGTTATTATTCTAATCATTTTTCTATTGAATTCTTGCTCATAGGTATCAGCAGCTTTTTTTAAACTTTCTGCAAGGTTGCCACTTTTCTCCCCTACAGATATTAATTGGGTGAAAACTGAAGGAAATCCTTTTAAAGAATTAGACAATCTTAATCCTTCTGCTATTTTAGATTCTGTCTCAAGGATAGCAAGTTCTAAAGCCTTATTGCCTGTTGAGCGAGAAGAGATACTCAAAGCCTTAAGCAAGGGAATGCCACCCTCTAAAAGAAAAGAAAGTGTTCGGGCAAATCTTGAGTAATAAAGGCTTTGGGTTAAGTTACCTGGGAGTTTCAAGAGGGCTTTATCTATTAACAATTTGTTTTTTTTCATTAATCTTTTTATCGCAAAAATTAAAAATATTAAAAGAAAAACTATTAACCACCAGTAGTTTGCAAAAATATTACTGATTAATATCAAAACTTTTGTTATAAAAGGCAAAGAGGCTTTAGTGTCTGCAAATATTTTAACTATCTTAGGTATTACAAATGTAAAAAGAAAAGACAATACAATGATAGAGACAGCTATCATTAATAAGGGATAAATCATAGCTGACCTTACTTTTGAATGAAGAAGATTTTGGTTTTCTAAATAATCAGCAAGTTTGGTAGTTACTGTTGCTAAACTGCCACTATGTTCACCTACTTGAATCATATTAGTATAGAAATCAGGGTATATATCATTGAAATCTTGTAAAGCTCTATGTAAACTTGCACCAGCTGATATACGATCTTTTATAGCAACTAATATCTTTTTGTAATAACCGGAATTTTCATTAGCTATTGATTGAATGGCTTCTGCCACAGGGACACCTGCATTTAATAAGATTGAGAACTGACGAGTAAAGTTTTGTAAAAAATGTGAGCTTGATCGTTGAAAAAAACCTTTTTTGAGTTTTTTGCTACTACTGTCAATAATGTCAGAGGGATAGATCCCTTCAGCTTTGACTTTAAAGAATGCTTCTGTTATACTTGACGCTTCAATTGTTCCAGTTATCTCTTTGCCTTGAAAGTTAAACCCTTTATAGTTATAAATAGGCATAGTCTTTTTGTATAACTCTTAATACTTCTTGTAAGGTTGTTATACCTTTTTCAGCTTTCTCTATACCATCAATATATAGGGTTTTCATCCCCTTTGAGACTGCATAGTCTCTAATCACTTTTGAGTCTTGACGGCTTGTGGTAAAAAGTCTTATTTTATTGTCAAATATTAAAAGTTCAAATATACCCGTTCTCCCTATATAGCCGCTTTTTCTACATTTATCACAACCTTTAGCTTTATAGAGTATATTGGGTTTACTTGGAAAATATTTTAACTCTGATTCATCAGGGTCATAGGGCTCTTTGCAGTAAGAACATAGCGTTCTTATTAATCTTTGAGCTAAAATTGCTATTACAGAGGAAGCCACTAAGAATGGTTCAACCCCCATATCTAATAGCCTTGTTATAGCTGAAGGAGCATCATTGGTGTGCAGAGTGCTTAAAACTAAATGACCAGTAAGGGATGCTTGAATAGCAATCTCCGCTGTCTCAAAATCTCTTATCTCCCCTACCATTATAATATCAGGATCTTGTCTAAGTATAGAGCGGAGTCCTGAAGCAAAAGTTAAGCCAATTTTTGGATTTACATGTATCTGTCCTATACCTTTAAGTTGATACTCAACAGGGTCTTCAACTGTTATAATATTTTTTTCCTCTGAATAAATCTTATTTAGAGCGGCATAAAGAGTAGTCGTTTTTCCACTTCCTGTGGGACCTGTCACAAGGATAATGCCACTTGTTCTGAAAAGTAATTCTTCAAAAAGTTTACCTTCTTTACCTTCTAAGCCTAGGGCATTAAGAGGCATTATCCCATAGCTTCTATTAAGAAGCCTTAGAACAGCTCTTTCTCCAAAGGTTGTAGGGATTATAGAGACTCTAACGTCAATATCTTTGCCACCTATTAATAATCTTATTCTTCCATCCTGAGGAAGCCTTTTTTCAGCAATATCAAGGTTTGCCATAATTTTAATTCTACTAATTAGAGCCTCTTGGATAATCTTTGGCGGACTGAGAATCTTTTGTAAGATACCATCTATTCTTATTCTAACATCAAGCTCTTTTTCATATGGTTCTATATGGATATCACTTGCCTTTTCTTTGACAGCTTGAAGAAAAAGAGCATTTAATAGTCTAATTATTGGTGCCTCTTCAGTCAGTCCTAAGATGTCTTGAGGTTTTTCAAACTCAGTGGCAATAGCTGAAAAGTCTTCACCTGAGATATTATCCATAACATCTTCAGCGGAACTGATCTGCCCATAGAATTTGTTGATAGCATCATTAACTACATCGGGTTTTGTAAAGAGGGGTTTTGGTTTTAGACCATAAGCTTTTGCTAACTCAATTAAGGCAAAGATACCTCTATCATCAGCAACAGCAGCTGTTAGAAAAAATCTATCTTTATTAATTGGCATTATTAGATTGCTTTTTGCAAAGGAAATAGGTATTTCCTTAAGAAGCAGAACGTCAATTTCTTCTTCCTTTAAAAATTCAATGGTAAACATAATAGATAAACTCTTTCTTAAGTTTTGAAAGTTGAAATATTATTGTCAAGCAACTGCCTAATTTTTTTTAACAGGTTTTCACCTGATACTGGTTTGCTGATAAAGTTGATATTATCATTTAATAGATCTTGTTTTTCTCTAAGATCTATACTGTAGCCGCTCATTAATAGGATCTTGATGTTTTTTTTGTGATTTATAATATCTTTTGCTAATTCCATCCCATTTTTCTTAGGCATTACTACATCACATAGGATTAAATCAATCTCTTCAATATGATTTAGGAATAAATTCAATGCTTCCTCTCCATCGGAGGCTTCAAAGGTTTTATAGCCATAGTTAAGAAGTAACTCTTTATGAGACTCTCTTACTAAGCGTTCGTCTTCAACGATCAATATGCTTTCTGTCCCTGTAAGGTCAATTTTGTTATCATATTTTGGTTTTTCCTGGACTTTTGTTTCAGAAACTACAGAGTTTATTAAAGGAAGGTATATATTGAAAGTGGTTCCTATACCTTTTTCACTTTGCACGTCTATAAATCCATTTTGCTGTTTTATGATGCCATAAACCATAGAAAGTCCTAAGCCAGTCCCCTTACCTACTTCTTTAGTAGTAAAAAAAGGGTTAAAGATGTCGTTTATTATTTTTGGATCAATACCTGTGCCTGTATCGGTCACGGAGATTTTTGCATATTGCCCTACCTTTCCGTAACCATACATAGCAATATAATTTTCGTCTATATTTGATTTATTAGTCTCTATAAGGAAGGTGCCGCCCTTTGGCATTGCATCTCTTGAGTTAGTTGCAAGATTCATAAAGACTTGTTCAAGTTGAACAGGATCAGCCATTATTAAAAGTTTTTCATGGCTAAGATTTGTCTTGATTTCTATATTTTCTTCTAAAAGACTTCTTAGTAGTTTTATTGATTGCATTATTATCTCATTAATATCAATAGGTATAGGGTTTATAATTTGTTTTCTGCTGAAAGCTAATAAGCTACTTATGAGTTTTACAGCTCTATCTGAGGATTTTAGTATTTGTTCCACATATTTTTTTAAAATAGGATCTTGCTCAACCTTTAGATAAAGAAGGTTTGCATAACCTGTGATGGCCGTTAGGATATTATTGAAGTCATGTGCTATCCCGCCAGCTAAGATACCAATAGATTCTAATTTTTGCGATTGAATTAGTTGTTCTTCAAGTCTTTTTCTTTCTGTTATATCTCTTTGCACTAAGATAATATATGTAATATTACTAAGCTTATCAACGAAAGAGGATATAGATACTTCAAAGGTGACATGTTTATGGTATTTATCATATATTTTAGTTTCATAAGTGAAAGCCTTTCCCTCTCTTAAAAAACTGTCTATAGGACACTCAGGACAGCTTTCTGATCTATTATGTAAAATGCTATAGCAAGGAATACCTATCAAAGATTCAGCATTTTTTATTTTAAATTTTTCTTTAAAAGCTTCATTGGCTGAGATTATTTTTAGACTTTCCGCTTCAATTATGCATATAGGATCTGAGATACTATTAAGTATACTTTCAGCAAATTCTTTTTCTTTAATGATCTCCTTTTCTTTATATTCTAATTCTCTTATTCTTCTTTCAAGGGAATTTAACATAGCGCGGATGCTGTTACTTAAGAATTCTATCTCTTTAGTTCCTTCATAAGAAGGTGGTATATTTTTGTTTAATGAGTTAACGATAGAAACTAAGGGTTCTTTGATTGATTTATTTAAGCTGCTGATAATAAAAAAAAGGGAAACGAAGAAAATAAAACATGATATCATATAAGATAGTAAAACTTTATTTTCAATATTAGAATATTTATCGGGAGCGATTGCTAAGAGTATTCTCCACTGCCAGGGCTCAAAACTGAAAAGATATACGAAGTATCTTTTGTTATTTAAGTACCATGTCAATATTTTTTTTTCAGTGACTTTGTCCTTATCTAAGGAGATTTCTTCAAACAAAGAGGTCTTCAATATTTCTGTGTAGGGGGAACTAATAAACACTTCTATCTCTTTTTCTTTTGCGTAAGCTTCAATAGAATTTATAGTGTTGGCTTTTGCAATAGTCAAAGATATTTGATCATCAGCTTTTTTTTCATTTAGTAAATTATTGAGATTTTTATCACATAGGCTATAGATATCGTATTCATAATTTTTAACATCATTTTTTATTATCTCTTCTGCAAAATCAGAGATTGATTTGAGATTGAAATAGAATAGGGTTACACCTATTAGGATAAAGGCTAATATGATGGGAAAGATTATCTTAAAGACAATGGGTTTATTCTTAAATAGAGACATCATCATGTTCATTTAAAAATTATGGGTTTTGAGTTTGAAAAATTTGGAGGCCAGACTATCTTTTTGGTTCCTTTTTGCCATTGAGTTACAAAAACTTGTTGCCTTTTCTGTTTACCTGTTTTATCAATACTGTATCTACCAATTATGATAATAATGTCCATCTTAAAAAATGCCTCCCTTAACTTTTCTTTATCTAAACTGTTCACTCTTTTTACAGCCTCTTCAAAGACCTGTCCAGTTGCATAAGCTAAAGCTGAGTGGTATTGTGGTAGTTCTTTGAAGTTTTTTAAATAGTCTTCATAAAATTTTTTTGAATTAGGGAAATTTGCTTCTACCTCCCACAAAGAAGAAGCAAAGGTTAAATTAGCATCGTCGCCAAGCTCTCTCCTGTATGCATCAATAGAAGCTCCTATATGGGCATAGAAAACTTTTGGATAATATTTTATAGCTTTTAGGGCTTTTCTCATATTTACTGCTTCTTGAAAGTGTCCAGCTAATATCAGAGCTTCAACCGATGATTCTTTTGTTTTTTTTGCTAAATATTTTAGATCTTTTGAGTCTTTTTTGAAGGACTCAACGAGAGAGATTTTTAGGTTATATTTGTTTACATTAGCTAAGAATGCATTTGCTAAATCTCTTGAGAATTGATCATCTGAATAAAAAATTGCTAATTTTCTTATATCATGATTTAATAGCATTTCCAAGAAGCTGTAAGGGATTTTACTTGTAGGTGTATAAACACCTATGGCATTTTTGAAGTTCTGTTCCCATAGACTATCACCTGCAGCTCCAGAGATAAGGAGGGGATAATTATATTTTTCTGCTAAAGGTAAGATAGCATTAGTTATTGGGGTAGAATAAGGCCCAAAGAGAAAATCCACCTTTTCTTCTAAGATCATTTGTGCATAGATAGCTTTGGCGATCTCAGGGTTACTTTTGTCGTCATGAATAATGATTTTTACTTCTCTGTTTAGAAGTCCACCTTTTTCATTTATATGTTTTTCCCAAAGTTGAAACCCATTTTTTTGATAATTACCCATTGGTGAATATATACCTGTTAGAGAAAGAGATACTCCAATCTTTATTGGTTCTGAGCCATAGGCATTCATACAGAGAAGGCAAGATATTAAGATATAAAGGACGAGGAGATGAATTTTTTGCATACTATATAATTATATCATTAAATCTTATAAAGTCGGTATTATTGAAGACCATTATGATCTAAAAAGAGAAATATAAAATGTTTTAGCAAGCAAAGGAAAAGGTTAAATCAAAGGGAGAAAGGAATACTTTGAAAAAGTAAGTGATAAGCTTTTTCTGTTACAAATAAAAATTCTATTTCTTTGAGTAGTTAGCTGATTATAGGATAAGTTTTGAAGAAATTTTTTTTGCTATCTCGCAAGTATCATAAAGTCCCGTTATATCAATCCAGGAGATGTTTTCTTCTCTTTTAAACCAGGTGAACTGTCTTTTTGCAAAATTTCTTGTTCTTTTTTTAATTAGATTAATAGCTTCTTTAAGACTTAGATAGCCTTTTAGATGAGACAGTAGCTCTTTGTAACCTATAGCTTGAAGTGCTGGTAAAGTTTCTATATTATTTTTATTTTGAGAGGAAATAAGGGATAATAAGGACTTAGTTTCCTCAAGTAGTCCTTTTTTCATCATATTGTCTACTCTTTCGTTAATTAACTGATAAAGTTCTTTTCTATCTCTTGTAAGTCCTATTTTTATAAATTCATAATTTAAAGGCTTGGTTGAGTGTCTGTGGAACTCAGATATAGGTTTTTTTTCTCTTAGGTATACCTCCAAAGCCCTTATTGTTCTTCTTAGGTCTGAAGGAGATATTTTGTTAGCTGTTTCTGAGTCAATTTTTTGTAATATCTTATAAAGGTGGCCAGGTCTTTTCCTTTCTAATTCAATAAGCCTTTCTCTTAATTTCCAGTCAGCAGAGGGACCTTCGAAGATACCTCGGGTCATTGCTTTAAGATATAGACCAGTTCCACCAACAAGAAGGGGGATTTTGCCTTTAATATGTAGTTCTGATATGACCTCTCTTGCAATTTTAATGTAGTCTCCTGTGCTGAAATGTTCCCAGGGGTTAACTATATCAATTAGATGGTGTTTTACAAAAAATCTATCTTCAAGAGATGGTTTAGCTGTTCCTATATCCATATACCTATATATTTGCATAGAATCGGAGCTAATTATCTCAGTATTTAGCTCTTTTGCTATCTTAATTGATACTGCTGTTTTACCTACTGCAGTTGGTCCAAGGATAACTAAAACTTTTTTCATTGGAAATTATTAGTCTCTATAATTATAATAATAAGTTTATAATAATATTAGTTGTTTGTGAAACCTTTATAAGGAGGTTAAGGTGATATTAAGGGGGAAGACTTGGAAGTTTGGTGATGATATTGATACTGATGCTATTATCCCTGCTCGCTATCTTAATACTTCTGATCCTTCTGAGTTAGCAAAACATGTGATGGAGGATGCAGATTTAGGGTTTCCGAAGAAAGTAAGTAAAGGAGATATCTTAGTGGCTGGAAAAAATTTTGGTTGTGGTTCTTCAAGAGAACACGCACCTATAGCTATAAAGGCTGCAGGTATTCAGGCAGTTATAGCAAAAAGCTTTGCGAGGATTTTTTATCGTAACGCTTTCAATATAGGGCTTCCTATTTTTGAGTCTGCAGAGGCAGCAGAAAAAATTTCTGAAGGAGATACTATTGAAATTGATGCAGACAGGGGACTAATAAGGAACATAACTAAAGAAGAGCAATATTTTATCAAACCTATCCCTCCTTTTATGCAAGAACTGATCATTTCAGGGGGGTTGATAGAGTGGACAAAGAAAAGATTAAAAGAGAGGGAGCCATGAATAGATCTTATAATATCGCTGTTATTCCAGGTGATGGAACAGGACCAGAGGTCATAAGGGAAGGGATAAAAGTCTTAACTGCAGTTTCTTCTTATTTTAGTTTTGATTTAAGATTTGATTTTTATGATTTTGGAGGTGAAAGGTATTTAAGAACTGGGGAGATATTACCTCCTGATGCTATTGAAACTCTTAAGAAATACCATGCTATATACTTAGGGGCTATAGGTCATCCTGATGTAAAACCTGGTATTTTAGAGAAAGGTATCTTGCTGAAGTTAAGGTTTGAGTTAGATCAGTATATAAATCTTAGACCTGTAAAACTCTATCCAGGTGTTGATTGTCCATTGAAAAATAAAGGACCTGAAGATATTGATTTTGTTGTTATCAGGGAAAATACAGAGGGGCTATATGCTGGAGCAGGTGGATTTTTGAAAAAAGGAACACCTGATGAGGTCGCTATTCAGGAGTCTATTAATACTCGCAAAGGAGTAGAAAGATGTATTAGATATGCCTTTGAGTTCTGTAGAAAAAGAAACAAGAAAAATAAACTCACCTTAGTAGGTAAAACAAATGTACTTACTTTTGCCTTTGATCTGTGGGAAAGGGTATTTTTTGAAGTTGCAAAGGAATACCCTATGATAGAGGTTGATTATGCTCATGTAGATGCGATAGCTATGTGGTTTGTTAAGAATCCCGAATGGTTTGATGTGATAGTAACAGACAATATGTTTGGAGATATAATAACAGATCTTGGTGCCATAATCCAGGGAGGTATGGGTATAGCTGCTGGCGGTAATATAAACCCCTACGGCGTATCAATGTTTGAACCAATAGGAGGATCTTCACCAAAATACGCTGGAAAGAATGTTATTAACCCTCTTGCTGCTATATGTGCTGGTGCTATGATGCTTGATTATCTTGGGGAAACTGAGGCAGCTGAGAAAATAGAAAAAGCAGTTATACAAGTAACATCTAATAAGTTGAAAAGTTTATCAGCAGCAGAGATGGGATATTCAACTATAGAAGTGGGAGATTTAGTTGTACAGTATCTTCAGTCATAAAATATCTTTAAATAAATCTTAAAAAAGGAGACAGTATGTTAAAGAAAAAAGACAAATATGTAGTAGCGGTTGTCGGTGCTACCGGTGCTGTTGGTAATGAGATGATAGCAACTTTAGAGAGTCGTAATTTCCCAGTTGAAGAGATAAGATTATTTGCCTCTGAGAAGTCTGAGGGCAAGAAGCTTCAGTTTAAAGGAGAAGAGGTTGCTGTTAGGACTTTAAATGAGAATTCTTTTAAAGGTATTGATATAGCTTTATTCTCCGCTGGAGCAGAGAGATCCAAGATTTGGGCGCCTATAGCAGCTAATTCTGGCTGTGTAGTTATTGATAACTCAAGTCAATGGAGAATGGAGCCTGATGTTCCGCTTGTAGTTCCAGAGGTTAACGCTCATGACCTTCGTTGGCATAAAGGCATTATTGCTAATCCAAATTGCTCAACCATTCAGATGGTGGTTGTCTTAAAGCCCATACATGATATTGCAAGGGTAAAAAGGGTTGTTGTAACAACTTTTCAAGCAGTATCAGGAACAGGGCTAAAAGCTATGGATGAGTTACTTCAGCAGACAACAGCTTTACTTAATTTTAGAGAGGTAAAGTGTAATGTATATCCACATCAGATAGCCTTTAATGTCTTACCACATATAGATAAATTTCTTGAGAATGGGTATACAAAAGAAGAGATGAAGATGGTCAACGAGACAAAGAAGATCATGGGAGATAACTCTATCAGAGTTACAGCAACAACAGTGAGAGTACCAGTTTTTAGAGGACATTCTGAATCTGTCAATATAGAGACAGAAAAAAAGCTTTTTCCACAAGAGGTACGAGAACTTCTTTCTAAATCTCCGGGTATAACAGTCTTTGATGCTGTAGAGAAGAATATATATCCACTTCCTATAGATGTAGCAGGAAAGGATGATGTTTACGTTGGTAGAATCAGGGTTGATGAGTCCATTGAAAATGGTATCAATATGTGGATTGTTTCAGATAATCTTAGGAAGGGGGCAGCTCTTAATGCCGTTCAGATTGCTGAGGAATTAGTAAAGATGCTTCAGTAGATATATAAAAAAGATTTTCAAGCAGAGGAGGTTTAACTAATGTCAGATAAAGATTTCTTCTTTACCTCTGAATCAGTTACAGAGGGGCATCCAGATAAGATTGCAGACCAAATATCTGATGCAATCCTTGATGCAATTATTACTAAAGACCCTCTTTCTCGTGTAGCCTGTGAGACGCTTGTAACTACTGGCTTAGCCTTTGTCGCTGGTGAGATAACGACGTCGTGTTATGTGGATATACCAAGCATAGTAAGAGATACTATAAGGGATATAGGATATACAAGGGCAAAATATGGTTTTGATTATGAGACTTGTGCAGTTATAACTTCTATCCATGAACAGTCATCAGATATAGCTATGGGTGTGGATGTTGGAGGGGCAGGAGATCAGGGTTTAATGTTTGGTTATGCTTGTAATGAGACACCAGAGTTAATGCCAACACCTATCATGTTAGCTCATAAACTTGCTATGAGACTTACAGAGGTTAGAAAAAAAGATATAATCGGCTATCTAAGGCCAGATGGTAAAACACAAGTTACTGTAGAGTACAAAGGTGGCAAACCTTTCAAGGTATCTACTATAGTTGTCTCTTCTCAACATAGTCCTGATATAACTTTAAGGGAGATGAGAGAGGATATAATTGAGAAGGTCATAAAACCAGTCATTCCAAAAGAACTTCTTGATGAAGAGAACATTATTTATCACATTAACCCCACAGGCAGGTTCGTAGTAGGTGGTCCGATGGGGGATACAGGACTTACTGGTAGAAAGATAATAGTTGACACATATGGTGGAGTAGGAAGTCATGGAGGTGGCTGTTTCTCAGGAAAAGACCCTACAAAAGTTGATAGATCGGGTTCTTACATGGCTCGTTATATAGCAAAAAATCTTGTGGCTGCAGGTATAGCTGAAAGACTTGAGGTGCAGATAGCTTATGCTATTGGTGTCGCCCAACCTGTTTCAATATTTGTTGATTCTTATGGAACTGCTAAGATTCCAGACAGAAAGATAGTAGACATTATAAAGAAAAATTATGATTTAACCCCGGGAGCTATTATCAAGTATCTTGATTTGCGAAGGCCTATATATAAAAAGACAGCTTCTTATGGACATTTTGGAAGGGATGATAAAGATTTTACTTGGGAAAGGACTGATATGGCAGATTATTTAAAAGCGGAAGCTGGTTTATAATAGACAGGAGATTATAAAATGGCTACTTACCATGTTAGAGATATAAAACTTGCTGACAGAGGCAGATCTAAGATTCAATGGGCACAAATGCAAATGCCCGTTCTTCAGAAGATAAAAAAGAGGTTTGAAGAAACAAAACCTCTTGTAGGTATCAGGATCGCAGCTTGTCTACATGTTACTACTGAAACTGCCAACCTAATGATGGCTTTAAAAGCTGGGGGTGCAGATATTCACCTGTGTGCTTCTAACCCTTTGAGCACTCAAGATGATGTTGCTGCCTCTATAGTGCATGATTTAGGCATATCCACTTTTGCTATAAAAGGTGAAGACAAAGATACTTATTATAGCCATATAGTTAGCGCTTTATCAATTAAACCTCATATTACTCTTGATGATGGTGCAGACTTGGTCTTTACTTTACATAAGGAAATGAAAGAGTTAATTGGAGATGTGTTAGGTGGAACAGAAGAGACCACTACCGGTGTTATAAGGTTAAAGGCTATGGCAAAAAATGGCGAGTTAAGATATCCAATAATAGCGGTAAACGATGCTTATACTAAATATCTCTTTGACAATAGATATGGAACAGGACAAAGCACTATTGACGGTATTATAAGGGCGACTAATCGTCTTTTAGCAGGTTCTGTATTTGTTGTATGTGGTTATGGATGGTGCGGCAGAGGCGTAGCATCTCGGGCGAAAGGTTTAGGGGCGAGAGTTATTGTAACAGAAGTATCACCTCTTAAAGCTCTTGAAGCTCTGATGGATGGCTTTGAAGTTATGCCTATAAAAGATGCCTCAAAGATAGGAGATATCTTCGTTACGGTTACTGGAAATATAAATGTAATCTCAGAAGATTGCTTTATTGCAATGAAAGATGGTGCAATTGTTTGTAACACAGGACATTTTAATGTAGAGATAGATATAGAGAAACTCAAAAAATTAGCTAAGTCAACAAGAATGATTAGAGATTATGTAGAAGAATATACCTTAGATGATGGCAGAAGAGTTTATTTGCTTGCAGAAGGCAGGTTGGTAAATTTAGCTGCGGCAGAAGGCCATCCATCAGCAGTGATGGATATGAGTTTCGCTAATCAAGCTCTTTCGGTTGAGTATATTGTTAAAAACTATAAAAACCTTAAAAATATGGTCTATAAAGTGCCTGACACCATAGATAATGAGATCGCAAGCTTGAAACTTAGCTCAATGGGTATCAAGATTGATTCTTTGACTGATGAACAGACAAAGTATCTAAGCAGTTGGGAATATGGCACATAGATAAAACCTTTAATTTAGAAGAAATGGGTGGAGTTAAACGAAAGTCAACAACAAGCCTTTGTGATTGGTCTTCAATTAATCCAAAGGTTAATCCTAAGAAAAGTTATATATTGAGATTTAAGAAGGGATATAAGTGGAAAGGGACCAAAACAGAAAATTATAAAGATGAGACAGGTAGTTGGACTCAGGTTACAAGAAATGTTTTAATTGGCAAAGCAGAATCTACCAAGTTTCATATAAGATATTTTGAAATATCCCAAAAGGGTTATACGAGTCTTGAGTACCATAAACATGAACATGTAGTTATTTGTATTAGAGGTAAAGGTAAGATCAGGATAGGTAATAAAAAATATAACATTGGGTACTTAGATACAGTCTTTATTGCTCCTGGTGAAGTACATCAACTCATGAACCCCTATGAAGAGCCTTTTGGGTTTTTTTGCATAGTTAACTCAAAAAGGGATAAACCAAAGATTATTTCTCCTGTTTAGTCATGACATTTTAATAACCATGTTTAAGCATTCTTAAGATATTTTCACCGGCGATAGATGCTTTATCTTTATCTGATATGTCCAGTATGAGGATTTTTTTAAGCTCTGTCGCTGGTTCTCCAAAAGGAAAATCACTACCAAAGAACAGTTTGGATGTTCCATATTTTTTAATGAAATCTTTAATGTGTTGCAAGGGTGCTAATGCTGTATCAGCATAAACATTATCTTTTTTCCATATCCCTGAGGCTTCTAATGAATAATAGCCTCCATTTAACAGACCTAAGTGGGGGATTATAATATTGGCATTTGGAGCCAAGTTATTAATAAAATTAAGGGTATTTTCTAAACTTTCCTCAAAAACTATAGGGATTTTGAGGTGAGTAATCCTCTCTATAGCTTCA
Source organism: Thermodesulfovibrionales bacterium (assembly GCA_026415415.1). GTDB lineage: Bacteria > Nitrospirota > Thermodesulfovibrionia > Thermodesulfovibrionales > Dissulfurispiraceae > DYHD01. The sequence goes on along the minus strand of JAOAHE010000010.1, from coordinate 17,151 downwards.
AGACACCTTTTATCTTTATAGTTATATACAGGTTCGTCTTCGTGGCGGTGCCATTTAACACCTCTGTATCCTAGGGAGATCTCTTCATAATCAAAGTCATTCCATATGAAAAGATAGGGAAAGATATTAGGTTGGCTTTTGCTAAGCTGCAAAAGATAACGATTTGCTTCTTTCCTATGCATGATCCACTGGGGTGTATCTTGGAAAAAAGGGTCATATCTATCATAAATATCTTCAACAGGTGCAAAGACACATGCTCCATCAATACCAGCCTTTTCAAGCAAGGGGGATATTAAATTAAAAGAAAGTCTACTGCCGCAATGGATGTGACTATCAATTATCATTGATCACCTCTTTTTGCTAAGATGTATAAATATATTAAGATTATAATGAAAGAGAGGTTATAATTTTTATAAACTGCCTCTTTTACTAACTTATAGGGTTAATTAAACTTAATAAGCTTTAAGATAAAGCTATATGATGGTATTAAGTTTAATATATTATATTTCGTTCATATCAAAAGATTGCATCTTTAACTTTGTGCTTTATGATTTATGTTTATGCAAAGTTAACTAAATAACAACTTATCTATATTATCACACTTTTTTGAAGATAAAAATTAATTTTATTATGTGAGCTTTCTGTCCATATTTTAAAATAACTTATTTAGCTAAAACCTTATAAGAGCAAGCAAATTTTAATGCTCAAAAGGGATATGTTTTTAATAAATAAAAGGTTTTTAAATTAATACCTTTAAAATATCTCTATTTCATTAGAATAGACATAATCTGGCATTTCATCAAAAGGCTTATTGCAGAAATCAACCTTTATGGTATATCTACCTTTGTCAATTTTTTGGGGGATTGTAAAAGTGAACTTAGATGACTTTCTATCTTTTATAAAAAGGCAGTCAGAGGTCTCTGAGGTCTCTATAAGTATTTTATAGGTATTTTGTGAGTTTAGTATCTGGATTTCCTTTTTTATCCCAAAACCAAAATCACTTACAGATGAAAAAGCAAGTTTTATACTTTCTCCTTCAATGTAACGATCATACTCAGAGGAGACATAGATTTTACGGTTGTAGTCGCTCTCATTGGTCTTTACTTTTGAGGTGTGGGCTTCCCAAAATCTTGGCCTACCAGCATCAAGATGCACTGTATTTCCGCCATAGTAGCCAGCTCCGCAGCAATTGTGTTTTCTAATAGTCTCCCATATTTTTTTACCATCTATGCTATCTATGTAAAAATCCACGGCGAGACCATCTATATGGGTGCTTGTTTTTGCAGCGTTTGCTCCTTTTTCTCTTAACATATTATTGTAATCATGGCTGCGATAGCCTGATTTGAGATAAATAGTTTTATTTGGAGCAATTAAATCTGAAAAGTAATCAAGCAGTAAAATTAACCTTAAAGAGATATGTTGACCTTCATCATTTTGAGGAAAATCAAAGACCTCGTTAATCTTCTCTAAGGAGGCTTTTTGTAGCCTTCCTTCTTTATCAAATAGTTCAACTTTTGTGCTTTTTCCACTTTTAATGTTTTTAATATGTAATATTCCATCCCCTTTTAAGAAAAAGCGATTTATTTTTTCTATTGAAAAGGAGTGCGAAGGTGATAGAAGGGAAACTAATAATAGTAAGATTATCAATAACTTATGATATTTGTTTTCTACCATTTCTATTTTCTTTTATATATCTAACAATGGCATGTATGAATAAGATGGGTATTGCAAGTTCTACTATTTCTTCAAAAAAGGTTTTTTCCAGCTCGAATCTGATAGTATTTTTAAATCCAATTATAGTAAGAATTGTAAGAGAGCTGTCAACTACATTTGCAAAAATTATATATAATAGACCAGTGAATGCTATTATGGAAGATTTTTTATTATTTTTTATGTTCTGTAAAAATTTAATAAGGTTTTTTTTAATAAATAGGACGATAACTAAGATAATAGTTAGAACTATCATAAGACCTATCATTTTTGAAAAAAAAGGTATCTGATGGGAAAAATAAAACTTAGTTCTTGTTATACTAATATCGGTAAATTTTACATGAAAATCTAACTCCCTTAATGCGAGAGTAAGAAAGATAAAGCTTGTAGAAAGTCCATCTTTCCAATTTTTAAATTTTTTTAAAAAAGCACATAAGGCTGCACAAACAAGATATAAGATAACTTGTAAAGTTTCAATAGGCCCATCTTCAACTATTAAGTTATAAGAGAGTCTTTCAGGTAAAATTATTAAAATTATTACAGCTATAGAAACTAAAATGGTAGTTTTAAAAAAAATAGACAGGATAGCTTTAAGTGGGTTATTTATAGAATTTATAGCCATGATTTTTTTATAGTCTTGTGAGTTTTTTAACTCAAGATGTATTATTAATAAAAGTATTTGTTTAAGATATATTATCATTTTTTTGATGTAAGTAATGATTAAAAATTTAACAAAAATAGTTTCCCAGTCTTTTAAAGCTGTTTGGTCTTTTAAACTTAGAACATTGTTTTGTCTAATAAGCATTGCTTTAGGCATATCTGCAGTAACTACTATAGTTGCTGCAGTGGAAGGTGCTTACAAAAGAGCTTTTGAGATAGTAGCCCGCTTTGGACCAGACTCTTTATTGGTATTCAGTGGCGGTGAAGAGGCAAGGGCGTTAGGACTCAGAAGTAAGACTATATCTATTGATGAAGTTAACGATGTAAGAGAAGCCTTCAGTCGTGCTTATTTAGTTGTACCTATGACTTCTGCGAGAAATATAAGTATATCTTATAAAGAAAGAAAGTATCAGACACAAGTAATAGGTTCAACAAGTGATTATAGCCGTGCATGGTCTTGGCCAGTGATACAGGGTTCTGATTTCACCGATGAAGATGTTAAAGGAATTAGAAATGTTGGTCTTATTGGTCAATTTCTAATGAAAGAACTCTTTGGGAATGAGGATCCAGTAGGTAAGTTTGTATTTGTCAAGGGTATACCAGTGCAGATTGTAGGGGTTTTATCAGAACGTGGCACATCTCCAGGAGGTGATAATCTTGATGATAGGATTGTCATGCCCTTGACTACAGTGATGAGAAAGATTATCAATGAGACAAAATATGTTACTGCCTTCAGAGCGAGGTTTATAGACCAAGAAAATCTATACAATCATGCAGAAGAGTTAAGAATATTTCTTAGGTTAAAACACAATTTACCTGTAACTGAACCTGATGATTTTAGAATAGTAACACCTAAGGAAATTGTTAAGTTTTTAGTGGCTTTAACAGGTTCCTTAGTAACTTTCTTAGGGATAACAGGGGTTATGTCTTTAATTGTAGCTGGTTTTGTATTGACAAATCTTTTTCTTCTTTCAGTGAAAGAGAGAACTTCTGAGATAGGAATAAGAAGAGCTATTGGCGCTAAAAAACGGGATATCCTCATTCAGTTTATAGGGGAAGCTGTAATAATAACTACTGTAGGTGGTGTTTTCGGTTTTGCATTATCTTTGCTTTCTTCCAATTTACTTTCTTATATAGCAGAGTTTCCTTTGTATTTTTCATGGAAAGCTTTTACTACTGGTTTTGCTCTTTCGTGGATTATAGGGATAGTATTTGGGTTACAACCAGCAAGAAGAGCAGCAAATCTTAATCCTATTGAGGCTATCAAGGGATGATCAGGCTTTTAATAAATATAAAGATAGCATTTAGATCCTTAGGTAATTTCAAGGTAAGAACTGCCTTAGCAATGGTTGGGGCATTTTTAGGAACTTTTTCATTAATAGTTGTATCTAATCTTTCTGAGTCCTTGTCTAAGAAAACTCAGATGGAGATTGCTAAATTAGGTGAAAATTTATTGATAGTTAGGAGTGGCTTAGTAAGAAAAGTGGGAACAAGAACTAATCTTATAAGCGAGGCAACTACACTAACTCTCTCAGATGCTGAAGCTATAAAAAAGACATCTTCGTATGTAAAAGAAGTTGCACCTTCTGCAAATAAGATGTTCCCGATAAGGTATGGCAATGTAACATTAAATGCAGTTTTAATTTTAGGGGTAACACCTACTTATACAGAGGTAAGAAATTTTCATGTACAAAAAGGCACTTTTTTCACTGAAGAGGATAACTTAAGACTATCTAAGGTCTCTGTAATTGGTACAAAGGTAGCTGAAAAACTTTTTGGGAATGAAGACCCGATAGGTAAAGATATTTTGATATACCGCATGCCCTGTAAGGTTATAGGAGTTTTAGAAGAGAAAGGCTTGGATTTATCCGGTTTTGATCAGGATAATCAGGTGCTTGTGCCTTTGAATACATATTTGAAGAGCTTTGTTAACAAGACCTTTATAAATAACATTTCTGTAAAAGTCTTAAGTAGCGATGTAACATCCCTTGCTCAGGCAGAAATAACCGAGATTCTTAAATTCAGACATAAGATTGGAGGAGGCAAGAAGGAGGATTTCACAGTTATTGATTTAAAAGATGTCGTTGCCTTAAGCACACAAGCGATGGATATGATAAGAGTACTTGGCAGGATCGCCTCTTTGATCTCTTTTATAATTGGTGGTATAGGAATTTTATCAATTATGGTTTTGATAGTTAATGAGAGAAAGATGGAGATTGGTATTAGAAGGGCTTTGGGAGCGAGGAAAAAGGACATAGTACTGCAGTTTTTGATGGAGTCTTCTGTTATTTCTTGGGTAGGTGGAACTATAGGACTTGTATTAAGTGTGATAGCGAGCATAGTGATTTTTAGAATCTCCGATTTACCTTTAGTTATATCATTGAAGGGATTAATAATAACTTTCTGTGCAACAATACTAATAGGGATTTTAGCTGGTATATATCCTGCTAAAAAAGCCATACAGATACAACCTGTAAATATTTTAAAAGCTTAGGTATGGGATACCTTTAAAGGTTTTAATTCCAAATTTTTAACTATTAAAAAATTTTTTTATTTAATCAAATGTATTTAGCGTTGAAATAAGAGCTGATCATAATCTTAGAATAGGTATAGATTAGAAAATCTATGTAGTTTTCTTCCTGCCTTTTGCTTTTTTTCTAACTTTATTACGAACTAAAAAAGGGTTAGTCAAAGCAATAGGGGTAAGAATTTTTAGGCTTTTTGAAACTAAATATTTTCTGAGTTTTTAAAAAAAAGAGGTTTTAAGAGGATATATTTTTTGTCAATGAACTCTATCTCGCCTTCAGATTCAAGTTTATCAAGAATTCTACTTACAGTTTCTCTGCTTAAAGATGTATAACTTGCCAAATCTTTTTGACTTAAGCGTATTGTAATTAAAGTTCCTCTACTGTCTTTAACACTATAATTAAAACTTATAATTTTTAACAAGGCTCTTATTTTTTTATCTGCTTCTTTTAATCCTAAGACTTTTAACATCATCCATGCTTCACGGAGTCTTTCACAGAGAATAAAGATTATCTGGTTAAGAAGGCGATTATCTCTTAAAAAGAAGTTTTCAAAGTTGTTCTTTGAGAGTAATCCTATATGTGACTCTTCCATCGCTATAACCGTTGCAGGAGCTGTTTTGTTATCAAGCAGAGACATCTCTCCAAAGAAGTCTCCCTTTTTGTGGATTGCTAAGATCTGTTCTTTGCCATCTAAAGTAGTTTTGATTACCTTTACCTTTCCTGAATATATGATGTAAAGGTAATGGGGAGTGTCTTCTTCTAAAAGAACAACCTCGTTTTTGAAGAATTTTTTATGAAGGATTTTTTTTTGTAGTTCTGTTAATTCTTCATCGGTCAGAACACCAAAAAAGGGGATTTTTTTAAGGATATAGAGAGGATATTGCTTTTTTAATTTTTGTATCATCTATAATTTTTCCCTCTTTAATAATCTTTAATAAAATTATACTACAAAATTATTATTAAAAAATTTTTTACAACAGTTATAATTATAAATTATATAAGACTTTTAGACATTCACTTTATCACCTCTCCCATAATTTAGAATAAATTAGCTAAAATATATACTTTGATAAAAATTTTTTCTTGACAAAGGAAAAAAACTATAGTTATATAACTTGATATAGTTTGAATATTATAAGGAGGCTGGGATGAATCTCGAAGACTACAGATTTCACAAAGAGCACACATGGGTAAAACTGACAAAGAAAAAAGCTTTAATAGGTATTACTGATTATGCACAAGATGCATTAGGAGACATAGTTTACATTGATTTGCCAGAGGTTGATGCTTTTGTAGAAGCTAACAGTGAGATCGCAGAAATTGAGTCGACCAAGGCTACTTCTTCTGTTATATCTCCTGTTAGCGGCACAGTATTAGAGATAAATGAAAAGCTTATTGACAATCCAGAGATAATAAATGAAGACCCTTATGGAAAAGGATGGATCGCCGTTATAAAAATAAAAGATCCTTCCGAGCTTGATAATTTAATGGATTATGATGATTATGAAGCTTATCTTGAAGAAGAGGCACGATGAGGATAGCTATAATTGGTGCAGGACCTGGCGGATACATAGCTGCTCTGAAGGCTGCTCAACTTGGTGCTAAGATAAATATAATTGAGCAAGATGAAGTAGGAGGGACGTGTCTTAATTGGGGTTGTATTCCTACGAAAGCTATCTTGTCTTCCGTTGAGGCATTTCACAAAGCTCAGCGATTAAGTGAGTTTGGGATAGATTTCTCTGGTGAGTTATATCCCAATCCAGAGAAAATAATAGATAGAAAAAATAAAGTAGTAGCAATTCAAGTCAAAGGTATCCGAGCTCTCTTTAAAAATGCAGGCGTCAATTTAATAGAAGGAAGAGCTAAATTAGTTGCACCAAATAAGATTGAGATTTATAAAAAAGACACATCAGTAGAAATTGTAGAGGCAGACAAGATAATTATTTCAACTGGTTCAAAACCCGCAAGCTTGACCTCATTACCTTTTGATGGAGAGTATATACTTTCCAGCAATGACGCTTTATCTCTTAAATCAATTCCAAAAAGCATTTTAATAATAGGTGCTGGGGCTATAGGTTGCGAGTTTGCTTCCATTTTTGCTGGATTTGGTGCAGATGTAACTCTTTTAGAGCTGATGCCAAGGATTTTACCAACAGAAGACTATGAAATATCTGAGTTGTTACAGAGGGAATTTAAAAAAAGGAAAATAAAGGTATTAACAGGTCTTCAAGTAGAGAAAATAAATATTAAGCATGGTTTAGTTGAGGTTGATATCAAAGATGGCAGAAGGATTGTTGTTGAAAAAGTCTTAGTTTCCGTAGGCAGAATTCCTAATACAGAGAATTTAGGACTTGAAGAATTAGGGATAAGGACATCTTCTAAGGGGCACATAGTTGTTAATGATAGGTTGGAGACTAATGTAAAGGGAATCTATGCTATTGGAGATGTAGTGGGTGGTATCTTATTGGCTCATAAAGCGTCAGAAGAAGGGATAGTCTCTGCCTTAAATGCCTGTGGTAAAGAACTTAAAATTGATTATTCAGTAATACCTTCAGCCATTTTCACTTCACCTGAGATAGGCTCTGTTGGGTTAAGACAGCATGAAATAGAAAAAGACGGGATACAGGTAAAAGTGGGTAGGTCACATTTTAGGACTCTTGGCAAAGCTCATGCAATGGGCGAGATAAGTGGCTTTTTTAAATTGATTGCCGATGTTGAGTCAGATAGATTAGTTGGGGCTCATGTGATTGGACCTAATGCTACTGAGTTAATACATGAAGCCTCCTTAGCTATTAAAGGGAGAATGAAAGTCAGTGAGCTATCTGAGATGGTTCATGCTCATCCAACCTTAGCAGAAGGCTTTAGGGAGGCAGCATTTGATCTTCAAGGTTGTTCGTTACATACTTATTGTAAAAAGTAATTTTCTTAATGAGGGTGCAAAAAGAGCAATAAATTATAAAGATGCTCAAGGGCTAATAGAGGCAGTTTTAAAAAATTGTTTGAGAAGTTAGGAGGGATAGATGGGTGAGATTATAGATATAACAGCTTTGGAGGTTATTGACTCAAGAGGTACCCCTACAGTTGAGGTAAAGGTTTTTTTAGATAGTGGCGTATATGGTTCTGCTATTGTTCCTTCAGGCGCCTCAACAGGTGAAAAAGAGGCTCTTGAGCTAAGAGATGGAGATTTAAATAGATTTCATGGAAAAGGTGTATTAAGAGCTATAGAGAACATAGTTAAGATAATCGCTCCAGAGATTTTAGGATTGGAGTCAACTGAACAATCACTAATTGATAAGACCCTTATAGAACTTGATGGAACTGAGAATAAAAGTAAGTTGGGGGCAAATGCTATTTTAGCTGTTTCAATGGCTGTGTGTCATGCCTCTGCAAACGAGTTAAATCTACCTCTTTATAGATATATAGGAGGTATCAATGCTAAGGAATTGCCTATACCCTTGATGAATTTTATTAATGGTGGGGCACATGCTGACAATAACTTGGATGTGCAAGAGGTTATGGTAATGCCTTTTGGGTTTAAGAGTTTTTCAGATGCCTTACGTGCAGGTTCGGAGATCTTTCATACCCTTCGCAGCATCTTAAAGAAAAAAGGGCTTAATACTGCTGTAGGGGATGAAGGTGGTTTTGCCCCGCACCTTAACTCTAATGAAGAGGCACTCACGATAATAATGCAAGCAATTCAACAAAGTGGTTATAAACCTGCTGAAGATATTTATTTAGCTCTTGATGTTGCTTCCTCAGAGTTTTATAAAGAAGGGCTTTATTTTTTTGAAGGCAAAAGATTAACTTCTGAAGAAATGATAGATTATTATAGGTCTTTAGTTGAAAAATATCCGATAATATCTATAGAAGATGGGCTGGCAGAACATGATTGGCAGGGATGGGAATTATTAACAAAGGAGTTAGGTAATAAAGTCCAGCTTGTAGGTGATGATCTCTTTGTAACTAATACAAAAATCCTCCAGCAGGGCATACAGCGTGGTATAGCTAACTCTATTTTAATAAAGCTTAATCAGATAGGAACTGTTACAGAGACCCTTGATGCCATAGAGATGGCTAAAAGAGCAAGATACACTGCTATTGTATCTCATAGATCAGGCGAAACAGAAGATACAACAATTGCAGACCTCGCTGTAGCTTGTAATACTGGTTTTATTAAAACAGGCTCATTATCTCGCAGTGAGAGGATAGCTAAGTATAATAGACTCTTAAGGATTGAAGAGGAGCTGGCTGAGGTGGCTGCTTTTAAAGGTAAAGATTATTTTTATAACCTAAGATTTAGATAGGATTATGAGAGGGTCAAGTAAAGTTAAAAGTTTAAGGCAACAAATTGAAGCAGAAAGAAGGCGGAAAAATATCTTTTTTTATAGCGTCGTAGCTTTATTTCTAATTTCTATCATCGTGCCTGCCATTTTTGGTGAAAGGGGATTAGTAAAATACTATGAATTAAAAAAAGTGGAAAAGACTTTGAAAACGGAAATTCACACCCTTCAGCAAAATAATGATCAATTAAGGAGAGAAATAAGTCAACTTAAGAACAACTCCTTTTTGAGAGAAAAATATGCAAGAGAAGATTATAGATTAGCTAAACCGGGAGAGTATATATATTATTTTAAAAACAACAATAATGAAAAATAGTTATCCTCTATACATATGTATATTATGGCATTTTCATCAACCAAATTATAAAGATCCTCATACAGGGATATACCGCCTTCCGTGGGTAAGGCTTCATGGCACTAAGGACTATTTAGATATGGCGTTAAGAGTACAAAAATTCCCTTCTCTTAAACTGAACTTTAATATTGTTCCATCATTAATTGAGCAATTAAATGATTATGTTCATAATGGTTCTAAAGACATCTATCAGATCTTAACTTTAAAAGACTCTGCAGAGCTCACAGATTCTGAGAAGGTTTTTATATTAGAGAATTTTTTTCTTGCTAACTGGGACAATATGATCAAACCCTATCCCCGATATTATGAACTGCTCAAAAAAAGGGGTTTTAAGTTTACTCGAAAAGATTTAACTAAAATAGCCCGTAATTTTTCCATTTCTGAACTTAGGGATTTGCAAGTTTTATTTAATCTATGTTGGATTGATCCAATGTTTATTCAATCAGATCCATATCTTAGTGAGTTAGCAAAAAAAGGTAGAGATTTTGCAGAGGAAGACAAAAAAACAATTATTGATAAGCAGCTGGAGATTTTAAAAAGGATAATACCTACTTATAGGGTACTTTTTGAGCAAGGACAAATTGAGTTTTCTGTCAGTCCTTTTTATCATCCTATCTTGCCTTTATTATGTAATACTGACATAGCTAAGGTTGCCCAACCCGATATAGTTTTGCCAAAAAGAAGATTTTCCTACCCAGAAGATGCAAAAAAGCAGATAAAGATGTCCATAGATTATTTTGAAGATCTTTTTGGAAGGAAACCAGCAGGTATGTGGCCTTCAGAGGGTTCTGTTAGTGAAGAGGTGTTAGGGATAATAAAATCCTTTGGTATTGATTGGGTTGCCACTGATGAGGAAGTGTTATCAAGGTCTTTGACATTACCTTTTAGAGACTCACAAGGATCTGTCTTTAACCCTCAGCTACTCTATAAATTATATAATTTCAACGATGTAGCTATATTTTTTAGGGATCATATATTGTCTGATATGATAGGTTTTTCTTATTCAGGCTGGGGGACTCAGAAAGCTATTGATGATTTTGTAAATAGGCTCATGCACATTAGGAACTCGTTACCTTATGATAGACCTTACTTAGTCGCAATAATAGTAGATGGTGAAAATGCATGGGAATACTACCCAAACGATGGCAGTGATTTTCTTAATGGTATTTATAATTTTCTGGCTAATGATAGTAGGTTTCAGACTATTACCTTTTCTGAGTTTATAAAAGAACATGGAAAGGGAGAGGCTTTATCAAGCTTACATCCCGGCTCTTGGATAAATGCTAATTTTAGGATTTGGATAGGACATCAAGAGGACAATTTAGCATGGGAGTACCTTGCTAAGACAAGAGAGGAGTTATCAAAGTATGCCATTGCAAATCCAGAAAAAGATTTATCGGCTGCTTGGCAAGCTTTATATATTGCAGAAGGCAGTGATTGGAACTGGTGGTATGGAGATGAACATGCTACTGAGACGCAAGAGGATTTTGACGAACTCTTCAGGAGTCATTTGATTAAAGTATATGAAATTATTGGTATTGATATCCCCCCTTACCTCTATGTGCCAATAAAAATTGAGGCAAGAAAGATTCATCCACAGATAGAACCCAGAGGTTTTATCTATCCTAAGATTGATGGGATAATGACGAGTTATTTTGAGTGGTATTTAGGGGCCTATATAGACGTAAAAAGATCAGGTGGTAGCATGCATAAGTCAGAGAGCATGGTATCAGATATTCATTACGGATTTAATAAAGATAATTTATTTATTAGAGTTGATCCTTTTGGTTCTTTTGGTGATATAATAGAGAATGTTATTTTTCATATTAACATTTTACATCCTACACTTTTTAAAGTGGTTTTCCTCCCTAAAACTTCAACACAGCAGGCCACGCTATATGAGAAAGTTGATGACAAATGGATTAAGGTTTCCGATGATTTGGAAGCTGCAATAAAAGATATTTTTGAGATAAGGATTCCCTTTGAACAGATAAAAGTAAAAGAAAACGATGAGATACATTTTTGCGTTGAACTAATCGTAAATGGTAGAAATGGTGCTATTCAGACAGAACAGAACTCTAAAAGGGTTGAAGTAATTGAAAGATGCCCTTGGCGTGGCTACATCTCAGTTACTGTACCGTCCCCATATTTTGAGTCTATTATGTGGTATTAATATATTTTTACTTAACAGGAGAACTAAATATTCAGAGAAGACTCTAAGATTTTTAAAAAAATATTTCAGAAAAAAGCTTAAGGGGTTAATTCTTATCAAGCTTTCTCATTTAATTCGTCTCGCTTTCTCTCTGAACTTCTTTTGGCAAACAAAGACTAAATTTATTTAATTTTAAATTTTTGAAAAAAAGGAGGTTTTAAAAATGTTCAGAAAATTATATGTAGGTAATTTACCTTACAATATCTCAGAAGAAACTGTTAAGCAGGCATTTATGGCTATAGGAGAGGTCGCATCAGTAAAATTGATTACTGATGAAACTGGTAAGAACAAAGGTTTTGGTTTTGTAGAGATGAAATCTAATGAAGACGCTAAAAAAGCGATAGCCACTCTTAACGGGACAAATTTAATGGGTAGGAATGTTATTGTAAGTGAGGCTAAACCACAAAAAGAAAAAGGCAGGAATCCAAATATAGCAAAGGGTAAATTTAGCAATAGACCTTATGGTAAAGGAAGTAATCAAAGATAAAGAGTTTATTTTTTAAAAGATCTAATATTACAGAAAAAACTTTTAAGAATTTCTTTGCATTCATATTCATAAATTGATGAAGTAATCTCTATTTGATGATTTAATCTGTAATCAGAGCCTATTTTATAAAGGCTCTCTATGGCACCATTTTTAGGATCAGAACATCCATAAACAAGCCTTTTTATTCTTGCATTGATCATAGCTCCTGCACACATTATACAAGGTTCTTTTGTAACATAGAGAGTTGCTTTTTCTAACCTCCAGTTTTTTAAGAGGTGAGAAGACTCTCTAATTACAAGGATTTCAGCATGTGCTGTGGGGTCAGAAAGGGTTTCTTTTTGATTATGACTTTTAGATATTATTGTTCCTTCAATGACTAATACAGCACCTACGGGTACTTCGCCTTTTGCATAGGCAATTTGAGCTTCATAGAGGGCAATTTTCATAAAATCATAGTCATGATCCATTTTACCCAGTTTTCAATTCCTTCATTGTTTTTGCAAGAGACTTTAAAGATTTTAATAGTTGGGTTAATTAGTAGGCAATCTTTTTTAATCTTATCAATGGAAACTTCTAAAAAAGGGATGAGATCAATTTTGTTTATAATCAGGGCTGATGATTTTTTAAAAATTAGAGGGTATTTCAATGGCTTATCGTCTCCTTCGGTAAGGCTTAGGATTGTAACCTTGATATTTTCCCCAAGGTCAAAATCAGCAGGACAGACAAGGTTGCCAACATTTTCTATAAATAAAAGCTTGATTTCTTCTAATGGAAGGTCTTGCAATGAGTTGTTTATCATGTTTGCATCTAAATGGCATGCTCCACCAGTGTTGAGTTGTACTACGGGTACTTGTAATTTATTTATTCTCATTGCGTCATCTATGCCTGTGATATCACCTACTATGACTCCTACTTGTACTTTATCTTTAAGTAAAGAAATCGATTTTTCTAAAAAAGAAGTTTTTCCTGCCCCAGGAGAACCCATTAGATTAATAGTGAAAATCTTATGTCTTTTAAAGTTTTCTCTATTAATATCGGCAATTTTATCATTTTCACTAAAAATTTTTTTTGCTATCTTTATTTTCATTTTTAAGTTACCTCTATTTCATCTATTTTTAAGTCGTCAGGTATCTGTAAATTTAGTGAGTTATCATGACAGACGGGACACTCTATAATAAAGGGCTTAAAAGTTGTTATTTTAGTATTACAGCTTTGGCATATTCCTGATAGTGGAATTTTTTCTATATAAAGAATTGATTCTTGAGCGATTGTCTCTTGTTTTAAAGCATTGAAAGAGAAAAGTAGTGCCTCAGGCATGATATTTGAAGCACTACTTATTGTTATCTTTATTTTTTGTATCTTTGAAAAACCTCTTTTTATGCACTCCTCTATTGCTAAATTTAGCAAACTGTAAGCAATAGAGAGTTCATGCATATTTATTTATGTACTTCTCTTTCATAGGCTTCTTTCCCAGCTTCAAAGGCAGCTGTAACAGCTGATTTTTGAGCCTCTAAAATTTCTTTACCTTTGTCAATTGACTGGGATACCTTAGTTTTTGCCTGTTCCATGTAACCATGAGCTCTATCGGTTACATCTTCTGCAAAATCTTTGATTCTTCTTCTCGTCTCCGTACCTGTTTGAGGTGCTACAAGCAAAGCAAGTCCTGCACCTACTATACTTCCTAATAGAAACGAAAGCAATATAGCTCCAACATTTAAGCCTCCCTCGTTGTGATGCATGAAAATTACCTCCTTTCTTTTAATTGTTTGATAAAAGTTGTTAAAGCTTCTCTGAATCCTACTCTCAATGCCAAAGTTCTTTTTAAGATACTAACTCTTAGTTCGTTTATCAATAGGCTTAGAGTGTTTAAGTTCGTGGTTATCTCGTTAATAGATTTTGACACCTCTTTTATACTTCCAGATACTTCACCAAGGTCATCTGTGACTTTTCTTATACTTTTAAGAGTTAGTTCTGTCTCACTTAAAACGGGGTTAAGCCTTTCTTCAGTTTGAATAAAAAAAGTTTTTAGGTTTTGTGAAATTTTCTTGAGCTCTAAGATGGCATATATTAAAAAACCAATAGCTAATAAAAAGATTAGAATTATAACAAAAAAGCCTGCACTAATGATAATCAATAAAGTTTGATTAGCCATTTCAAATTCCCCCTTTAAGAAAGTATATCACATTTTTAATGTTAGTTCATCTAAAATTAATTAAAAGCCAACTATGGCTAATAGATCTATAAAAATCTAAAGGAATAATATTGATTTTAATCTTTTTTTATTCAATTATAAAAAACTTACTTTGATAATGCGACTTGATTGGAAACATAAAAAACAAATATGCTTTGTCAATCTTAATAATAAAACCAACACTTTTTCTTGTAAAAAGATCTATCTCTAATTTTCAGATGTAAAAATGCACAACCATCAAAAACTTTGAGTTCTAAGAGGAAAAGAAGCTCTAATTATTAGGCTGAAAGGATCAGCTTTGACTTTTAATTTGAGGTGACTTATAGACATGAAGAATTCTTTGTATTACTGTGAAATATATAAGGAAAAAAAGAATTACCATTACTTGAAATAACCATCCTGTTAGACATCCAAAGGAAATCAGAATAATTCTCTCAGGTCTTTCCATAAGCCCTACCTTACAGTGAATATTTAGCCCTTCCGCTCTTGCTCTTATATAACTTATCATAAATGCACCTAAGAGACTTGCTGCTGTAAGAAGTAAACCTACTGTATGATTGATCATTGCAAAATATGTTCCGATCGAAAAAAAGATGAAAAAATCAGAAAATCTATCAAGTACTGAGTCTAAAAAAGCACCAAATTGAGTTGTTTTGCCGTTACTTCTGGCGACGATGCCATCAAGCATGTCAAATAAAGCGCCTAATAAAATAAAAAGCCCACCTATTTTAAGATGAAAAGGCAAAATAGAAGAGGCAAAAATGGTTATGAAAAAACCAGTAAGAGTAAGGATGTTAGGATGAATTGTAAGTTTTTTAGCCAATGGTTCAAGGGGTTTATCAAGAAAGTGGCCAAATTTCTCACCAAACAACTACCTCTCCCTATCTCCTCTTATAAATTCCTCTACCATATTTCTGGCTTCTATATCTGTGAATTGTTTATAGGGGTGCTTCATGAAATAGGCTGAAGGTGACAAAAGCACACCCCCTATTCCTCTATCTAAGGCTATTTTACAACATCTAATTGCATCAATTATTACTCCAGCACTGTTAGGTGAGTCTTCTACTGATAACCTTAACTCAAGGTGCATCGGAACGTTACCAAATCCCACTCCTTCTATCCTTAAAAAACATATTTTATTGTCGTTTAGCCATGGTATATAATCAGAAGGGCCGATATGTATATCTTCATCTTTTAGGTCGTGGGAAATTTGACAGTGCACAGATTCAGTTTTTGATATCTTTTTAAGTTTCAAACGGGAGTGGTTAAGCATATTTAAGAAATCTGTGTTACCACCAACATTAAGTTGATAAGTATGGGATATCTTGACTCCTCTGTCCATAAATAGTTTTGCTAATGCTCTATGAATAATTGTGGCTCCGATTTGGGATTTAACATCATCACCTATAATTGGGATGCCTTTTTCTTCATATAATTTTATCCACTTTTCATCAGATGCTATAAATACAGGTATACAATTTATAAACCCAACATTAGCTTCTAAAGCTGCTCTTGCATAATATTCTGTAGCCTCTACAGAGCCAACGGGTAAATAGTTAATTAGCATTTCAGCGCCACTCTCTTTAAGAGATTTAACTATATCAGTAGGAGGGGTAGATGAAGGGATAAATCTTTTTTCATCTGGATAGTTAGCCATATGTGGTGAGACTCCATCGAGGATGTTTCCCATCTCAACTTTGATTTTATAATCAGGAATGTTTGGGAAAAACAATTTAGTACAGTTTGGTTTTGCCAAAATAGCTTCTTTAAGAGGTTTATTAACCTTTCTAATGTCAATGTCGTATGCTGCAACAACTTCAATATCTCCCGGAAGATAACCACCTAAATCTAAGTGCATCAATCCTATGTGTTCTTTAGGTTCTATATTATTTTGCTGTAGAAATTTATAATATTCTATGCCTTGTATTAAGGAACTTGCGCAATTACCTATACCAGCAATGGCAATTCGTATCTTCCCCATCTGATTTTTCTATCTCCTGTCATAAATTTATGTAAAAATTATAGAAACTATTAGGCAAAAATTTAGGTAGAAAAGAAATGTTATAATTTAACTTAAAAGTAATTTTCAAAGCAATCTTTAAAGTTAAAAAAAATAAAAAATTTAAATTTTAAATATTACTTATTTAAATAAATTTGTAATTATCTTAGTCTATTTTTTCCCTTTTTATGTTTCTAAAACTTTAAAAATTATAAAGTATGTTAAAACAAAAATAATATACTGAATTTTTAAATTATATGCAATAGCTGAAATAAGTATTCATATAGAGTAAAAAAATTAATATTTAAATAAAATTTATTTATTTGACCATTGATTATCAGGTGTATTAGCCTTTAATGCTTTTATTATTGAGAAAATCCATTTCTCTTTAAGGTTAACAGCCTTAAAAATATATATTCAAGTAAGGAGGTTTTTATGCCAAAGAAGTATGACACTCCATTGTTAGATGAGCTGGAGAAAGGTCCCTGGCCGAGTTTTGTCAAAGAGATTAAAAAATGCGCCGAAACAAACGATATGTCAGCAGATGAGTTAGGGCTATTAGAGAAGTCTTACAGAACTAAAATTGGCTACTGGAAACATGGAGGTATTGTTGGAGTAAGAGGCTACGGAGGAGGTGTTATTGGAAGATACTGTTCTATCCCTGAGGAG
>JAOAHE010000109.1 GCA_026415415.1 Thermodesulfovibrionales bacterium | reverse complement strand
CCTATAGATGTTGAACCTTATAGTTGGTTAACCTTGAGGTAAAAAGGGGAGGGATGAATAGTCTCACGTAACCAGGGTATTCTATTTTGGCTTGACATCAGGCGATTTGTGGCATTGACAAAAGTTATTTTTAATGGGTAAAATTAGTGTCTAACACCGAACAGGTGTGAAGGGCCGCTAGCTCAGCAGGTAGAGCAACGCCCTTTTAAGGCGTGGGTCGTTGGTTCGAATCCAACGCGGCTCATCTAAAACCGTAATGAGAAAACGCAATACAATAGCAAATTCTAATTACGGATTAGATAAAAGGTTGTCCACGAAGCTTTTAAAGCTGTTTAATCCATTATGTGACATCTAACCCCTTAATCTTAGAATTGTCTCTAATTCTGAGAAGATCTTTATTTTTCTTCTTTAAATTGGATAAGGATTCATCTATATGCTAAAATTAATTTATGTTTGACAGTAAGAAAAAGGTTTATGTGATTGGTCATAAAAATCCTGATACAGATTCTATCTGTTATGCCATAGGGTATGCCTATTTTAAAAAT
>JAOAHE010000108.1 GCA_026415415.1 Thermodesulfovibrionales bacterium | reverse complement strand
ATGTAAAGATGCAACCACATCCTAAATTTGAAGGTGTAAAGATTGGTTTTATTACAACAAAAGAGAGACATCCAGAATTGAGTATAATTGTTCTTGAAATCGCACCAGGTATTGAAATCCCCTCTCATACCCACGAAAAAGAGATTGACAGCATTTTAACCCTTGAAGGTGAAGGAGAGGTATTCATTGATAATAATTGGCAACCCTTCAAAAAAGGTGATGTAATTGTTATTGGAACTAAAGAATTGCATGGAGTGAGAGTGAGAGGAAATACTCCAGCCAAATGTTATATAGTACATGCTCCTGCAGTATGGTAGAATTGACAAAACAGGCTCAAAAAACTTTATAATTCAACAAATGGGCGATTAGCTCAGTGGGAGAGCGCTTCCTTCACACGGAAGAGGTTGTGGGTTCGATACCCTCATCGCCCATTGAAAAATAAGGATTTTTTGAGCCTGCTATTTTGACTGTGATAAAATTGTGATAAAATTGTGATAAAGTTTATTTTCCAATACTTTTACTGCCTCTTTTTTGTGAGCCTCTGA
>JAOAHE010000107.1 GCA_026415415.1 Thermodesulfovibrionales bacterium | reverse complement strand
CTTTAAATTTTGATTGAGCGACCTTTGGTCGCAAAACTTAGGGTTCGGCTTCGTGCCTTAGGGCTCATCTTGCGACCAAAAGAGTCGCTCAATTCTTTTATCCTAAAATTGTCATCAGAGTTCAAAAACTGACGCAGACCTCCTTTGACAGCCGGCGTTTTTTATCCCAAACTAGGGATTAAGGCTAACTCCCCCTTACCCCCTCTTAATTTAAGAGGGGGAACTATTCCTGTCCTTATCTTAAAGTGAGGCACATCATACGATACTGCCCTTATCATAAGAAGAATCTCACTCCCTTAAATCCCTCCCCTTATTTAAGGGGAGGTTAGGTGGGGTTAAGTATTTATAGATTTTAGCCTCCATTATTTTTATCCCAACCTACGGATTATCATTTTGGCTCTATTAATTATCAGACTTTACCCTTCTAAAACCGTTTTGCTTTATAAGTCCTTCTACTACTGCTTCATACACAGCTTTTCCAATTAGCTCACCCATCTTGCTGTGTCCACCTGTGTATGTAACCAATCTTTCTCCTACGCCTGAGAC
>JAOAHE010000106.1 GCA_026415415.1 Thermodesulfovibrionales bacterium | reverse complement strand
CCTTATCCCGTGACATACCAAAAAGCCAAAAAATCTATGCTGAGAACTTTACTTTGGGCTGAGAAAGGATTTCATTTCTGGATAAGAAGTGAATATATAGAAAAAGTGAGTCTCTTTGGCATAGTTCAAGGTAGCGTGTTTGAAGATTTACGGAAAGAATGTGTAGAACATTTATGCAAATTTAACTTTCCTGGATATGCAATTGGAGGAGTAAGTGTGGGTGAGCCAAAAGAAGACCGTTTTCGCATAACTGCTCTGACTGCCTCACTTCTTCCCGAGGAGAAACCGCGTTACCTTATGGGTGTTGGGTCGCCTGAAGATGTTCTCTGGGCGATCTCTTGTGGGGTAGACATGTTTGATTGTGTCATGCCTACAAGAAATGCAAGAAATGGATGTTTATTCACCTCCCACGGGAAGATGAACATTCGCAATGCTAAGTATGTTCGGGACTATAACCCAATAGACAAGGAGTGCACTTGTCCGGTATGTAAAAGATACACGCGCGCCTATTTGAGCCATTTATATCGAGCGAAAGAAATCACTGCTCTCC
>JAOAHE010000105.1 GCA_026415415.1 Thermodesulfovibrionales bacterium | reverse complement strand
ATACTATGTAAGAATGACCGGTCACCCAGCCTATATCGGCCGTGCACCAGTAAATATCTTCCTCTTTATAATCGAATATCATCTTATGGGTATAAGCCACATAAACGAGATAACCACCGGTTGTGTGCATCACTCCTTTGGGCTTTCCTGTAGACCCAGAAGTGTAAAGGATGAAAAGAGGATCCTCCGCATCCATCCACTCCGGCGGACAATCAGCTGAAGCATTGGCCATCAGATCATGCCACCACAGATCCCGACCTTCTTTGAAGGAACACTTGATTTTGTCACCCACACGGCGGACAACAATCATCTTCTCCACAGAAGGACACTCAGCAACAGCCGCGTCGGCATTATCCTTCTGCGGCACAGCCTTTGCCCCACGGAAGGTCCCATCACATGTTATAACTACCTTAGATTCACTGTCCTGAATGCGGTCCCTGAGAGACTCCGAGCTGAAACCACCAAATACCACACTGTGGACGGCACCAATGCGTGCACATGCCAGCATGGAAATGGCAAGCTCGGGGATCATGGGCAGATACATGCAAACC
>JAOAHE010000104.1 GCA_026415415.1 Thermodesulfovibrionales bacterium | reverse complement strand
ATACCAGGAACACCCTTCATAACTCCCTCTCTTGCAACAGCAACTGTACCAGAATAAAAAACATCAACTCCCATATTAGGTCCATGATTAATACCACTTATAACAAGATCAATTTTTTCTTTTATAATCCCCAAGAATGCTATTTTTATACAGTCAGCAGGACTTGCATCAGTTGTATACACATTTTCAGAAACTTTATTAACTCTTATAGGACTCGTTAATGTTATTTTATGACTTACTGCACTTCTTTCTCTATCAGGTGCAACAACAAATATACTATGTTTTTTTGCAACCTCCTCCATTAATAATTGAATGCCTCTACTTTTGAACCCATCATCATTAGATATTAATATATTCATATAACCACCTTCAATAAAATGAAAATAAAAGAAATTTCAATCTACTAAAATTTAATTTTTTGTTTTTTAAAAAAGTGTGTTATATTATAAATATTAAGTTTCATTTCAAAAAATATTAGGAGGAAAAAATGAAAAAACTTGCTATCCTAGCAATTTTTGCTATGATATTTAATCTAGTATCTTGTGGCAAGAAAACTGCTAAAGCACCAGAACC
>JAOAHE010000103.1:334-576 GCA_026415415.1 Thermodesulfovibrionales bacterium | reverse complement strand
ACTAATGACATTTCCCCCCTCCGCTAAAAATTTTCATTATAAGTATAACAAAAATTTTTATATATGGCAAATTACCGAATTACTACTTTATGGTATAATTTATTATAATTTATTATGTTGATTTTAATAATATTTGTTATTATTTTTGTCTTTTGCAATAATGTATGGGCAGAAAAATTATGTATAAGAATCATCGATGGTAAAACAGTTTATACCAATCTTTGCAACAATAAATCCATAAT
>JAOAHE010000103.1:0-308 GCA_026415415.1 Thermodesulfovibrionales bacterium | reverse complement strand
CTCCCTATCTCTTCCTTTGAAAACAGAATTAGAAAAAATCGTAGAAGAAAAAGCTAAATCCTATGGAGTAGACGCTAAACTAATAAAGGAAGTGATAAAGGAAGAATCAAACTGGAATCCATATGCTATCTCTCCAAAAGGTGCTATGGGTATTATGCAGCTTATGCCACAAACAGCGATTCTTCTTGGAGTTAAAAATCCTTTTGATCCTATAGAAAATATTGATGCAGGAATAAGATACATGAAATATCTTCTTGAAAAATTCAATGGTAACATATCTCTTGCACTGGCAGCCTACAATGCTGGAC
>JAOAHE010000102.1 GCA_026415415.1 Thermodesulfovibrionales bacterium | reverse complement strand
GCTGAGACCGATGCAACGGTCCTATTATTAGGTGAAACAGGAACAGGTAAAGAGTTAATTGCAAAAACGATTCATTTCCAGAGTAAAAGGAGTAATTACCCCTTTGTGGCAATAAATTGTGCAGCAATTCCTGAAAACCTTCTTGAGGTTGAATTATTTGGTTCCGAGAAGGGAGCCTTTACAGATGCTATAAAAAGGATCGGTAAGTTTGAATTGGCAGATAGGGGAACGATTTTTTTAGATGAGATAGGCGAACTTCCCCTTAAACTTCAGCCTAAATTGCTAAGATTCCTTCAGGAAAAAATCTTTGAACCCATTGGTTCAAACAAGATCAAGAAGAGTGATGTGAGAATAATATCTGCCACTAACAGAAATCTTTTTGATGAGGTTAAAAAAGGCAATTTCAGAGAGGATCTATTCTGGCGCTTGAACGTGATTTCCATCCAAATACCGCCTTTAAGAGAAAGAAAAGAAGACATACCCCATTTGATCAACTTTTTTCTTGATAGATTTTCGAAAGTCTATAAAAAGAAGGTCACTTTAGATGAAGAGGCTTTTGAGCTTCTAATGGGCTATCATTTCC
>JAOAHE010000101.1 GCA_026415415.1 Thermodesulfovibrionales bacterium | reverse complement strand
CTCGAAGACCGTGGCAAACGAACCATCTTCTGGCCCGGTGACGATTTGCCCGCGAGCCTCGCCGTCTGCGATGACCTCGTAGCACAAGCCCTGCGACAGCTCGCCGCGCAGTTTGATGGCTTTGACGCGGTTGCCCTCCTTTCCGGCAAGCTTGCCCGCGCCTTTGCTCTCGTCCCACAGGGACAGACGCTTGAGCAGCCATTCGGGCACGACAGCCCCCTCCGGGATGTAGGCCACCAGATCCCCGGCGCGAAACTGCCCTTTCTTGACGACGCTGCGATAGCCGTCGATGACTGCTAACTCGATTGCATCCGCATTGGGGTGCGGCTCGATGGCCCGAATTTTTTTGATCTCGACCTTGAATTTGCTCATTTTCCACCTTTCGACGGCAGCAGCGCCACCAATGGAACACCTGTTTATGGCCCGCCGAGAGGGACTCGAACCCCCGGCCAACTGCTTAGAAGGCAGTTGCTCTATCCTGCTGAGCTATCGGCGGCGATTGCCTAAATTGTATCACGCAGCAAGGCTGGCTTCAAGCATTTTTTGGGCCTTCTTATCAAGTCCGCCCAACACCTCTATTGCGGCTCTGGCCAGCGCTGCTTCG
>JAOAHE010000100.1 GCA_026415415.1 Thermodesulfovibrionales bacterium | reverse complement strand
GGTAACATCTCTGCAAAAGTTAATTTATAACCTTCCGGTATAAATACAGGGTCATACCCGAATCCTAAATTTCCTCCAGGTTCGGTTGTTATAATACCTTTAACATATCCAAAAAAAATTTTTTCCTCTCCATTAGGTAAAACAAGGGCAATACAACAGACAAAGCGGGCTTTTCTTTTATCAAATGGAATTCCTTCCATTTCTCTTAAAAGTTTTTAACATTATCTTCATCTGAAGCTTTTTCCCCAGCATATCGTGCTGATTTTACCCCGGGTCTACCTCCTAAGGCTTCTACTTCAAGCCCTGAGTCATCTGAGAGCGCGGGCAAACCAGTTTTTTCACAAACATATCTTGCTTTTTTTAAGGCATTTTCCTCAAAAGTCATTCCATCTTCAATAACCTCTTCCAAGCCTGAAAAATCATTTATAGAAAGGAGTTTTATATTTAATCCTTCTAAAATTCTTTTTAGCTCTTCTATCTTCTTTTTATTCCTTGAAGCAATAACAATCTGCATTTGACAAACCTTAATTTTTTAAGGTATATTAAATAAAAGCGGGGTGGAGCAGTCTGGTAGCTCGTCGGGCTCATAACCCGAAGGTCAGAGGTTCAAATC